>NZ_JBYIQW010000043.1:0-66260 GCF_057707815.1 Actinacidiphila sp. bgisy160
ACCGGGGCGGTCGCGCGTCCGGGGCCCCGCGGCCACCCGCTCGCCGCCGAAGGGTCTGTGGCACCCGGGTGGCGGCGTCTCCGCGGGCGGCCCGGCGAAGGGATCCCGGTCGAGGACGACGAGGTCGCCGAGCCCGCCCGGGGTGAACGTGCCGGCGTCGTCGAGGTGGTTCACCCAGGCCCTCCTCCGGCAGGGACACGGGACGCCCTCCGGGGCGTCCGGGGTGCGGCGGTTGACCGCGGCGTGCGGGGCCTGGAACCGGCCGGGGCTGCTGACCGGCCGGCCGCTGCCGGCGGCGGGCATGGCGCCACAGCGCGACAGGTCGCCGAACCGGTACTGCCGGGCGGCCCGTTCGGGGCCGGGGAAAGGCAGCGTGAGCTCGTCCATGCGCGGCACTGTGCGGCCAACGGCGCCTGAACGTCGGCGATGGCGCCCGGTGCGGGGAAGCGGGCGGCGACGTCGGGGGCGACGACGACGTGCAGACGGTCGAGGTGGTGCCGGGCATCGCGGCGGTCCACTCGGCGGCGGTGCTCACCGCCTGGCCGCGCGATTGCGCCCACAGCGTGATCGGTGCCGCCCGGCCGCGCCACCGGGCACAGTGGCCGGTATGAAGCTGCTGACACTGGGTGGTACGGAGTTCGTGGGACGCGCCGTCGTCGAGGACGCGCTCGAACGGGGCTGGGAGGTCACGGTCTTCCACCGCGGCCGCCACCAGGCGCCGCCCGGCACCACCGAGCTGCTCGGGGAACGCGGCACCGAGGGCGGCCTGGCCGCCCTCGGACACGGCCGGTGGGACGCCGTCGTCGACACCTGGTCCGGCGCGCCTGCCGCCGTACGGGAGACCGCCCGCCTCCTGGCCGGCCGTGCCCGGACCTACGCCTACATCTCCAGCCGTTCCGTCTACACCTACCCCGCCGCCGCCGGACTCGACGAGGACGGACCCGTGGTGGACGCCTCCCCCGGCGACGGACCCGACGTCGACTACGCCCGCGCCAAACGCGGCGGGGAACTGGCCGCGGCCGAGTCCTTCGGCGACGGCGCCCTGCTGGTGCGCGCGGGCCTGATCCTGGGCCCCCACGAGAACATCGGCCGCCTGCCCTGGTGGCTCAACCGCATCGCCCGCGGCGGCCCCGTCCTCGCCCCCGGCCCCCACGACCTGCCCCTGCAGTACGTCGACGCCCGCGACCTCGCCGCATGGGTCCTGGACGCCGCCGAATCCGGCCTCGGCGGCGCCTACAACCTCGTCAGCCCACCCGGGCACACCACCACCGGCGAACTCCTGGCCACCTGCGCCGCGGTGACCGGCTCCGACGCCGAACTGCGCTGGACCGACCCGGAGACCGTCCTGGCCGCGGGCATCGAACCCTGGACCGAACTGCCCGTCTGGCTCCCGCCGGGCGAGCTCTACGACACGCTCCACACCGCCGACGTCTCCCGCGCCCTGGCCACCGGCCTGCGCTGCCGCCCCGTCACCGAGACCGTCGCCGACACCTGGCAATGGCTGCGCTCCGTCGGCGGCACGGCACCCCAGCGCCCCGACCGCCCCGTGGTCGGCCTCGCCCCCGAGAAGGAGGCCAAGGCGCTGGGCGGCTGAGACGCGGCCGGCGGGAGGTGGGAGTCGGCCGCCAGGGTGAGCTCCTGACGCTTGGCCCGGGGGCCGAACGCGGTGAACCGCGTGGCGTGGATGCCGCCGAGACAGGCCTTGCACACCGCGGTGCGGCCGGGGCCGGCCTCGGGCCGCGTCGTCGGGAAACTGCCGGCCTCCCGCAGGTCGTCGACCCCGGCGGTCGCGTCCTCGTACCGGCGCGGCGCACCCTCGCCTGCCAACCGGCCGCGGTGGCCGAAGGCGAGCGCCGCACAACCCCGTTCGGCGAACCTCGTGGGCCGCTGCCGGGCCTTGCCGGGAGGACGGAATCAGGACGAGCGATCCCCCGCGGACGCGACGGAACCCGCCGTGCCCTGCTTCGCACCGGCGCGGCGGCGCCCCGGCGCGGACAACGCGGCGGCGAAATCGTCCAGGGCGGCCAGGTCGTGGGCGCTGACGACGGTGTCGCAGTACGGCAACGCCGCGGCCATGCCGCCCACGAGCGGACGGTAACGGGGACTGGCCGTACGGGGGTTGACCCACACGACACGGAAGGCTACCCGCGCGAGCGCGGCCATGTGCCGGGCGAGGAGCGCGGGGTCGCCGGTGTCCCAGCCGTCCGAGACGATCACCACGACGGCACCGCGGGCCATGCCGCGGCGTCCGTACCGCTCGTTGAACTCCCCCAGGCACCTGGCGATCCGCGTGCCCCCCGACCAGTCCGGCGCCGTACGCCCGGCACGCGCCAGCGCGTCCGAGGGCAGACCGGGCCGCCGCAGGACGGAGGTCAGCCGGGTGAGCCGGGTGGCGAACGTGAAGACCTCGGCCCGCGCGCCGCGCGACGCGCAGTAGAGCAACTGCAGCATGGCCCGGGCGTACGGCTCCATCGACCCCGAGATGTCGCAGAGGACGACCAGGTCACGGCGCCGGGTCCGCGGCACGAAGCGGCGCAGCCGCAGAGGGTGTCCGCCCGTGCGGCGCCCGGCGGCGAGCGTACGGCGCAGGTCGACGCGCTCACCGTGCCGGGCGGCGCGGCGCCTGCGCGAGGGGCGGAGAGGGGTGTTGAGCACGATCGCGCGCATCGCCCGTGCCAGAAGGACGAGTTCGTCCTCGGACAGCTCCGCGAAGTCCCGGGTGGCGAGCCGGTCGGTGGGGCTGGCGATGGTCGGCGTCTCCACCTCGCGCGACCGCCCGCGGGCATCCTGCGCGCGCCCGGCGGCACCGCCCCTCGGCGCGGTACGCCCGGCGCCGGCGGGCGACCGCGGCGGGTCGCCCCGCTGCCCCCGCGCGACCGCGTGCGCGGGGGCCTCGCCGCCGAACACCTCCCGGAACACCGCGTCGAACAGCGTGATCTGCTCCGGGTCCGACACCAGCGTCGCCAGCGCGCAGTGCCGCAACTCCCGCGTCGTCGCAGGCCCCAGTGCGGTCACCGCACGGGCGAACCGCCCCGCCCTGTCCGGGCCCACCGGTATCCCCGCCCGCCGCAGGGACTCGCCCAACGCGGCCACCACCTCGGCCAGCCCCGGTGCCGAGGGCATCTCGACCCTCGCATTACTTGCCTGGCCTCCACGCTCACGCATCGCTGTCCACCAGGTGCGCGAGGCCCCCGGCCCGGACCGCCGCGAGGTCCTCGGCGTACTTGAGGACCGCGCCAAGGGTCCGGTCGGCCGCGTTCGCGTCGAACGAGGTGAGGCCCAGCGCCCGCATCGCGGCGGCCCAGTTGACGGCCTCGGCGATGCCGGGCGGCTTGGTGAGCCGCTGATCGGCGCGCAACCGGTCCACGGCCCCCGCGACCCGGGACGCCAGCCACTCCCCCGCCCCGGGCACGCGCCGCCGGATGACGGCGGCGACGCGCTCGGTGTCCGGGTACTCGATCCAGTGGTAGAGGCAGCGCCGCTTCAGCGCGTCGTGCAGGTCGCGGGTGCGGTTGGAGGTCAGGACGGCGACGGGCGGCACCGTCGCGGTGCGCGTGCCGAGTTCGGGGACGGTGACGGCGGCGTCGGCGAGCAGCTCCAGCAGGAAGGCCTCGAACTCGTCGTCGGCGCGGTCCACCTCGTCGATGAGCAGGACGGCCGGTCGCGGCCCCGGGTGCGTGATCGCGGCGAGCAGGGGCCTGGGCATCAGGAAGTCCTCCGTGAACAGGTCGGCGTCGCGCAGCGGTTCGCCGCGGGACTCGGCCAGCCGGATCGCGAGCAGCTGGCGCGGGTAGTTCCACTCGTAGAGTGCCTCGGCGGCGGACAGCCCCTCGTAGCACTGGAGCCGGATCAACGGCGTGTCGAGGACGGTGGCCAGTGCGCGGGCCGCCTCCGTCTTGCCGACGCCCGGTTCGCCCTCCAGCAGGATCGGCTGGCGCATGCGGACGGCCAGCAGCAGGGCCGTGGCGAGCGCGTCGTCGGCGAGGTAGTCGGCGGCGTCGAGCCGCGCGCGCAGGGCGGGGACGTCGGGGACGAGGGCGTCGGGGTCAGGAGGCATGCGCGTAGCGGGCGGGGTCGTCGGTGTAGGCGTGCCGGCAGCCGGGGCCGCAGAAGTAGACGCTGCCGCCGCCTTGTCCGGTCAGTGCGACGGTGCCGGGGGTGACGGCGACCGCCATGCCGCACACCGGGTCGACGGCCTCCGCGACGGGCGGCCCGGGCGCCGCGGTGTCCGGGGCGGCGGGTCGGGCGGCGGGAGGGGCGGCCGGCCGTGGCCGCACCGCGATGACCTCGGCGTACACCGACACGGCGATCTCCGCCGGGGTGCGGGCGCCGATGTCCAGCCCCGCCGGGGTGTGGACGCGGGCCCGCTCCCGCGGTGTCAGCCCGAGCCCGGCCAGGACGGCCGCGCCGCGCCGGGGACTGGCGACGAGTCCGACGTACGGGACCCCCGCGCGCACCGCCCCGGCCAGCGTGGCCTCCTCGTCCCGGCCGTGCGAGGCGATCACGACGGCGTCCAGGTCGTCGGGCAGTGGTGTCCCGGGTTCCGCGGGCCGGGCGTCGTAGCCGAGCGCCCGGCCGACGTCGAGCAGGGCGCGGGCGATGGGCGCGTGGCCCTGGACGTGCACCAGCAGGGGCGGCAGGTGGGCCTCCAGGAAGATGTCGAGGGTCCCGCCGGACTGGCACGGGTTGCCGACGGTCACCAGGCCCTCGTCCTGGGCGCCCGTCTCCGCGCCGCCGGGGGTGATCCGCAGCAGCACCGACTCCCCGGTCTCCAGCAGGCGCAGCCCCTGCAGCTGCACGGTCGACTCGGCGCAGACGCCGCCGACGAAGCCCTCCACGGTGCCGTCGGGCAGCACCAGGGCGCTGTCGCCGGGCCTGGCGCTGGTCGGGCGCTGCGCGCGGACGACCGTGGCGAGGACGAACGGGGTGCGGCCGTGCCGCAGTTCGTCCGCTCGGTGCAGCAGTTCGGTGCTCGTCATCGGGTGCCTCAGGTGATCGCCAGGTCGCTGCGGAGCGGCTGTCCCCGCGCGGCCCGCCAGACCGCCGCCGGGGTCAGGGGCATGTCGATGTGGCGTACCCCGAGCGGCCGCAGTGCGTCGACGACGGCGTTGACGACGGCGGCGGGCGAGCCCACGGTGGCGGACTCGCCGACGCCTTTGGCGCCGATCGGGTGGTGCGGGGAGGGGGTGACGGTCTCGCCGAGCTCCCAGGAGGGGCACTCGACGGAGGTGGGCAGCAGGTAGTCCATGAAGGACCCGCCGAGGCAGTTGCCGTCCTCGTCGAACGCGATCACCTGCATGAGCGCCATGCCGAGCCCGTCGGCGAGCCCGCCGTGCACCTGTCCTTCGACGATCATCGGGTTGATGCGGGTGCCGCAGTCGTCGACGGCGACGAAGCGGCGCACCTTGACCTGCCCGGTGCCGGCGTCGACGTCGGCGACGCAGATGTAGGCGCCGAACGGGAAGGTGAGATTGGGCGGGTTGTAGACGCAGGTCGCGTCGAGGTGGCCCTCCACGCCCTCCGGCAGTTCGAGGGTGGAGTGCGCGGCGAACGCGATCTCGGCCATCGTGCGGCCCTGGTCGGGGTCGCCGGTGACGAACCAGCGGCCCTTCTCCCACTCCAGGTCGTCCGGGCTGACCTCGAGCATCGCCGAGGCGACCAGCCGGGCCCGCTCGCGGACCTTGCGGGCCACCAGCGCGGCCGCCGCGCCGGACACGGGGGTGGAGCGGGAGCCGTAGGTGCCGAGGCCGAAGGGCGTCTGGTCGGTGTCGCCGTGCACGACCTCGATGTCCTCGGGAGGGATGCCCAGTTCCTCGGCGACGATCTGCGCGAACGTCGTCTCGTGGCCCTGGCCCTGCGTCTGCACGGAGATCCGCAGCACCGCCTTGCCGGTGGGGTGGACGCGCAGTTCCGCGCCGTCGGCCATGCCCAGGCCCAGGATGTCCATGTGCCTGCGCGGGCCCGCGCCGACGGCCTCGGTGAAGAACGAGAGCCCGATGCCCATGAGTTCGCCGCGTTCGCGCCGCTCCGCCTGCTCGCGGCGCAGCTCCTCGTAGTGCGCCAGGTCCATCGCGAGCCGCAGGGCCCGCGGGTAGTCGCCGGAGTCGTACTCCCAGCCGGTCGTGTTCCGGTAAGGGAACTGCTCGGGCCGCAGCAGGTTGCGCATCCGCAGTTCCGCCGGGTCGGTGCCGAGTTCGGCGGCGAGCACGTCGACCATGCGCTCCACGAGGTAGACGGCCTCGGTGACGCGGAAGGAGCAGGCGTAGGCGACGCCGCCCGGCGCCTTGTTGGTGTAGACGCCGGTGACCTCGCAGTGCGCGGCCTCGATGTCGTACGAGCCGGTGAAGACCCCGAAGAAACCGGCGGGGAAGTGGGTGGGCTGGGCGGTGGCGTTGAAGGCGCCGTGGTCGGCGAGGACCTTGACGCGCAGGGCCAGGATCCGCCCGTCCGCGGTCGCCGCGATCTCTCCGTGCATGTGGTAGTCGCGGGCGAAGGAGGTGCTCATCAGGTTCTCCGAGCGGTCCTCCACCCACTTGACGGGCTTGCCGGTGACGATGGAGCCGACGACCGCGCACACGTACCCGGGGTAGATGCCGACCTTGTTGCCGAAGCCGCCGCCGATGTCCGGCGAGATGATGCGGATCTTGTGCTCGGGGATGCCGGCCACCATCGCGTACAGGGTACGGTGCGCGTGCGGGGCCTGGGTGGTGGACCACACGGTGAGCTTGCCGGTGACGGCGTCCATGTCGGCGACGGTGCCGCAGGTCTCCAGCGGGGCGGGGTGCACCCGGGGGTAGAGCATGTCCTGTGTGACGACGACGTCGGCGCGGGCGAACGCCTCGTCGGTGCGCTCGCGGTCGCCCGCGGACCAGTCGAAGACGCGGTTGCCGGTCTGGTCCTCCTTGTCGTCGCGGATCAGCGGCGCGTCGGGGTCGAGCGCCCTGCGGGCGTCGACGACGGGCGGCAGCGGGTCGTACTCGACGTCGATGAGCTCCAGGGCGTCGCGGGCCGCGTAGCGGTCCTCGGCGACGACGAAGGCGACCTCCTGCCCCTGGAAGCGCACCTTGTCGGTGGCCAGCACCGCCTGGGTGTCGTACGAGATCGTGGGCATCCACGCCAGCCCGAGCCCGGCCAGGGTCTGCCCGGTGATGACGGCCTTCACCTTGGGATGCGCCTCGGCGGCGGAGGTGTCGACGGACACGATCCGCGCGTGCGCCAGCGGACTGCGCAGCACCGCGCCGTACAGCATGCCGGGCAGTCGCACGTCGTCGACATAGGTGCCGTGGCCGCGCACGAAGCGGGCGTCCTCCTTGCGGGTCATCCGCCCGAAGCCGACCGGCCGTCCCGCGGTGGTGGTCATGTCCGCACCTCCTCGCGGCCGGGCGCCCCCCGCGCCGTCTCCTCGGCGGGGCGCGCGGTGCCGCCGTGCTCGGCGGCCCAGCGGATGGAGCGCACGATGTTCTCGTAGCCGGTGCAGCGGCACATCTGTCCGGAGATGGCCTCGCGGATGTCCTCCTCGGAGGGGTCCGGGTCGTGGTCGAGCAGCCAGCGGGCGGTCATCATCATGCCGGGGGTGCAGAAGCCGCACTGCAGTCCGTGGCAGGCGACGAACCCCTGCTGGACGGGGTCGAGTTCCGATCCTTCGGCGAGGCCCTCGACGGTCCGCACCTCGTGGCCGTCGGCCATCACCGCGAGCACAGTGCAGGACTTGACGGGCGTGCCGTCCAGCCAGACCGCGCAGACCCCGCAGTTGGAGGTGTCGCAGCCCCAGTGCGTGCCGGTGAGGCCCAGCTCGTCGCGGAGGAAGTGCACGAGCAGCAGCCGGGGTTCGACGTCCCGGGTGTGGCGCTCGCCGTTCACGGTGACCGTGATCTGCATGTCAGGCCTCCTGCCCCTGGGCGCGGGCGGCCGCGGCGCGCAGCGCCCGCACGGTGAGCTCGGCGGCGAGGTGCCGCTTGTAGTCGACGGGGCCGCGCTGGTCGGCGGAGGGCCGGCACTCCTCCCCCGCGATCCGGCCCGCCTCGGTGAACCGCTCCTCGCCGGGCGGCCCGCCGCGCAGGTGTCGCTCGGCCTCCTCCGCGACGAAGCGGGGCGCGCCGACCGCAGTCAGCCCGATGCCCGCCTCGGCGACCACTCCCGCGGAGAGTTCCAGCACCGCGGCCGCCGCGGCGACCGCCCAGTCTCCGGCCCGGCGCTCCACCTTGCGGTAGGCGCTGGCGTGCGAGCGGATCGGCACCCGGATCTCCAGCAGCAACTCAGCCTCGCCGAGCACGGTCTCGTACGGGCCGAGGAAGAACTCCCGGACCGGCACGGCCCGTCGCCCGCCCGGCCCCTGGGCGACGAGGGTCGCGCGCAGCGCGCAGAACGCGGCGGACAGGTCCTCGGACGGATCGGCCTGGCAGAGCGAGCCGCCGACGGTGCCGCGGTTGCGCACCAGCGGGTCGGCGATCATCCGCTCCGCGTCGCGGAGGACGGGGAAGTGCTCGCCGACCACGGCAGAGGCCAGCAGGTCGGCGTGCCGGACCATGGCGCCGACGGCGAGTTCACCGCCGTCCACGCGGATGCGCGTCAGCTCGTCGAGGCCGTTGATGTCGATCAGCGCCTCCGGCTGGGCGAGCCGCAACTTCATCATCGGCAGCAGACTGTGCCCGCCCGCCACCACGCGGGCCTCGGGCCCGTACCGGGTGAGCAGCTCGATGGCGTGGTCGACGCCGGTCGCGCGCGCGTACTGGAAGGTGGCCGGAACCTGCATACGCCCTCCTGGGTCCGGACGTGGCCCCCTGTGGGGCCGATGCTGCGCCTGCCCGCGGGGGCGGGCAATGGGCCGATAAGCCTTCACTTATCGGGGCGAAAGCGGGAAAATCGAGGGGTGACCGTGACGCAGCTCAGCACCTTCGTGCTGGTGGCCCGGCTCGGTTCGGTCACCGCCGCCGCGCGGACGCTGAACGTGAGCGAGTCCGCTGTGTCGCAGTCCCTGGGCGCACTGCGCGCGCACTTCGGCGACCCCCTGATCCGCCGTGCGCCGGGCGGCGGGATGCGACTCACCCCGGCGGGCGCGCGGCTGCTCCCCGTCGCCTCGCGCATGGTCGCGCTGGGCGCGGACGCGGAGGCCGCCGTGCGGGCGGCGCAGGGCGAGCCCGACGAGCTGCGCGTGGTGGCCGCGGGCACACTCGCGGAGTTCGTGCTGCCCTCGCTGACGGAGGCCTTCGCCGAGCGGACGGGCGGCCGTATCGACACGTCCTTCGGGGTCGCCACGACGAGCGGGATGCGGGCGCTGGTGGAGCACCGTCTGGCCGACGTGGCGCTCGGCCCGGACCTGGGCTCGGTGGGCGGCGGAGGGCTGATCGGCGAGCCCGTCTTCCGCGCCCTGCTGGTCGCGGTGACCGGTACCCGGTCGCCCCGGCCCGCGGGGCCGCCGTCCCGGTGGACGTGGCTGGTCGACCCCTCCGGCACCGACCCGGGCGCCGACGCGGGACGCCTGCTGCGCAGGCTGCGGGTGCCCGAGGCCCGCGTCCGGGTCTTCCCGCACCAGACCGCGGCCTGGGCCGCCGCCGCGGAGGGCGCGGGCGTGGCCCCCGCGACGGCCCACCTGGTCAGCCCGCGCCTGCGCCGCGACGAACTGCGCCTGCTCGACACCCCGGCCACCCCGGTGGACGCCACCTGGTACGCCACCGTCCTGCCCCCCGGCTTCCGCTCCCCCGCGACGGACGTCTTCCTCCACTTCGTCCACACGGCCGCCGCCACGCGCGTCATGCGCGCCCCCGGCACGGGCGTCGCCCCCTCCCGCTCCCACCCCGCGGTCCACGTCACGCTCTGGCCCACCGCCTGACCCGCACCGGCATGCGGCGCGGACCGGCCCGGCCCAGGGCGCGGTGCTCCCCTCCCTCATCGGGCCGGTCCCGGCAGCCCGGTCCGCCACCGCTCTCCGCGGCGCACATCGGCCGAAGCGGCGGACGGCCGCCCGGAGCGCGAGGCCCTGCCCGGACACCCTCGTCCCACGTCGTGGCGCTGGGACGGCAAGCCCCGGGCATAGGCCCTGCCCCGGGGGCACGGCCGCGCTCGGCCCCTGCCGGACCCGCACCGCTCCGCCCCGGCGACGCGTTCGCCGCCACCGGCCCGGACCGCGGCATCCCGGGGCCGGGTCGCGCCCGCACGAGCGACAGCGGTCAGCGCGGGGCCGGGATGACCAGGACCTCCCTCAGGCGGGCGAGTTCGGCCGCCGTCAGGCCGCGGTCCCGCAGCCAGGCGGCCGCGCCGCCGTGGTCGGTGTGGAGGGTGTCCAGGAAGCGGTGCATGACGCGGGGCTCCGAGGCCATGAAGGCGTGCTCCACGGCGGGCAGGTCGCGGTACGAGGGGAGGCGGGTCAGGCGGGCGCGGATGCGGACGACGCGCTGGGCGGTGAGCGCGTAGTCGGCGGCGATGGCGGCGGCGGGCACGTCCACGGCGTCGAGCAGGAGGGCCGCGAGGACGCCGGTGCGGTCCTTGCCGACGGCGCAGTGGAAGACAACGGCGTGCTGGTCGGTGTCGGCGACGACGCGCGCCGCGGCGACCAGGGACTCGCCGCTCCCGTCGAGCAGCCCGAGATAGAAGCCGGTCGCGTCACCGTCGTCCGCGGTCGTCACCGCAACGGTGTCGGTGACCAGCGCCCGTACCCGGCTGACCGGCAGGTTCATCCTGCGCACGGCGGTGTCCGCCAGCAGGCCGTGGCCCTCGCGGGCGGCCTCGTCGGGGCCGCGCAGGTCGAGGACGGTGCGCAGCCCGTACCGGCCGAGGAGGAGTTCGACGTCGTCCGCCGTGGCCTCCTGGAGGGTGCCGGCCCGGAACACCACGCCGCGCCGGGTCGTGCCCCCGCCGCGCACCGGCAGGCCGCCCAGGTCGCGGATGTTGTCGACCTCCGCGAGTTCGAGCCAGCGCGGCGTCTCACCGGTGGATCCGTCCTGCGTCGCCTCCAAGGCGCCCTCCTCGTGCAGCCCCTGGCCATCGTGCCGTGCGCGGCCGCCCCGGTCCACCGGCGACCACGGGCGCGGGGATATCGTCGGCTGACCCCGGGGAGGCCCCGGACACGGACGACCACGACCGGAGGTGCCCGCCATGGCCCAGTCCGAGCCCCTCGTGGAGCCGCTGGTGCGCACGGAGCGGCACGGCCGCGTCCTGGTGATCCGGATGTGCCGCGCGCACAAGCGCAACGCGGTGGACCGGCAGTTGGCCGACGCGCTCGACGCGGCGTTCAACACCCTGGAGGACGACCCGGAGCTGTGGGCGGGGGTGCTCACCGGCTCCGGCGGGGTCTTCAGCGCGGGCAGCGACCTGAACGCCATCGGCGACTACGTCACCGAGCGCGGCGGCGAGTACGGGCTGATCCGCCGTCACCGGCGCAAGCCGCTGGTCGCCGCCGTGGAGGGCGCCGCCCTGGGCGGCGGGATGGAACTCGTGCTCGCCTGCGACCTGGTGGTGGCCGCGGCGACCGCCCGCTTCGGGCTGCCGGAGGTCCGGCTCGGCCTGGTGCCCACGTGCGCGGGGCTGTTCCGCGGCCCGCGCGCCCTACCCGTCAACCTGGCCAGGGAGATGGTGCTGACCGGCGACCCCGTCGACGCCGCGCGGGCGCACGCCGCGGGGCTGGTCAACCGGATCGTCCCGGAGGGCGGGGCGCTGGCGGGCGCGCTCGAACTCGCCGCGCGGGTCTGCGAGAACGCCCCGGTCGCGGTCCGGGCGAGCCTGGTGGCGATGGACGCGTGGCTGTCCGGCTCGGACGGACTCGGCTGGCGGGCCACCGAGGAGGCGACCCGCACCGTGATGGACTCCGAGGACCGGCACGAGGGCGTCGCCGCCTTCCTCGACAGGCGACCGCCCCGCTGGACCGGCCGCTGACACCCCGGTAACCGGCGGATACACGCACCCGGGTGACTCCGGCGTGCGCCACACCGGGGGCCGGGCTTATCTGGAAGCCGTGACCGGTGTCGTCCGGGCGGTCCGCCGCGCAGAAGGCGCCCCGAGCGAGGAGCTTCCTTTTGGCACGCAGGATTCCGCCGACCACCGCGGTCGCCGTGGTGTTCGTCGCCGCGCTGTTCATGGCGATCATGGACACCACCATCGTCAACGTCGCCGTACCGGCCATCGGCGAGGACTTCGGCGTACCGGCCTCCGGTCTGGGCGGTGTCAACATCGGCTACCTGGTCAGCCTGGCGGTCTTCATCCCCGTCGCCGGCTGGCTCGCCGACCGGTACGGCACCCGCAAGGTGTTCCTCGCCGCGCTGGTCGCCTTCACCGGGGCGTCGGCGCTGTGCGCGATGTCGACCAGTCTCGAACAGCTCACGCTGTACCGGATCCTGCAGGGTGCCGGCGGAGGTCTGCTCGTCCCGGTCGGCCAGACCATGCTCTTCCGGGCCTACCCGCCGGCGGAACGGATCAAGGCGCAGCGCGCGTTGATGGTGCCGACCGCGATCGCCCCGGCCGTGGGCCCGGTGCTGGGCGGCTGGCTGTGCGACGCCGTGTCCTGGCACTGGGTGTTCCTGGTCAACCTGCCCGTCGGCACCGCGGCCGTGGTCTTCGGTCTGCTCTTCCTGCCGGACTACCGGCTGGAGCGCCCCGGGCGTTTCGACCTCCTCGGTTTCGTCCTGGCCGGCGGCGGGCTGTCGCTGGCGCTGTACGCGCTGACCAACGGCGCCAAGGACGGCTGGGGCAGCACGGGCATCCTCGTGCCGCTGCTCGTGGGGATCGCGGCGCTCGGCGCGATGGTGCTGGTGGAACGGCGGATCGCCATGCCGATGCTGGACCTGGAGCTCTTCCGGGACCGGTTGTTCCGCGCGAACACCGTGGTGATGTTCCCGCTCAGCGCGGTGTTCCTCGGCACGGTGTGGCTGTACCCGATGTTCCTGCAGGAGGCGCTGGGCTTCAACGCCTTCGAGAGCGGGCTGGCCACCTGGCCGGAGGCCGTGGGCGTGATGGCCGCCGCGCAGATCGCCCCGCGCCTGTACCGGCGGATCGGGCCGCGGTGGCTCATGGTGGGCGGTTCGGCGGGCATGGGCGTCTGCGTGGCGGTGATGACCGGGTTCACGACGGCCACCTCGCCGTGGGTGCTGCGCGGGGTGCTCTTCGTCCTGGGCTACTGCATCGGGCACGTGATGATGTCGGCGCAGAACGCCGCTTTCGCCACGATCCCCGCCCCCTCGACCGGGCGGGCGGCGACCGTGTTCAACATGCAGCGGCAACTGGGCGGCGCCTTCGGGACCGCGCTCATCGCCACGCTGCTCACCGCGGTCGGGACCACCGCCGTGGCGGCGGGCGGCGCCACCAAGGCCAATCTGGGCGCGTACCACGCCGGCTTCGTGCTCTGCACGGGCCTGGCCCTGATCTCCGCGGTCGCCGCGCTCTTCGTCTCCGACAAGGACGCCCTCGGCGTCGAGACCCCCCGCGCGGGCCGCCCCGCCCGACCCGACGCCGCCGCCTCGCCGGCCTCCTGACCCTGGGGCGGCCGGGCGGGCGGCCGTCCGGGGCGGGCAGACCACCGAGACGTGGATGTGCCGCGTATGACAGCCGGTCAGGCGTCGGGCCGGACGCCGGCGTGGAGCGGGCGGCGGCCGGCTCAGCATCACATCCGGCCAGGAGCCGGCGTCCTCCTGCTCCGCGTGCCGGGCGGTCCGGTGCCGCGTGCCCGGAAACGCCACCGCCCGTGCCGGGGCACGGCGGCGCATCCGCCGCGTCAGCGGCACGTCCGGGCACGCGCCGCGCAGGGCCTAGCATCGGATCATGCCTCGCCTCGAACGTCTCCGTGCCGACCACGCCACCGCGCTCCTGGAGTTCGAGGTGGCGAACCGGGCCTACTTCGCCGCGTCGATACCGGACCGGGGCGACGACTGGTTCGCGCACTTCGACGCGCGGCACCACGCGTTGCTCGCCGAGCAGGACGCCGGGTTCTGCCACTTCCATGTGCTGGTCGGCGCGGGCGGCGAGGTGCTGGGCCGGGTCAACGTGGTGGACGTGGCGGAGGGGTCGGCGGAGCTGGGGTACCGGATCGCCGAGAGCGCGGCCGGGCGCGGGCTCGCCACGGCCGCGGTTCACGAGGTGTGCGCCCTGGCCGCCGGGGAGTACGGGCTGACGACGCTGTGGGCGGTCACCACGCTGGACAACGCGGGCTCGCGCACGGTGCTGACCCGCACGGGGTTCGTCTCGGCGGGCACGGTCGAGCTCGACGGCCGCCCCGGGCTCCGGTTCGTCCGCGAGCTGGGCGACGGGACGCCGCCGCCCTCCGCGCGCTGAAAGCGGGCGGCGAGCGCGCGCAGGCCGGGGAGGGCGAGCACGACGATCCCGGGGAGGCTGGAGACGAGGGTCAGCACCCCGTACACGACGGCGGTCGCCAGGCCCTGCGTGGCGCCCAGCCCGGCCGCGCCGAAGGCGAGCGTCGCGGCGGCCTCCCGCGGGCCCCAGCCGCCGATGTTGACGGGCAGTCCCATCACGAGCAGGGCCAGGACGAGCGGCGGCACGAGCGCGGTGACCGGCGCCGACGAGCCCGCGACGCGGGCCGCGACCACGAACAGGGCGATGTGGCCGACGAGTCCCGCCGCGGAGAGCGCGACCACACCCGGCCAGGTGCCGCGGGCGAGCAGTCCGCCGCGGAGGTCGGCAAGCCCGGTGGCCAGCGCCTGCCGGCCCTTGGCGCCGCGCCGCCACAGCAGCCATCCGCCGAGCGCCACGACGGCCACCAGCACACCGGCCGTCACCTCGGCGGCGGCCCGGCCGGGCACGAGGTCCCCGGCGATGGCCGTGACCAGGGCGGGCCGGGTGAGCAGGACGGCCCCGCCGAGCACGAGGACGACGACCTGGCCGCCGGCCCTCTCCAGGACGACCGCGCGCACGCCGCGGCCGACGTCGCCGGAGTTCTTGCCGTGGCGTACGGCCCGGTCGACGTCGCCGAGGACGCCGGCCGGGAGCACCGCGTTGAGCAGCAGCGCCCGGTAGTAGTCGGACACGGCCCGGGCCAGCGGGAGCCGCAGGCCGAGCCGGCGGGCGACCAGGCACCAGCGCCAGGCGCTCGTCACGGTGGTCAGCAGGCCGATCGCGAGAGCGGCCAGGACGGCGGGGCCGTCGACGACCCGCAGGCCGTCGACGAAGGCGCCGGTGCCGAGCCGCCACACGAGGGCGGCGAGGATGCCCGCGCCGATCAGCAACCGCAGCCAGGCCCACAGTCGTTGCCTCACCGGGCCGCACCTCCGGGCAGGGCGAGCAGGTCGCCGTGACCGACGACGGCGGTCAGCCGCCCGGCCGCGCAGTCCTCGAGGCGGCGGTGCAGATAGGCCCGCGCGGGGGCGGCCAAGGCGGGTTCCTGCTCGACCGCGGCGCCGACCCAGCCGCGCAGCCACTCGGCGGTGAGCGCGGCCTGGTCCGCGCCCAGCCTCCAGGGGCTGGCACGGGTCGTGACGGTGGCGCCGTACCAGGTGAACGCCCGGGTGGCGGCGTCGAGGGCGTCGGGTCCGAGCAGTGCGCGGCCGCCGGCGGTGCGCCGCTGGTGCGCGTTGAAGGCGGCGGTGATGTCCGCGTCGAGGGGGTCGGCGGGCCCGAGTTCGATCTCGCCGACCACGGAGAGACCGAAGAGCACGGGCACCGCGGCGGCGGCGCAGGTGGCGGCGAGGGCGTCGATCTCGTCGGCGGTGAGCAGGTCCAGCAGCGCGGAGCCGGTGACGAGCGAGGTCCCGGCGAGGTCGGCGGCGGTGAGCCGGGTGAGGTCGCCCTCGCGGGTTTCGGCGGTGACGGGGCTGCCGCCCGCGGTGCGGCCGGCCAGGCTCGCCGCGGCGAGGGCGAGCAGGGCGGCGTCGTGGTCGTGGAGGATCCAGTGCTGAGGTCCGGGCAGCCGTCCGCTGAGCCAGCGGCCCATGGACCCGGTGCCGCAGCCGAGGTCGCGGACGACCAGCGGGCCGGTGCCTCGGGGCACACCCGCGAAGTGCTCGCGGAGCGGGCCCAGCAGGTCCGCGGCGCGGGCCGCGGCGTCGGCGTCCTCGCGCAGCGCGAGCCAGCGCGGTGTGAAGGGGGCGGTGTCGGACGTGGTCATCGGGTTCCCTCCCGCAGCAGTTCCAGCACCGTGTCCATGTGCCGCGCGGTGTGCTCCCAGCCGTGCAGCGTCTCGCGCCGCCGGCCGGCCGCCGTCCGCAGCCGGCCGCGCAGGCCGGCGTCGTCGAGCCAGCGGCGGAGCGCCGCGGCGAGTTCGCCGCTGTCGTCCGGGGGGACGAGGAGGCCGGGCGGTGTGCCGTCCGGTGCCAGGCCGAGCGCGTCGGGCACTCCCCCGGCGGCGGTGGCCAGGACGGGTGTGCCGCGCATCAGGGCCTCGGTGACGACCATGCCGAAGGTCTCGGCGCGGGACGGCAGGACGAGCAGGTCGGCGGCGGCGTACTCCGCCGCGAGGGGCTCACCCGTGAGCGGGCCGGTGAGGTCCACCCGGTCGTCGAGGCCGTGCCGGCCGATCAGTTCGCGTACGCGTGCGAGGTGTCCGGGGTCACGGCCGAGCGGGCCCACGCAGCGGCAGGTCCAGGGCAGGTCGGCGACGGCGGCGAGCGCCCCGGCCAGCAGGTCGTGGCCCTTGCGCGGGGTCAGCGAGGCGACGCACAGCAGGCGCGTGCCGGCCTCCGTGCCGGGCGCGAGCGGCGCGGGATCGGTGCCCGGGGTGACGACGTGGACCCGGCCGGCGGGCAGCGCGTGCCGCTCGGCGACGCGCCGGGCGGCCCAGGGACTGGTGGCGACGACCGCGGCGGCCGCCCGCAGGGTCTCGCGCTCCAGGGCGTCCAGTTCCGCGGCGTCCGCGGGGTCGAGGCCCGTCTCGTCGGCCAGCGGAAGGTGCACCAGGACAGCGGTGCGCAGCCGGCGCGTGTGCGGTACGACGATCTCGGGGACGCCGCAGGCCACGAGCCCGTCGAGCAGGACGGCGGCGCCGTCCGGCACCGCCGTGAGCGCCCTGGCCAGGTGCTGCCGGGCGACGGTGTCCGGACGCGGCCACGCGCCCCGCACCGGAAGTTCCCGCAGCGGACGGCCCGCCGCCGCCAGGGTCTGGATCAGGCGGCGGTCGTAGACGTTGCCGCCGCTGGGCGCGGCGGTGTCGTCGACGTCGCCCGGGAGGACGACGTACGCGGGGTCCGCCCCCGCCGGAGCGGGGGCGGTCGAGCGCGCGGGCGTCCTCACAGAGAACGCTCGTAGCTCGCCCAGGCGACGTGCGACTCGTGCAACGTGACGGTGATGCCGGTCAGGCCGTGCGCGCCCGCGCCGAGCTTGCCCGCGGCCACGCGGTCGGCGAGCCGGTCGGCAATGACCTTCGCCAGGAACTCGGTGGAGGTGTTGATCCCGGAGAAGTCCGGATCGTCGTCGAGGTTGCGGTAGTTGAGCGCGGCGAGCACCACGCCCAGCTCCTGGGTGGCCAGGCCGATGTCGACGACGATGTTGTCGGCGTCGAGCTCCGGGCGGCGGAACGTGGCGTCCACCAGGAACGTCGCGCCGTGCAACCGCTGCGCGGGTCCGAAGACCTCGCCGCGGAAGCTGTGGGCGACCATGACGTGGTCGCGGACGGTGATACTGAACACGCGAGGACAACCTTCCCCAACGGCCTAACCGGGACGGTAGGCAATACGGTGACAGAGCACGGAACGTTCACCGCCTGCGATCTCCTTCATCAGCAGGGGCAGTTCCTCGAAGTCGCTCTCGCCGGTGACGAGGGCGTCGTAGACCGGGTCGGCGAGCAGGCGCAGGGCCAGTGCCATCCGGTCCGGGTAGGTACGCCGGGTGCGGCGCGAGGGTGAGACGGTGCCGACCTGGCTGCTGCGCACGACCAGGCGCCGGGAGTGGAAGGCCTCGCCCAGCGGCAGGCTGACCCGCCGGTCGCCGTACCAGCTCAGCTCCACTACGGTGCCCTCCGGCTCCAGCAGTTCCAGACAGCGGGCGAGCCCCGCCTCGGTGGCGCTGGCGTGGACGACCAGATCGCAGCCGCCCTCGGCCGCGTCGGGGTGGGCGAAGCCGACGCGCAGAGCCTCGGCGACGGCGGCGCGGGAGGGGTCGACGTCGACGAGCTGCACCCGCGCGCCCGGGACGCCCGCGAGGACGGCGGCGACGCTGCAGCCGACCATGCCGGCGCCGACCACGGCGATCCGGTCCCCGATCTGCGGGGCCGCGTCCCAGACCGCGTTGACCGCGGTCTCGACGGTGCCCGCCAGTACCGCACGCCCCGCGGGGACGTCGTCGGGCACGGGCGTCACGGCGGCGGCCGGTACGACGTACCGGGTCTGGTGCGGGTAGAGGCAGAAGACGGTGCGGCCGAGCAGCTCGGACGGCCCCTGCTCGACCACGCCCACGTTGAGGTAGCCGTACTTGACCGGTCCCGGGAACTCGCCGTCCTGGAACGGCGCCCGCATCGCCTGGCGCTGGCTCACGGGCACCCCGCCCCGGAAGACCAGGGTCTCGGTGCCACGGCTCACCCCGGAGTACAGGGTCCGCACCAGCACCTCCCCCGGGCCCGGTTCCGGCAGGGGGGCCTGCCTGATTTCGCCCTCGCCTGGTTCACGAAGCCAGAACGCACGCGCCGAACGCTCCACCGATTTCCTCCGTACTCCATGGCGGGCAACGAGCACCCGCCATCCGGGTGGTGCCGGGCCCGTACCGTACGCGGCTGTGCCGCACAGGCGACAAGCGGGGACGTCTCATGACCGTGATGACCGTTGGATCCGAGTTCCGTGGTGGTACCGCGGGCCGCGAGCAGGCCAGGGCGGCGGCAGCCCAGCTGGCGCTGCTGGCCGCGCTGTGGGCCACCGTGGGCCTGGACACCGTGGGCTGGCTGGCCGGGACCGTCTTCGCGGCGGGCACCTGGGCGCTGCTGGCCGCGGGCCTGCGGCGGGCGGGACGCCGCTCGCTGGGCCCGGCCGACCACGTCACCCTGGCCCGGGCGGTGCTCGTGGGCGGCGTGACGGCGATGGTGGCGGGCGGCGTCGCGCACGGCGAGCCGCTGCTGACCGGGCTGACCGCGGTGGCGCTGGCGCTCGACGCGGTGGACGGGAAGGTCGCGCGGCGCACGGGCACGGCGTCCGCCCTGGGCGCGCGCTTCGACATGGAGGTCGACGCCTTCCTGATCCTGGTGCTGAGCGCGCGGCTCGCCCTGACTCTGGGCCCGTGGGTGCTGCTGATCGGTGCCATGCGCTACGCCTTCGTGGCGGCGGCGTGGGTGCTGCCGTGGCTCGACTCGCCGCTGCCGCCGAGCTTCGCGCGCAAGACGGTGGCGGCCACGCAGGGCGTCGTCCTGCTCGTGGCCTGCTCGGGGCTCGTGCCCGCGGGGGTCTCCGCGGCCCTGACGGTGCTCGCGCTGGCCTCGCTGGTGTGGTCGTTCGGCCGCGACGTGCTGTGGCTGTGGCGGCACCGGCCGGCCCCGCGGTCCGCCGCGGTCTTCCCTAAGGCGGCGGGGGCATCCGCGGAGACCCGCGATCTGGTCTCCGCGTCCGCGGACGGCCGTTCCGCCTGACCCGGTACGTGTCAGGGCCCCGGCAGCGACTTCCGCTGCCGGGGCCCGGCCCGGCCGGCCGGCAACGGCGCGCCGCTTCACGGCCTTGCCGCCGCGGGCCTCGCGAGGGCCGCCCCGGCTCAGCGCGGCACCACCCGGCGGCCACAGCTCCTGGCGCGGCGAGTTCGGGCTCCCCGCAGGTGCCACCAGCGGCCGGAATCCCGGTCTGACGGGCCAGGAAGAGCGCACCGCATCGCCCCGGGACACCAGGCCGGCGAGAGCAGCCACCCGTCCCACTCATGGCCTTCATGCCGTCATGTCGGGCCGGCCGACGGCCGACGGCCGACGGAGCACAGAACAGAACAGAACAGCACAGCACATCGCAGCGCGCCCGTACGCCGGGCCCGCGCATGTGGCCGTGGCTCCTCTGGTCCGTCCGGCACTCGGACCCGCCGACGGCCGGCCGACTTCACGCAGCCGGTACGGGGATCGCCCCGAGGTCACCCGCCGTCAAGGAGCCCGCGGACCGCACGGAGCACAGGCCGCAGGGCCGGGAGCATCGGCCGTGGAGCCTGGTCAGGCGCCCTGGTGGGGCAGGTAGCGCAGCAGCACCACGTCGCCGATCTGGCGGGTCTCCGCGAGTGTCATCCGGTGCTCGGGGCCCTGGGGGAAGACCGCGGGGTTCACCATGCGCGGCGCGTCGGCCTGGCCGACGAAGAACGGCGCGTACACCAGGTGGAGTTCGTCGACGAGCCCGGCGCTGAGGAACATGGTGTGGACGACTCCCCCGCCCTCGACCATGAGCCGTTCGACACCGCGCCGCGCGAGGTCGGCCAACAGGATCCGGAGGTCCAGCGGGTCGCCCGCCTCGACGACGGTACAGAGGCCGCCCAGGCGTTCGCGAACGCGGTCGCCCACGCCGGAGGTCGTGTAGACCACCTTCTCGCACTCCCCGGTGGTGAAGAACCGGGCGCCGGGGTCCAGTTTCCCGCTCTCGGTGACCGTGACCTTCAGCGGGGTCGGCGGCAGCCCGGCGCGGACGCGCCGTTCGCGGCGCTCAGCGCCGCACACCAGGAGCCGCGGGTCGTCGGCCCGTATGGTGTTGGCGCCGACGAGGATGGCGTCCATCCCGGAGCGGACCTCGTCGATCCGGTCGAAGTCCTCCTCGTTGGAGAGCAGCAGCCGGGTCGTGCTCGTGTCGTCCAGGCATCCGTCCAGCGAGGAGGCCACGGACAGCAGTACGTACGGGCGCGATCTCATGGGGACACATTGCCGCACGAGAACGTTCGCGGATGTGAAGGTTCCGTAAGTCGCACGGAAGTCTCCGGATCGATGTAGGGTCCGCCGATCATCGTGCGGCCTGGTCAGCCGCGAAGTGGGCCGGTCAGTCCCGCACCCCGGCGAGCACGTCGAGTGCGAGGGCGTCGTCGGCGTCCTGGGAGAGGGAGACGTCCGCCCGCCGGGTGGCGCCCGCGGCGAGGGCCACTGAAGGAAGGCGTCGTGGCGCATCTCGTTGACCAGCACGCCGTCCGCGCCATGCGCCTCGGCACGGGCAGCCGCGGCGGCGGTCTGCTCGATCCGGCCGGTGAAGGTGAAGTCGGTCCTGAGGGGCGGGGACACGGCCGGGTTCGTCACGCGCCGGCTCCCGCTGCCGGGCCCGCCGCCTCGGTGAGCCGCGGCGGCGCGGCCTGCCGCCAGGAGTCGGTGACGATGTCACGGAGCTCGTCCATGTCGTCCAGGGCGGCCAGCCGCACCCGCACCCAGTTCGATCCGGCCTCGTGCGGCGGGACCCAGAACTTCCCCGGCTCGGCCGCGATCAGCTCGCCGCGCTCGTGCATGGGGCACCGCACCGCGAAGGACGTCTCGTCGTCGGGCAGCGTGAGGTACATCTTCCCGGCGACCCGGAACGTGGGCATGCTCCAGGCCTCCTTCTCCACCGTCTCGGGCAGCGAGAGGGCGATGCGGCGGACGTCTTCGGAATCGGGCATGCGAACACCGTAGCCATCGCCTCCGACAACGGCCGCGACGCGTCCCCTGTCCGTGGGCGGGCGCCCTCCGGCCCGGGGCTGAGTAGCAAGAGGAAACCTAGGTGTACACTGTCGTTCCGCCCTCGCGCGGCCGCGCGACCTGGCGGGGCGGGGCGGCACGGAAACAGCATCGGGCAGGAGGTGAGGAGACCCGTGGCGACCGGACGGCACGTGTCGGGCCCCGAGGAGGACGAGCCGGCCTGCTCCATCGAGCGGAGCCTGCAGATCCTCGGTGAGCGCTGGTCCCTGCTGGTGCTGCGCGAGATCTTCGCCGGACGGCACCGCTTCGCCGAGATCCAGACGTCGCTCGGCATCGCGCCCAATCTCCTCAGCACCCGGCTCAAGCTGCTCGTCGAGGCCGGGGTGCTGTGCACGCGCACGTACCAGGAGCCGGGCAGCAGGCCGCGGCAGAGCTACCACCTGACCGAGGCCGGCCGCGAGCTCGACCTCGTCATGGCCTCCCTCCAGCAGTGGGGCGACCGGCACCGGCCGCGCCCCTCCGGCCCCTCCGCGCGCCGCCGGACCCGCTCGACCGGCGAGGCCGTCCACGTCGCCTTCCTCACCGACGACGGCCACGAGGTGCCGGGCACCGACGTGTCCATCGCGGTGGCACAGCCCACCGGGGCGGCCTGACCGGTGGGGCGGCCGGGCGGCCCGGTTCAGTGCAGACCGGCCCGCTCGGCGGTGTCGTCCAGGAAGCCCCCGGACTGGTGCTGCCACAGCCTGGCGTAGGCGCCGTCCTCCGTGAGCAGCTCCTGATGCGTGCCCTGCTCGATGATGCGCCCGCGGTCCAGGACGACCAGCCGGTCCATGCCGGCGACCGTGCTCAGCCGGTGCGCCACCACCAGCGCCGTCCTCCCGTCCATCAGCCGCCACAGCGCCTCCTGGACGAGGATCTCGCTCTCCGAGTCCAGGGCGCTGGTCGCCTCGTCCAGCAGCAGGATCGGAGCGTCGCGCAGGATCGCCCTGGCGAGCGCGACCCGTTGCCGTTGTCCGCCGGAGAGCTTGACCCCGCGCTCGCCGACCATGGTGTCGAAACCGTCCGGCAGCGCGTCCGCGAACTCCGTGACGTGGGCCGCCCGGGCCGCACGGCGGATCTCGCTCTCGGTGGCGTCCGGCCGGGCGAAGGCGATGTTGTCCCGCAGCGAGCGGTGGAACATCGCCGGGTCCTGCGGGACGTAGGAGATAAGGCTGCGCAGGTCGGCCTGGCGCAGCCGGCTGATGTCCTGCCCGCCGATCAGGATCCGGCCGCCGTCGATGTCGTTCATCCGCAGCAGCAGCCGGGTGAGCGTGGTCTTGCCGCCGCCGGACCGGCCGACGAGACCGATCCGGGCCCCGCTGGGCACGGTCAGCTCGAGCTCCTCGAAGAGCGGCTGCGCGCCTCCGTGGGCGAAGGTCACGTGCTCGAAGCGGATGTCGGCGCCCCGGGACCGCAGCGGCTCCGGCGCGGGCGGGTCGAGCACGGTCGGCGGCTTCAGCAGCAGTTCGGTGAACTGCGCGGCCTCCGTCATCGAGCTCTCCAGACGGCGGTAGATCTGGTTGAACTCGAACATGATCCGCGTCGCGTTGGAGTAGTAGGTGAAGGCCACCACGACCGCCTCCACGCCGTGCGTGCCAGCGCCGAGCGTGACCGCGAGCAGCAGGCCGAGCGCGTTGGTCAGCACGGACAGCGGTGCGACCAGGGTGTCGATGCGCAGGTTGCCGTAGTCCCACGACTTGAGCGTGAGCCTGCGCGACTCGGCGACGCGTGAGCGGTGCTCGGCGGCCTCGCGTTCCTCGGCGGCGAACGCCCGGACGGTGTCCATGTTCATCAGGCTGTCGGCGACGTGCCCGGAGACCCGGGCGATCGCCTCCTCGCGCTGGCGGACGAGCGCCTGACGCCGGCGGATGAGGGGCGCCACGCACAGCGCGGTCACCGCGATCATCACCAGGAGGCCGACGACCAGCAGTGGTTCGTAGGCCCAGAGCACCACCGACCCGAACAGCAGCGGTACGAAGCTGCCCAGGACGTTGAAGGTCAGCGTGTCGACGAACTCCTCGAAGCGCGAGGCGAAGCTCAGCACCCGCTTGGTGAGCGACCCGGCGAAGTTGTCGTGGAAGAACGAGGCGTCCTTGGCGAACAGCTCGTCCATGCCGACCACGTACAGGTGCTCGATGCCGAGGGCGTCGAGGCGGTTGAGGCAGTGCAGGCCGATCCGCCACAGCGTCTCCGCGAGCAGCAGCACGCCGGCGAAGGCCAGGACGTAGGGCAGGGTCGCCCCGAGGCCGGGGGTGGTGCCGTCGACGAAGCCGCCGACGAGCTTCGCGACGACCAGCGGCGCGACGTAGTTGATGCCGATGTTGCCGAGGGCCGGCGACAGCATCGCCGGAAGTGTCAGCCACCGTAGCCGGGCGAGTTCCCTTCCGTAGTGACGAAGTGCCAGGAGCACCGGGCCCCCGGCCGCGCGGAACCTGTGTGATTCAGGCGATCCCATCTCCACCCTGCGGTATCGTGCGGCGCGCTGCCGCGTCCTTCTCCGGGAGGTGCCGCCGCTGCCGTCGTTCCGGCGCGGCGCTTCGTCCGGGCCGGCGGGTCCGCGCGGCTCGCGACGATGCCGGCGGTGCGATGAGGGGCGGTCCGGAAGTGGCAGTGTCCCGCGACGGGCTGGGCGGCGTCCAAGCGTTTTCCGGCCCGGCGGCACGGCGCACGGAGGCTTCCCGGCGCACGGGCGGGGCTCCCGGCGGCCGGGGGGCGGCGGGGGCGGTCGGGCGGTGCCGCCTCGCTCCGTTCGCGCCTCATGTGCCGCACAACTGCCCCAGAACGCGACCAGCGGGTTTGTCATGAATGACAAACCCGCTGGTCAGCACCGTCGGGACGACAGGATTTGAACCTGCGACCCCTTGACCCCCAGTCAAGTGCGCTACCAAGCTGCGCCACGTCCCGGTGCCGGTTCGCGCCGGGCTTCCCGCCCGGCCGACCGCGCACGAGAACAATACCGCACGTCGCCGGGTGCTCGCTCGCACCATTCCCGCACCCCGCGCGGCGCCACCGCGGCGGGGTGCCCGGCCCGGGATGAGTAGCCGTACTCATGTGGCGCGGGCCACGACCGCCGATGCTTCAGGCATGGCGAATCCGATCCAGCAGCAGACGACCGCGGCCTACTCGGCGCAGGCCGCGATCTCGTTCGCCGTCGCCCTCGGGGCGATGGTCGTGGGCATCGCCTACCTGCCGGTCGGCCCGTGGGTGCGGGCCTTCCTGGCGGTGGGGCTGCTCTACGTGGTGACTTCGGCGTTCACGCTCGCCAAGGTCGTCCGCGACCGGCAGGAGGCCGGCCAGGTGACGAGCCGGGTGGACCAGGCCCGGCTGGACAAGCTGCTGGCCGAGCACGACCCGTTCAAGGTCGACGGGGTCTAGCCGCCTGGTCGCCCAGCAGGTACCGCGCGCCGGGGCCCTTGGCGGCGGCGGTGTCGCCCGGGTTGTACAGGGCGCACTTGCGCAGGGAGAGGCAGCCGCAGCCGATGCAGCCGGTGAGGTTGCCCTTGAGCCGTTCCAGCTCCGCGATCTGCTCGTCGATGCGGTGCGTCCAGGTGCGGGCGACGGCGTTCCACTCGGCGGCGCTGGGGGCGCGGTCCTCGGGGAGCCTGGCGAGGGCCGCGCCGGCCTCCTCCAGCGACAGGCCGACGCGCTGGGCGGCCCGGATGAAGGCGACGCGGCGCAGCGTGGCGCGGGCGTAACGACGCTGCCCACCCGCGGTGCGCTCGGAGCGGATGAGGCCGAGCTCCTCGTAGTAGCGCAGGGCGGAGGGGGCCAGGCCGCTGCGGGCGGCGAGCTCGCCGATGGCCAGGCGGTCGCGGCGAGGTGCGAAGTCGCTCATGGGGCCGAGCGTACCGCTTGACCTCAAGCCGACTTGAAGTCGCACCATCCCCATATGACTTTGACCAGCGCGGACACCGCGTACGACTACGACGATCTCCGGCGGCTGATGTCGCTCATGACCGGCGACGAGAAGCACGGGCCCGCCGCCACCTCCACCCTCGACGTGCTGTGGGTGCTCTACGACCGGGTGCTGCGGGTGACCCCGGGTACGGCGGAGGACGCCGGCCGGGACCGCTTCCTGCTCTCCAAGGGCCACGGACCGATGGCGTACTACGCGGTGCTCGCGGCCAAGGGCTTCGTCCCCGAGGAGTGGCTGCCGGGCTTCGGCTCTTTCGAGTCGCCGCTGGGCCACCACCCGGACCGCGTGCTCGTGCCGGGCGCCGAGATCGGCTCCGGCTCGCTCGGCCACGGACTGCCCATCGCCGTGGGCAGCGCCCTGGGGCTGCGGGCGCACGGCCTGACCGACGCCGCGGTGTGGGTGCTGGTCGGCGACGCGGAACTGGACGAGGGCAGCAACCACGAGGCCGTGGCCTTCGCCGGCGCCATCGGCCTGGAGGGCCTGCACGTCGTCGCGGTCGACAACGCCTCCGCCACCTACCGGCGCCCCGGCGGTCCCGCCTCGCTCTTCGCCGGCGAGGGCTGGTCCGTGACGGCCGTCGACGGCCGTGACCACGAGGCGCTGTACGAGGCGTTCACCGCGCCGCACCCCGGACGGCCGCGCGCCGTCGTCGCCCGTGTCGAGTCCAAGCGGTGACCGCCGCCCCGAGCCGAGGAGACCTTCCCATGGACACCATGCGTGACCGTTTCGCCGCCGTCGCCGGACGCCTGCTGGACGATGACCCGCGGCTGGCCGTCGTGCTGGCGGTCATCTCCGGGGACCGCTTCAAGGACGCCGCCCGCGACCATCCCGACCGGGTGATCGACGTCGGCATTCGTGAGCAGCTGCTGGTCAGCGTCGCCGGCGGGCTGGCGCTGACCGGGCTGCGGCCGATCGTCCACACCTTCGGCAGTTTCCTCGTGGAACGCCCCTTCGAGCAGGTCAAGCTGGACCTGGGGCACCAGGGCGTCGGCGCGGTGCTGGTCAGCTCGGGGGCCTCGTACGACATCGCCGCGGGCGGCCGCACCCACCAGGCTCCCGGTGACGTCGCCCTGCTGGACACCCTCGACGGCTGGACCGTGCACGTGCCCGGCCACCCCGACGAGGCCGAGGCGCTGCTCCGGCACGCCGCGGCCGACGACGACAACCGGGTCTACGTACGGCTCGGCGAGCAGTCCAACCGCACGGCGCAGCCGGTCTCCCCGGGCCGCTTCCGGGTGCTGCGCGAGGGCCGGGCGGGCGTCGTCGTCGCCGTGGGCCCGCTGCTCGACGCCACGCTGGAGGCCGTGGAGGACATGGACGTGACGGTGCTGTACGCCTCCACGGTGCGCCCCTTCGACGCGGCCGGGCTGCGGGCGGCCGTGGCGCGCACGGACGCGGCGGACGTGGTGCTGGTCGAGCCGTACCTGGCGGGCACGTCGGCGCCCTTCGCCGCCGAGGCCCTGCTCGACCTGCCGCACCGCGTCCTCGCCCTGGGCACGGCCCGCCAGGAGCTGCGCCGCTACGGCACCTGGCAGCAGCATGTGGCGGCCCACGGCCTGGACGCGGCCGGGCTGCGGGCGCGGATCGGCGGCTTCCTGGCAGGCTCCCCGCGCCCGGCGGGCCTCGTGGGCTCGGGCGTCCGGTAGCCGGGGGCGTCCGCTAGCTCCAGGGGAGCTCCGATCGGTGCCGCCAGTACGCCGGGGCCGGTTCGGCCAGGGCGGCGAGCCGGGTCAGGTCCCCGGCCTCGAGCCCGAGGGAGGCGGCCCTGGCGTTGGCGGCGGCCTGACCGGTCGTCGCGGCGCCGGAGAGCACGATGCCCGCCCAGGGGCGGCGCAGGACCGCGGCGAGGGCCACGGCGTCGGGCGTGGCACCGGTCCGGTCGGCCACCTCCGCGAGGGGGGAGTCCGGATCGGCCGTGGCCAGGCGGCCATTGGCCATGGCCTCCTTGACGATCACGGTCGCTCCGGCGTCGTGCGCCTCGGCCAGGGCCGGGCCGGCGGAGGGCTCCAGCAGGTTGTAGGTGGCCTGCACGACGGTGAACAGGCGCCGCCCGTCCACCGTCACCTTCAGCGCCGCGCGGATCGCCTCGGCCTGCAGCGGCCCGCTGGTGGACAGGCCCACCTCGACGCCGTCGGCCGCCAGCCGGGCGAGGCGGGCGTGGAGGTCGCGGTCGGACAGGGCCGGGCTGTCCGGGGTGACGGAGTGGATGTGGTAGACGTCGAGGCGGTCGCCGAGCAGGGCGCGCGTCTCGGCGATCTGCCGGTCGTACGTGGCGGTTCCGTGGTCCTTGACCTCGTGCACCTCGGCGTCGACCCGCCAGCCGGCCGTGTAGGTGTAGCCCCACTTGCTGCCGATCACCACGTCGGTGGCCTCGGGGTGGGCGTCCAGCCAGCTCGCCAGGAACTCCTCGGCCCGCCCGTAGGAGCGGGCCGCGTCGAAGTAGCGGATGCCGAGCGCGTAGGCGGTGTCGAGGACCGCGTGGGCGCGGTCCCGCATCGCCTCGACGGTGCGCTCGGCGGGCAGGTCGGCGGCGCGGCCGAGGTCGATGTAGGCGGGTCGGCCGACGGCGGCGAGACCGAGACCCAGCCGGGGCAGGGGGGCGGTGGCGAGTCGTTCGAAGGGCACGGTCGCCACCGTACTCCCGGTGGAGTACGCCGATCCGGTGCCTGAGGCGGACGTCGCGGGTGATCACCGGAATGCATAGTGGGAACGTCCGGCTCTTCGTCCCCGTCCGAGGATCACGCATGCGATTCGCCCTGCCCAGGACCTGGCGCACGCGACGGCGGCCGGCGGCCGCCGTCGCCGCCCTCGCCCTGCTCGCCGGAGGCGGCGTCGTCACCCTCGCGGTGGCCGACGACCCCGCGCCCGTGCGCCGCCAGGACCGGGTCCTCTCGTTGCCCGAGGCCCCGGGCAGCGCCGCCGAGGTGCGGATCGACACCTCCTACTTCACCTCCGGCGGGTCGGCGCCGCGCCCGGCGGTGCTGCTCGCGCACGGATTCGGCGGCAGCAAGGACGACATGAGGGCCCAGGCCGAGTCCCTCGCCCGCAGCGGCTACGCCGTGCTGACCTGGTCCGCGCGGGGTTTCGGCGCCTCGGGCGGGCGGATCGGGCTCAACTCCCCCGACGCCGAGGTCGCGGACGTCTCGCGGCTCATCGACTGGCTGGGCCGGCGGCCCGAGGTGCTGCGCGACGGCCGGGACGATCCGCGGGTCGGCATCGCGGGGGCCTCGTACGGCGGGGCCGTCTCCTTGCTGGCGGCCGGCCACGACCGGCGGGTGGACGCCATCGCGCCCGCGATCACCTGGTGGGACCTGGGCGAAGCGCTGTTCCCGCAGGGCGTGTTCAAGAAGCTGTGGGCGGGGATCTTCTTCTCCACGGGCTCGCGCGGCGCCGCGTGCGGCTTCACCGCCGAACTGTGCGCGATGTACGACAGGTCGGCCGTCGCCGGCCGCCCGGACGCCGCGACGCTGCGGCTGCTGAAGCGCTCCAGCCCCTCCTCGGTGGCCGGGCGCATCAAGGTGCCGACCCTGGTGGTGCAGGGCCAGAACGACTCCCTCTTCCCGCTCGGCCAGGGCGACGCCATAGCGCGTGCCGTCGCCGCGAACGGCGCGCCCGTGGCCGTCGACTGGTTCTCCGGCGGGCACGACGGCGGCGACCAGGAGACCTCCCGGATCGAGGCGCGCACCACGGCCTGGTTCGACCGCTGGCTGAAGCGCGACAAGGGCATCGACACCGGGCCCGCGTTCCGTGTCACCCGCACCGGAGGCGTCGACACCACCGACGGCAGGGCCGTACGCCGCGGCGCGGACGCCGACGCGTACCCGGGGCTGGAGGGCACACGGACCCGGACGGTCCCGCTCGGCGGGCGCGCTCAGACGGTGGCCAACCCGGCCGGCGGCAGTCCGCCCGCGATCTCCGCGGTGCCCGGTGTGGGCGCGCTGTCCCAGCTCTCCGACCTCGGCCAGGGGCTGTCGCTGTCCCTGGACTTCCCCGGTCAGCGCGCCGCCTTCGACTCGGCGCCGCTGACCTCGGCGCTGCGGCTGACCGGCGCTCCGACGACGCGGGTCACCGTCGGCACGGACGCGCCTGCCGGAGCGGTGCTCTTCGCGAAGCTGTACGACGTGGGTCCGGGCGGCAACGAGACCCTGCCGCACCAGCTGGTCGCGCCGCTGCGGGTCGCCGGGAGCGGCACGGTGCGGGTGCGACTGCCCGCCGTGGACCACGAGTTCGCCGTCGGCCACCGGCTGCGGCTGGTGCTGTCCACCACCGACCTGGGCTACGCCTCCCCCGTCGCGGCCGCCACGTACCGGGTGTCCCTGCCCGAGGGCACCGCGCTGACCGTGCCGACCGACCCGGAGCTGACCACCGACCAGGGCGCGCTGCCCGCCTGGGTGTGGCTGGTGCCGGCCGGCGCGCTCGCGCTGGCGGCGGCGCTGCTGCTGACCGGCCGCCGCCGGGCGGGTGCGGTGCGGCAGGCGCCGGACCCGGCGCTCGCGCAGGTCCCGCTGGAGATCTCCGGGCTGTCCAAGCGCTACCGTGGGGCGGCGGACCGCTACGCCGTGCGGGAGTTGTCGTTCCGGGTGGAGCGGGGCCAGGTGCTGGGGCTGCTCGGCCCCAACGGCGCGGGCAAGACGACGACGATGCGCATGATGATGGGCCTCATCCGGCCCGACGCGGGCACCATCCGCGTGTTCGGCCACGCGATCCGGCCGGGCGCGCCCGTGCTGTCCCGGGTGGGGGCCTTCGTGGAGGGCGCGGGCTTCCTGCCGCACCTGACGGGGCGGGCCAACCTGGAGCTGTACTGGCGGGCCACGGGCCGGCCGGCGGCCGACGCCCACGTCGAGGAGGCCCTGGAGATCGCCGGCCTCGGCGAGGCCCTGGGGCGCGCGGTGCGCACGTACTCGCAGGGCATGCGCCAGCGGCTCGCCATCGCGCAGGCCATGCTGGGCCTGCCCGACCTGCTCATCCTCGACGAGCCGACCAACGGGCTCGACCCGCCGCAGATCCGCGAGATGCGCGAGGTGGTGCGGCGCTACGCGGCCGCCGGCCGTACCGTCCTCGTCTCCAGCCACCTGCTGTCGGAGGTGGAGCGGAGCTGCACGCACCTGGTCGTCATGGACAAGGGGCGGCTCGTCGCGGCCGGTCCGGTCGGCGAGATCGCCGGGAGCGGACAGACGCTCTTCGTCGGCGCGCCGGGCATGGCCGACGAGGCGCGGGAGGCGGTCGCCGCGAAGCTGTCGGCGCTGCCCGGCGTCGAGGCGGCCGAGGCCGTGGACGGCGGGCTGCTGGTCCGGCCGGGTGCGACGGCCGTGCCGGAACTGCTGTCCGAACTCCTGCGGCTCGATGTGCCGGTGGAGCGGGTCGGCCCGCACCGCCGCCTGGAGGACGCGTTCCTGACCCTGATCGGAGGTCCCGCGTGACCGAGACCCTGGAACTGGCCGAGGGGTACCGTCCGGGCCGCACCCTCCCGCTGCGGGTCGAGGCGGTGCGGCAGTTGCTGCGCCGCCGTACGCTCGTCGCGTCCGCCGTCGTCCTCGGCCTGCCCGTGATCGTGTGGGCGGCCTTCGCCATCGGCGGCACCCCGCGGGGGCGGGACACCGGCCCGACGATGATGGACGTGGCCACCGCCTCCGGCGTCAACTTCTCGCTGGCGGTCCTCTTCGTCTCCTCCGGCTTCCTGCTGACGATCCCGGTCGCCCTCTTCTTCGGCGACACGATCGCCTCGGAGGCCAACTGGTCCTCCCTGCGCTACCTGCTGGCCGCCCCGGTGCCCCGCGCCCGGCTGCTCGCCTCCAAGGCGCTGGTGTCCCTCGCCTTCAGCGCCGCCGCCGTGCTGGCGCTGCCCACGGTGGCGCTCGCCGTCGGCACGCTCGCCTACGGCTGGGGGGACCTGGAGCTCACCACGGCCGGTTCCCTGCCCCCGGGCACCGCGACGGGGCGCCTGGCGATCGCCGCCCTGTACGTCTTCGTGGGCCAACTGGCCGTCGCGGGCTTCGCCTTCTGGCTCTCCACGCTCACCGACGCGCCGCTGGGAGCGGTCGGCGGGGCCGTGGGCGTCGCGATCCTCTCCAACATCCTGGACACGATCTCGGCGCTGGGCTCGCTGCGGGACGTCCTGCCGACGCACTGGCAGTACGCCTGGATCGACGCGCTGCAGCCCCGCCTGGAATGGTCGGGCATGCTCAAGGGCACCTCGGTGTCGCTGTCCTTCGCGGTGGTGTTCTTCGCGCTGGCCTTCCGCGGCTTCCGGGGGAAGGACATCGTGTCCTGACGCACAGCGTGCTGCTGACCGGGTCGGGGCCGGGGAACGCGGACCGGGTGCCGGTCGTGCGGGCGCTTCGGTCCATGCCGGGGCTGAGCGCGCGGCGGGGCAGGCAACTGCCGGACTCCGTACCGCTCGTGGTCGTGCAGGGCACCCGGCTGAAGGCGGCAGGGGCCGGATCCGGGTTGCGCCGCACATCGAGCGGGCGCGGCTTCGCCCCCGGATCCGGTCCCGGTGCCGACCAGCCGTGCACGCCTCCCGGCTGGTCGGCGGAGGGCTGACCGCCGGCCCGCCGTTCCCTGCGCCGCTGAGCCGTTACACCGGGGCGCCCGTCGCCCCGGCGGGCGAGACCGGCGCGTCGGCGGACGGATCGGCGCCCCAGGCCGCGGCGCACAGGGCACGGGAGAGTTCGTCGGCGTAGACGGCGGCGGCGAGCCAGGCGAGGGCGAAGCGGTCGGTGTCGGCGGGCAGGAGGCGCCCGAAGGGGTCCCGGCCGCGGTCGGCCGCGGCGTGGCGGAGGTCGTCGAGGAGGTCCGCGGCCGTCGGGAGCGCGGAGCGGCGCAGGTGTCCCGCGTCGGGCGCGGAGTTCGTGGGGAGGGCGAGGACGCGGCGGCCGCCGGAGGCTGCCTGGTGGACGCGGCGGAGCAACAGGTGGACGGGGGCCTCGTCGGGCGCGGGAGACGGCGGCAGGGGGACCGCGGGTGCGGCGGCGGGGAGGTCGGCGCGCTGCAGGCGGTCGAGGCCGGTGTCGACGCGGGCCTCGGGGTCGGCCGGGTGGCTGGTGGCCAGCAGCAGCGCGCGGGGGTGCGGGGCGGGGTCGAGCCGGGCGACGACACGCAGCGTGGTGCCCGGCGTGCCCGCGAGCAGCCGCAGGTTGTCGCGGTGGGGCAGCGCGGGGTGGTCGTGCGCTGCGGAAAGCCGGACCGTCAGATCACCGCACTGGGCGAGCAGGCAGTCACCGCCGGCCTCGGGGGCGGTGCCGATCAGGGTGACGTCGAGGAAGAGCAGGCCGTCGCCGGTGCCGAGGGCGCGCATGGCCTGCTCGGCGACGGGCACCCGCCAGAGGCGGTCCAGGGGCTCGGCCGTCCAGGCGGCGCCGGTGGCCCGGACGGCGCGGACGGCGGCTCCCGCGCCGAGCCGCCCGGTGGGCGAGACCGTCGCGCCGGACACCGCAAGGCCCGCGCGGGACAGTTCGCGGTGGGTGAGGGCGGTGTCTCCGATGCGCACGGCCCGGTCGCCGGCTCCCGTGGCGCGGCCGGGGCCGCCGGGGGCGACGTCGGAGACGGTGTAGAGGCGGCCGTCGGCGTCGGCGGTCCAGGTGACGGCGCCGGCGTAGCCGCTCGCGGTGAGCACGGGCTCGGAGAACAGCCCGTACAGCCGCAGCGAGCCGTCCGGGGTGTACGGCTGCCGTGCGGTGCCGCGCACGGCAGCCAGCTCGGGGCCGCTCGCGTGGGGGACGCGGTACGCGGTGCCGAGGAGTTCGCGGAGTGCGGCGACCAGGTCGGCGAGACGGTGCCCGGGGTCGGCGGCCCGGGCGGCGCGCAGCCGGGTGACGACGGAGACCGCCGCGGCGGCGCAGCGGTGCAGTCCGCCCAGCCGGGCGGCGTGCGCGGCCCGGAGCAGTTCGGCCTGGACGACGGCGCCGGAGCCGTCGATGCCCGCGTCGAGGACTACGGCGCCCGCTGCGCGCAGGGCGCCGGCGGCGGCACGCTGCTCCGGGGTGGCGGTCTCGGGCGCGGCCTCGGGCGCCGTCTCCCCGGCCGTCTCCGGCGGGACTTCCTCGGCTGCCGGCTCGGGAGCCTCGGCGACGGGTGCGGCCGAGGCGGCGGCGGCACGGTGCAGGCAGTCGGGCGCGAGCAGGCAGCCGCAGCGCACGTCCTCGACCCGGCTCACCGTGCCGCCGGGGGCGTGCAGTTCGAGGTCGGTGCCGTCGTCGACGGCGATCCGGGTGATGTCGCCGTCGACGGCCACCGGGCGGGCCACGAGCTTGGCGACGCCGGCGTCGAGGCGCTTGCGCAGCCGCGGGGACAGGGCCTCGACGAGTTCCGCGGTCACGGACGGCGCGACCGGGGGGAGTTGCTGGTCCATGTGAGCTCTTCCCTGTTCAGCGGGCGAATTCGAGAGGGCGGAAGGCGGCGGCCGCGAACCCCGGCACCCCCGCGTCCCGGGCCACGGCCGGGGCCGCCGGATGAAGTTGCCGCCTCATGCGATCTCCTCCCCCACCCAGCAGCCTTCGCGAGGGCGGAAGGCGGCAGCCGCAGCGAATGTCCTCACCACCGGCATCCACGACGATCCGCGGGCGAGGGCCGTCCACGACCGCCCAAGGGACGGCCGGACCCGCCCGGTGAAGTTGCCGCCTCATGCGATCTTCTCCCCCACCCATCGGGCGAGTTCGAGGGGGCTGAGGGCGGCGACGGGCATGCCCGCGGCGACGAGCTGCCCGGCGACGCCGGTGGAGTAGCGGGGGCGCCCGGCGTCGTCGAGGCTGGCGCAGCCCAGGACGTGGCAGCCGGCTCCGACCAGGGCACGGACCTCGGCCAGGAGGCCGCCGAGCGGATATCCCTCCTCGAAGTCGCTGACGACCACGACGAGGGTGCGCGAGGGCACGGTCACCAGTTCGCGCGCGTGCCGCAGCCCGGCGGCGATGTGGGTGCCGCCGCCGACGCTCACCTCCAGGAGCAGGGAGAGCGGGTCCTCGACATGGTCGGTGAGGTCGATGACCTCGGTGGAGAACGCCAGGAAGTGCGTGGACAGGGTGGGCACCCCGGCCAGGACGGAGGCGGTGAGCGCGGCCCAGATCGTGGAGGCCTCCATGGACCCCGACACGTCGGTCACCAGGATCAGCCGCCAGTCGGCGGCCCGCTGGGCCCGGGAGCGGAACACCGGCCGCTCCGGGATCACCTGGACGGTGCCGTCGGGCCCGCGGCGTGCGGTGGCCAGGTTGGCGCGCAGCGTACGGGCCAGGTCGAGGCCGCCTCCGGGGCGCCGGCTGGGTCGCGGGAGGGCGGTGCCGTGCAGCGCGGGGCGCAGGCGGGTGGCGAGTCGACGGGTGAGGGCCTCGACCAGGCGCCGTACGAGCGGGCGGAGCGCGACCAGCCGGGCCTCCGGCAGCCCGCCCGCGTGCCGCAGGACGCTGCGCAGCAGGTCCACGGAGGGGCGCACGCTGTCGGGGCCGAGTTCGGCGACGACGTCCTTGCGGCCGGACGTGGCGGCGGCCGCCAGCACCTCCTCGCGGATGCCGGGCCCGAACAGCGCGGCCAGTTCCTCGGACCACTCGCGCACCCCGGGGTAGGGTGCCTCGCGGCCACCGCGGTCGCCGCCCGCCGTGCCGCGCCCGCCGAGGTCGCCGCGGCTGCCCTCGCCCCGGCCGTTGCCGTACAGCTCGTCCAGTGCCGTGGCCAGGGCGGCGGCGGAGAGCGGCAGCCGGTCGCCGCGGCGGCCCAGCACCAGGCGCCACCGGTGGGCGGGGGCGAGGGTGAAGGCCGCCACGGCGGGGGTCTCACCCGGTGCTCCGGGGGCGCCGGCGGACCGCTGCGTGCCCGGCGGCGTCCGGTGGGCGTGGCCCGCACCGTCGGCCGCCGCGCCCACGGGTCCGCCTTCGCCGGTGACCGCGCCGGGGGCGGTGGCACCGTGCGGTGCGCTCAGCAACGCCGTGGCGGCGGGGCCGGCGGGGAACGCCGTCGCCGACGGGCCCGCGGGCCCGTCCTCGCGGACAGCCGCGTCGGTGGCCTGGTCGTACGAAGTGCCCGGCTCCACGGGGACTGTTGCCGCCGCGACGGCCGTTGACACTGCCTCCGGCAACTCGTGCGAGGGCGGCGTCGCCCGTGGGGGGAGCAGGCCGAGTCGGTCCAGGGCCGCGCGGGCCGCGAGGTCGGCGCGGGTCCAGATGGCGAGGGCGACGGGGTCGACGCCCTCGGTGTCGGCGATGCCGTCGGTGTCCAGGCGTTCCTCGACTGCGGCCAGGAGCCGGTCGCGGGCGGCCGGGCTGAGGGTGTCGAAGCCGCCGCGCAGGGCGGGCAGGCGCGACAGGAAGGCCTGGTCGGGCAGGTCCCGGACGCGGTCCAGCAACGGTTCCAGGACGGGCGCCGCCGCCTCCAGCAGCGGGCCGGCCGCCGTCAGCAGCCCGGTGAGCCGGGCGGTGAGGGCGGCGCGGGAGTCGGGGTCACCCGCCGCGTCGACCCAGGAGGCGACGCGGGCGCCGAGGGTCTCGGGCGCCTCGTGGCCGAGGAGGACCCGGACGGCGCCCGCGGCCCCGCGCATCAGCGGGGAGCCGTCCGCGGCGAGTCGCGCGAGGGCGTCGGTGAGCCGGACGCCGCCCAGGAGGTCGGCGCGGTGGGCGAGTTCGAGCAGGGCGTGCGCGTCGGCGGGGTCCTCGGAGCCGGTCAGGCCGTCCACCTGGCGGACCGCCGCCGCGGTCAGCAGGTCGGCGACGGCGGTGGCGCGGGCGGTGCGGGCCTCGTCCGCGCCGAGCCCGGCGATGTGGCCGGCCCGGACGCGGTCCAGCAAGGCGAGCCCCGCGAGGAGTTCGGGGAGCGTGCCGGAGGCGGGGAGCACCTCGGCGGTCTCGGCCAGGCGTTCCCCGGCGAGTGCGGGGAGCCCGCACTCGGCGGCCTGGGCCAGTCCGGTGAGGGTCTGTGCCGCGGTGGGGCCGCCCTCGTCCGTCTCCTGGCGGCGACGTTCGCGCAGCACGCCCTCGGCGGCCTGGGCGGCGGTGACGCCGCGGACCCCGGCGGCGGTGAGCAGCGCCGCGGTGGCGGGTGTCCAGCGCAGCTCCCAGCGGGTGGTGAGGCCCTCGGTGCCGGCCGCCCCCGCGACGTCCTTCGGCTCGGCGTAGGGCACGCCGCACACGGTCAGTCTGCGCAGCAGGAGTTCGCGGCGGCGGTCGAGGTCGGAGCGGAGCGGATCCAGGCGCAGGTCCCGGGCGCCGGCCGGGGCGGCGGAGTCCGGGCCGGGGGCGGGCAGGCCCAGCGCGGCCAGTTCCGCCTCGACGGCGGGCGCGAGACCGCTGCGCGGAGCGTCGGGGGCGGGGCGTCCGCCGCGGGTGCCGACCAGCACCCGTTCCATGGCGCGCGCCACGGCCCGTCCGCGGCCGTACGGCTCACCCTGGGCCAGCACGGTCTGCACCGCCTCGACGAGCTCGCCCCGGCCGGCCGCGGGCAGCCCGCGCAGCCGTGCCAGGTCACCGGCGAGCCGGCTGATCTCGCGCGCGTCGGCCGGGCCCGACGGGTGGCCCTGGGCACGCAGTTCGGCGCAGATGCGGACGGCGGCGCGGGCGAGCACCTCCTCGAGGGCGGCGGGGTCGCCGGCCGCCTCCAACACCATGTGCTGCCACTCGGGGTCGCGGATGCCCGCCGGATAGCCGGAGCGTTCGTCCAGCAGCGGGTACGCGTAGGGGATCAGGGAGGTCGTCCAGGCGGCACCGCTCCCGGGTGCCGGAGGTGCCTCCTCCGGGCCTTCCACGGGCGCGGTGCCCCGCGGCCACACCTCGGCCGGGACGAGGGCCGGCGCGTGGAAGGCGCCGACGACGACGGCCGCGCGGCGGCCGTCCGCGGTGGCCTCGGCGATGCGGGCCCGCATCCACCGCTCGCGGCGCAGGTCGAGGCCGGGGACGCCCGGGCCCTCGGCGGCGTCGCGGCGTAGCGCCCATCCCGTCAGCAGGGCGGCACGGCGCAGCGCTTCGGGCGGTGAGCCCGGGGCGGTGGCCTCGACGAGGCGGTCCCACAGGTCGTCGCCGGGGCGGCCGGTGAGCCGGGCGCGCAGGGCGGCGTGCAGCCCGGGTCCGGAGTTCCCCGCCGCGGCTGTCGTGCGGCCGGCGTGCCAGGCGCGGTCGGCGAGCGGCAGGTCGCAGGCGACGACCGGGACGCCGCCCCGCGCCGCCCAGCGGACGGCGGCGAGTTCGGGCGAGAAGTCGGCGAAGGGGTAGAAGGCGGGGCCGCCGCCCCGGTCGCCGGGGGCGGCGGCGAGGGCGACGGGGGCCCGGGTGTCCTCGTGGGCGAGCCAGGTCAGCCATTCCTGCATCTCGCCGGGGAGTTCGACGAGCAGAACGTCGGGCTTCGCCCCGTCGAGGAGGGCGGGCAGCGCCGCCGCCAGCGACGGGGCGTGGTGCCGTACGCCGACGAGGTAGGGCGCGGCCGGGTCGGTGAGGATGTCTGCGGCCTCGTCCGGGGTGAGGGACACGGGCTCAGCCTTCCAGGACGGCGCGCAGCTCCCACAGGGTGCGCCAGGTCGGGGAGCCCTGCTCGGCGCGGCGCCGGACGGGGCCGTCCCAGTAGCCGAGCAGCCGGGCGGCGTCGGCCGGGTCGTCCTTGCGTACGACGCCCAGGAGATGGCCGGGGAGCAGGCCGAGCACGTCCCGGTCGCCGGGGAAGTACGCGGCGGCCAGGGCGAGCGCGCCGGCGACCGCGACGGCCTCCGCGGTGCTCATCACCGTGGAGGGCCGCTCCACCTCCCAGCCCTCGGCGGAGCGGCCCTCGCGCAGGTCGCGGAAGGCGGTGACGAGCGCCTCCAGGACGGCGTCGTCGACCTGGTACGGGGCGCCCGCCCGTTCGACGGCGGCGCGGGACTGGCTGCGCACGAGCGCGGTCTCGGCGTCGAGGTCGTCGATGGGGCCGACGGTCTCGAAGTTGAAGCGCCGCTTGAGGGCGGCGGACATCTCGGAGACTCCCTTGTCGCGGAGGTTGGCGGTGGCGATCAGGTTGAAGCCGGGCGCCGCGTGCGCCAGGGCGTCGTCGCCGCCGGCGAGTTCGGGGACGGCGATGCGCCGTTCGGAGAGCAGGGAGACCAGGGAGTCCTGCACCTCGGGCAGGCAGCGGGTGACCTCCTCGACGCGGGCGATGGCGCCGCGCGTCATGGCGGTGAGCACGGGTGAGGGGACGAGCGCCTGCCGGCTGGGGCCCTGGGCGAGCAGCAGGGCGTAGTTCCAGCCGTACTTGAGCTGGTCCTCTGTGGTGCCTGCGGTGCCCTGGACGACGAGCCCGCTGGTGCCGCAGACCGCGGCGGACAAAAGCTCGGAGAGCATCGACTTGGCGGTGCCGGGTTCGCCGACGAGGAGCAGGCCGCGTTCCCCGGCGAGGGTGACGACGCACCGTTCCACCAGGGCGCGGTCGCCGACGAACTTGGCCTCGACGACGAGCCGGCGCGGCACGCCCTCGGGGACCTCGGCGTCGTCGGGCAGACGCAGGACCTGCCCGTCGCTGCCCATGACGAAAGTGACGACGGCGCGCGGGGTGAGCCGCCAGGCGGGCGGGCGGGGTCCGCCGTCGTGGGCGGCGAGGAAGGCGAGTTCGGTGGCGTACCGGTCCTCGGGCGGGGTGATCTGCCGCGCGGCGGGGGCGGGGGCGGTGGTGGTCATCGGCGGCGGCCCTTCCGGGTGGCACGGGTGGTGAGTTCTTCGAAGGCGGGGGCGTCGCCGGCGCGGACGCGTTCCCAGGCGCGGGCGAACAGCTCGGGCACGGGCAGCATCGGCACGACGCGGGCGTGGTGGCGGACGGGGTAGAGGTTTTCCTTCCAGGTCTCCACGGGGAGGGCGGGGGCCTTGAGGTCGCGCCAGCCGCAGGGCAGGAAGAGGGTGCGGCCGGCGCGGGGGCGCTTGGCCTCGACGACGAGGGGGGTCGCGGCCAGTTCGGCTCGGGCCTTCCTCATGCGGGTGGGCTTCCAGCCCGTCCAGCGGGCGCAGTTGCGGTCCGTGGGGTCGGGCAGCGCGAGCAGCTGGAGGTAGAGCCCGGCGGCGTCCTCGCTCAGGCCGTGGGCCGCGGCGACCTCGGTGACCAGGTCGGGCACGGTGACCGTGGGGTCCTGGGCGTGACCTGCGGGCGCGCCGGGGTCACCGCCCGCCGTGACGGCCCGGGCGAGTTCGCCGCCCAGCACGGCGCGCAGCGCCTGCACGCCGCCGCCGCGGTGGACGCCGACGAGCCCCTCGAGGAGACCGAGGACGGGGTCCTCGGACCCGGTCAGCCCGGCGGGGCGGACGAGCACCGCCTCGGTGTCGCTGTACCAGGGGCGGAGCACGAGCGCGTCGCCCACCTGGGTCAGGCCGTGGGTGCCGGCCCCGGCGGCGGTCAGCCCGTAGGCCTTGCGGATCTGGACGGCGGTGGGGCCGCCCTTCTCCGTCCAGGCGACGTCGAGGTCGAGCAGCAGGCCGGGGTCGGCGATCCGCCGCCGCAGCGCGGCCAGGCCCTCGGGGAGGGCGGCGCGCAGCGGATGGCCGTACGGCAGCCCGTAGGCGAGTCCGGCGAGCGTGGCGACGGAACTGGTGATGTCGTGCCGTCCGGGCAGCGCGGACGGGTCGGCGGGGACGAGCTCGCCGTCCTTGCCGGGGCGCTGCACGGTGGTGCGGCTCAGCCAGGGCGTCAGGGCGGGGTTGAGCACGGCTTCGGCGGACGCGGCGGTGACCCCGGCGAGTTCGGCGGCGACGTCCTCCGGCAGGCGCACGGCGGAGCCGAGGCGTTCCTGCCAGAGGCGGCCGGCTGCGGCCGTGTCGGGGCCGCGGGTCCACAGGTCGGCGGGCTCGTCGGGGAGCAGGGACCCGATGAGGGCGGCGCGGTCGTCCCGGGAGACCGACTCCAGCATGCCGTCGCCGAAGTCCTTCTGGCGTGGCTTCAGTTCCATGAGGGCCAGCGCCTCGGCGCCCGGTTCCTCCGGTCGCCCGGCCACGAGCAGCGTCGCCTGGACGGGGCCGAGGCCGCCGCCGGTGGCTGCCGCGAGCGCGGCGGGGGCGTCGGCGCGCCAGGGCGCGGGGCCCTTGTCGCGGACGAGGCGGGTGACGGCGGCGAGCCGCTCGGCGGGGAAGGCCGGCGCGTGGTCCGTCTCGTCCTCCAGGCTGAAGTGGGCGACGGCGCCGAACACCCCGGTGGGGTCGTGGTCGAGGGCGAGCCAGTGGACGCGGCCGCGGTCGCCGTCGACGCTCTGGCAGCCGAGGATCACGACGGTGCGTCCGCCCTTGCGCAGAACCTGGCCGGCGCGCTGCTGCTTGCCGTGCTTCTCGACGAGGACAATCTCGCGGAGCCCGCTCCCGGGTACCGCCAGCGGGCCCTCGCTGATGGCGTCGAAGAACAGCAGGAGCGCCTCGCGTGCCTCCGGTGCGAGGGCGGGCGCCGCGGCCCGGTAGGCGAGCGGCCGCAGCACGGGCAGGGCGGACAGCCACACCATGCCGATGCCGGGGACGGTGTACGCGTCGCTGCTCCAGCCGCCGCCCGTGGCACCGAGTCCGGCCGACTCCGGCAGTGGCTTGCCGTCCGCTTCCTTGCCGGACAGGACGTGGTTGACCGCCCGGATCTGTTGCAGCGCGCTCCACTGGGTGGTGCCGTTCCACCAGTAGCCGCGCCGGCCGGCGATGCCGTCCAGGGCGGAGCGCAGGGTGCCGTCGTCGCCGTGCGGCGGCTTGTAGTCGGCGAACATGCCCTCGGTGCGGCGCAGCGACTGCCGCGGCGTGTCGTCGGGAGGGGCGACGAAGGAGGCGACGGACCCGGCGTGGCGCAGTGTGCCCCGGACGAGGGCGGTGACGCCGATGAGCAGCCGTGCGTCCGTGAGCGCGGGGAGGGTGCCCGCGACGGCCGCCCGCGCGACGGTCTCCGCCGACGGGCCGGTGTACGTCTTGGTCCGGCTGACTTCGGCGTGGTGTTCCGCCAGGGCTTGGGCGGTGACGCGCATCAGCTCGGCGGCCTGCTCGTCGGTGAGGGCGCGAAGCACCGCCGAGGCCCCCTCGTCACGCGGGCGCAGGGCGTGCCAGAAAGCGAGCGGCGGCACGTAGCGCGTGCCGGCGGCGAACTCGCCGCCCTGCTCGGCGAACGCGACGCTGCCCAGTTCGTCGTCGCAGGTGGCGTCGCCCGCCGCGTACAACGACACCTTCTGGTGGGTGAGCGCCACGACGGGCTCGGCCCCGCCGGGGAGCCGCAGCGCGCCGAGCGGGACACAGCGTGCCCACCCATGGCTCCTGGTGGGGAGCGCGACGGTGCGCCCGTCGGGCGTGCCGGTGACGGTGCGGGACTGCCCGCCCTCGCCCTCGACGCGGACCCAGCGGCCGAGGACGGTGCCGTCGGTGCCGAAGGGGCTCTGCTCGAGGCCGGGCTGCAGCGGCAGGACCTCGCAGTCCTCCTGGCTGAGTCGCGCGCCGTCGCGGATGCCGGAGCGGAGGAAGGCCGGCAGTGAGGCGCGGCCGTGGGTGCCGGTGGCCGGGTCGTACTCCAGCCACACGTCGTCGCGGCCCTGCTTGCCCTGGCGCCACAGGGCGGTGCCGTCGCCGAGGACGGGGCGGCCGGGCGGCAGCACGGTGTCACCGGCGTGCAGGGTGCGGCCGCCGGTGGCGCGCCCGCCGCCGGGCAGCGGGATCGACGGGGCGGCGACGTGGCCGTGCCACCAGTGCGGAAGCTGCTCGCCGCCGAGGGTGAACACCTCGGAGGGGCGGGCGGACCAGTAGCCGAACTGCTTGTCCTCCTGCCGCCACATGACGAGCAGTTCGCCGTCGGCCCAGCGGAAGTGGGGGCGGTTCCAGCGGTCGAGTTCGACGGGGATGCGCAGGTCGTGGGCGAGCAGCACCTTGTCGGGCCCGACGACGACGGCCTTGTCCCCGCGGGCGAGGATCAGCGCGGGCCAGGCTTCGGACACGGCCAGGGTGTTGTCCTTGTTCTTGGCGACCGCCGCGTCGAGCAGGCGCAGGCCCTCGTCGAGGGCGGGCCAGCCCAGTTCGTCGAGAACGCCCTCGCGGAGTGTGCGGCCGAGCAGCGGCGCGATCTCGTGCGCGGCGACGCGGGCCACGGCTCCGGGGTTGACCCGGGCCGCGACGGGGCGGAACGGGCGCAGCCGTGCGAAGGCCTTCCGGGCGGCGGGCAGACCGGTGGCGTGGGTGAACTGCCCGGCGGCCTCGTCCAGCCACTCGCGCAGGATGGCGCCGAGCACCGGGTGCGCGGCCAGGGCCTCCAGTACGCCGGGCAGCCCCCGGTCCTCGCCGAGGTTGCCGATCGCCTTGTGCAGCAGGCGCCGCAGGCGCGGGTCGGCGGCGGTGGCGGCCAGATCGCGGCGGGCGGGGTCGGTGGAGCTCAGCCACCGGTGGAGCGGCAGGTGTACGGCGACGTTCTCGGCGGGCACGGACAGCGGCACGCGCTCCGCGGCGCACAGGTCGAGCAGGTCGAGTTCGGCGCCGGCGTGCCAGCGGCCCGTGAAGAGGTCGACGGGCCTGCCGTCGGCCCGAAGGCGCGGCGCCATGCGGGCGACGAGATCGAGGGTGGCCGGGGAGAGGTCGGAGCTCGCGGAGCCGTGTTTGCGGTGGGAGGCCCAGCGGCTGAGCCAGTCCGCGGCGTCGACGGCCTGCGCGGCCTCCCCCGCCTCGCCGGTGAGCACGGTGTCGGCGCCGGTCTCGGCGAGCACGGCGAGCCAGAACTCGTCGCCCTCGGCGTCGCGGCCGAGTCCGGTCGGCATGATCTCCAGCAGCCGTGCGCGGACGGCCGGTTCGCGCTCGGCGAGGACGGCGAGGGTGGCGCGGTAGGCGGTCCAGAAGGAGCCGGGGGCGCGGACGACGGCGGGCGAGGCGACGAGGTCGGCGAGCAGGGCGCACTCCTCGGTGACCCGGTTCAGGCCGGCGGCCTTGATCAGGCTCCTGGCGTCCTGCGGCAGCGACGCGTACGGGGGCATCCCGGCGGCGCAGCGTTCCACGATCAGCCGGCGGAACTGGCGCCAGGCCTCGGCCGGGTCCAGCCGCCGCGCCAGATCCTTGACGTGCTCCTTGAGGGCCTTGACGGTGAGGGCGCCGGCGAAGGCGAACTCCAGGAAGACGGCGCGCTGCCGGTCCTCGTCGACGGCGAGGCCGTGGACGCGCTCGGCGGCGCGGGCCTTGCCGAAGAAGGCCGCAGCGTACGCGGTGTTCTCGTGCTGGAGGAAGGCGCGGGCCGCCTGCTCGTGGAAGGTGGGCAGGAAGTGCGGGACCGCGCGGCCCAGGCGCTCGGCGAGCGCTTCGAAGCCGTCCTTGGCGGCGCCGGCACGGGACTTGGCCATCCTGGCGAGCCGCTCGACCTCCTTGACCAGGGCGAGCGCGTGGTGGCCGTTGGCCGGGTCGTTGACCAGGGCCCAGGCGGGGAAGCCGAGGGTCTCCCGGCGGACCTGGCCGACCTCGGGGGCCTCGCCCTCGCGGGTCAGGCCGAGGAAGTCCAGGGCGAGGTCCTCGGCCTCGCCGAGGGTGCCGGGCACGAGCCGGACGACGCGCCGGCCGTCCAGCACGGGGTGGCTGTAGGTGCGGGCGGTGAGGGTGTCGGCGTCCTCGCGGGCGCTGGTGCCGGGCGGCAGCACGGCGCCCGCGTCGAGCAGCGCGGCCGTGGTGGTGGGGTCGTAGGTGGTCATGCCGCCTGCTCCTCGTCCTCGATGTCGCGTCCCGCGTAGAGCGCGGCCGCCATGCGCATGCCCTCCGACCAGGCGACGGGGCCGACCTGGCCGAGCGTCAGGGTCTTGCCGGCGGTGTCGGTCCAGGACAGGGGCCCGGTCTCGGTCTCGCTCCAGCCGTCGTGGTCGCCGATCCAGATACGGGCCTCGACCGCGCGGCCGTCCTCCAGCACCGGGCAGACGGAGTGCCCGCCGCGCACCCGGTACCCGAGGGAGGTGGCGCGGCCGTGCAGGAAGCGCAGCTCCTTGAAGGTGCCGCCCGCGTACTCCTCGACGAGGGTGCCCTCGGGGTCGAGCCCGGCGGACCGCTGCCACACCTCACGGAAGAGTTGCCGCGCCTTCTGCTCCACACCCAGTTCGACGGCGAACTCCCGCAGCTCCTCAAGGTCGTCGAGAAGGACCGGGTGCGGGATGCGGACCATGTCCGGGGCGATGCGCACGGTGTCGCCGTCGAGGTCGACCAGGCCGAGGCCGCGCTCGGCGTCGGCGTCCCGCAGGAAGCCGGCGACCTGTCCGTCCTCCCCGGTGACGACGAGGTCGCGCAGGGCCGTCCGCCAGGCCGGGTCGGGCCACACGCGGCCGATCACGGCCAGGGGCACGGGAAGCGAACGCACCATCCAGCGCTCGACGTCGGTCAGGCACTGGCGTTCGTGCCGTTCCAGCCACTCGGCGAGCTGCCGCAGTCCCGTCACCGCCGGGTCGTCCGCCAGCTTGGCCGGCACCGACTTCAGCCGGCGGCCGGCCGCGTTGCGGCACACGACCTTCCCACCGTCGAGGGCGATTTCGTAGTCGCCCGCCGTGACCCACCCCATGCGTGCCTCCCTGCAACGCCGTGATCAAGTCACCGGAACAGTAGGCGAGGCCACTGACAACGCCCCCGTCTCCTTGTTGACAAGGTGCCGGGCCGCAACCGGAACCACGGAGGCGGGCGCCGGCGGGGCCGTGCCGGGCCGCCGGGGATGGCGGGCCTGCGGGGCCTGGACTCCGGACCGTGCGCACCGTGACTGCTGCTGTCGTGAAGGATCCGGCGCCGACGGGCGTCCTGCGGGCGTCGGTCAACCTGGGCAACCCGCTGCCGGCGCACGGCACCGCGCAATCCCCCGGCGGTGTCACCGTCGACAGCGCGCGTGAGCCGGGCGCCCGGCTGGGCGTGCCGGCGGAGCCGGTGTGCTTCGACGCGGCGCGCAAGTCGGTCGAGGCGATGGCGGCGGGCCGGGCCGGGCAGTCCGACGCGCTGGTCGCCCCTCCCGCCTGAAGGTGGCCCCCCTTCGGCGCGATCCGTCCAGCGCGTCGCACAGCGCCCCCCTGATGACGGGGAGTTGACGATTCGCCACCCCGGCACGGGCTTGGCGATCTCCGGTTGTGGGGATCTCCACAAGAGTGCGCAAAGGGGATGTGTCGGGGGGATGTGCCATGGGGACGGTCGTCACCGCGCCCGCGGCCGCCGGGGAGGGCGGACCGTGGCCTCAGGGGTTCTGGGAGCAGTCCGGGGGCACCGCCGTGTGGGTGCTCGGCATCTTCGCGGTCGCCGTGTTCATCGGCCTGGTACGGCTGGGTTCCGGGCTGCTGCGCCGCCACCGCGGCAACCGGCTGCTGCCGGTGGTGGTGTGCGAGGACCGCGGTCTGCTCGGCGGTCACGGCAACGGCCACCGCGGCGCCGGGCCGGGCGGGCCCGACCAGGGCCAGGAGTCCGCGGCCACCGCCGAGCTGGCCGCGTACATCACGGAGCACATGGCCGCCGACGCCCTCGGGCCGAACGTCCTGACCCCCGGCAGCGGCACGACCATCGGGCCCGATCCCGCGCCCGAGACCGCCTCCTCACCGCACGGCTGGGTGGACGTGATGAAGCGCCTGGCCTTCTTCCGGCCCCGTGCGTACCACGTGATGCTGCACTGCCTGTCGACGGGCGACCAGCCGACCCGGTTCTCGGTGCGGATCCTGTACATGCCGAAGAACACGGTGGTGGCCGCGGCCATCATGGAGGCCGGCGCGCCGGAGCCCGGCGCGACGGACGGGGGCAGGCGCGGCGCCGACCGGGAGCTGTACGAGCGCGTCGCCTGCTACTGCACCGTCAAGATCCTCGCCGACCCGCGCTCGCAGGACCGCATCCCGCGCTGGGAGAGCTGGGGCGACGACCCCGACGCGTACCACTGGTACCGCATGGGCACCAAGGCGCAGGAGGAGGCGCTGGCCGCGAACAAGCACCGGGACGTGGCGCGCGAACGGGCCAGGTACGAGGAGGCCCTGAAGCATTTCGACAAGGCCGCGGCTCTGGTTCCGGGCAACCTCACGGTCCGGCTGCACCAGGCGGGCGTCCTGGAACTGATGAGCCAGTTCCCCGGCGTCGCCGAGCCCGGCGACCACATCCGGCAGGCCGTGGAGATCTACCAGTACTGCGTCCGGCTGTGGCCGGAGCACCTCGAGACGGCCTACCGGCTCTCCATCGCCCGCGCCGAGGAAAGCCGCCACCCGGCGCTCAGGCAGGAGCGGGCAAGACGCGGCGAACCCGGTTCGCGGGAGCACCTGCGGCTGCTGCTCGGCCGCCTGTCGCGGCGCGCCATCCTGCGCCGGTACACCCGCACCTGGCTCCCCGGGCGCCGCAACCTCGGGGAGCGCCGATACTGGCGGCAGTGGTGGGCCATGGAGCGGCCGCGCCCCTCCCTGCGCACCCGCCGCCGCTCCTTCCGCGGGGCGGTGCGGATCGCCAGCGCTGCCGAGGTGCTGCGCGAGAACGGCTCGCCCGGTCCGGACGAGCTGCGGACCGCGTTCCGCGACGTGGCGAGGGAGGTCACCGGGGGCTGGGCGCGCTGGGCCCGGCTGTGGGGCGGGCCCGACTGGGGGCTGTGCCGCCTGCTCTACGCAGACCACCGTGACGGCGCGGACCACGCGGGCGGGGACGCCCACCGCCGGGCGGGCATCGCCGGTTCCGCACCCCGGCACCGCGGTTCCAACCGGGCCGCCGCCGGATACCTCGTCAACTACAACGCCGCGTGCTTCCTCAGTCTGGCGCTGGCCGCGCGGCCCCCCGTCGGCTCCGCCGCCTGGGCGGACGACGAATGGCGCGAGGACTGTGCCCGGGCGGCCGTCGTCCAGCTCAACACCAGTCTCCGGGTGACGCGCAGTCAGTTCTCCGCGGCGTGGGCGGAACGCGATAGCGACCTGCTCCCGCTGTTCACCGGCCGCCTGGACGGCGAGCCGGTGACGGGCTGGGGCGAGATCGGCCGAAACTGGGCCCGGTTCACGGGCATCGACGTGACCGAGGGGGCGACCGCCGCGCACCCGTGAGGTACCGGCCGCCGCGCCGACGGCGAGGCGGCGAGGCGGCGAGGCGGCGAGGCGGCAGGTGTTAGGTGGCGGGCGGGAGCTGACGGCCCGCGGCGGAAGGGGCGGGCGCGCTGGGCGCCCCGCCCCCTGCCCGCTCAGGCCGGGGCGCTGTCCGGCTGCGGGGCGGCCGGCCGCGTGTCGTCGGTGAGGGCGGGCCAGGTGCGGGTGGCGGCCCCGTGCGCGATCGCCCGCCACCAGGGGTCGAGCGGCAGCCCGGCCGTGGGCTCGAAGGGCTCGCCGGGGCGCGGTACGGCGACCCGGGCCCCTACCGCGCCCGCCGCCGCGACGGTGCCCTCGGCGGGCTCCTCCCAGGGGTGCGGCGCCAGGTTGAACGTGCCCCAGTGGATGGGGAGCATCAGCCCGCCGCGCAGGTCCTGGTGGGCGCGGACGCCCTCCTCGGGGGTCATGTGGATGTCCGGCCAGAAGTCACTGTAGGCGCCGATCTGCACCATGGTGGCGTCGAACGGTCCGTACGTCTCCCCGATCTCCGCGAAACCGGGGAAGTACCCCGTGTCGCCGCTGTGGTAGACGCGGTGCTCGGGCCCCGCGACGACCCAGGACGCCCACAGGGTGTGCTGGGTGTTGCGGATCGCCCGGCCGCAGAAGTGCCGCGCCGGCGTCGCCGTGAGGGTCAGCCCGGCGGCCTGCGTCGACTCGTGCCAGTCCAGTTCGGTCATGCGGTCCGCGGGGACGCCCCAGCGTTCCAGGTGGGCGCCGACGCCCAGCGGCACGACGAAGCGGGTTCCTGACCCGGCGAGCGCCTTGACCGTGGGCATGTCGAGGTGGTCGTAGTGGTCGTGGGAGATGACGATCGCGTCGGCCTCGCCCAGCTCTTTCAGCGGTACCGGCGGCTGGTGGAGGCGCTTGGGACCGACGAAGGAGAACGGGGAGCACCGCTCGCCCCAGACGGGGTCGAACAGGACGCGGCGCCCGTCGATCTCGGCCCAGACGGTGGAGTGGCCCATCCAGGTGAGCCGCAGGCCCGAGGCGGGCGGGGCGGCGAGGTCGGCGAGGGTCGTGGTGTGCAGCGGGATGTCCCCGACCGGGGCCCTGCGGACCCGCTCCTCCTTGCGGAAGTACGTCCGGGCGAACCGCAGCATCGATCCGGAGGGCGCCGTACGTGCGCCGACGGGGTTGGTGAACACCCCGTCGGCGAAGTTCGGCGACCGCCGGATGCGCTCCATCCTCTCCCCGTAGGGGTTGTCACCGAATGCGGGGATGAGGCTGGAGAGCAGGGAACGCTTCGGACTGGAGCCGGACACGGCACCTCCCGTTGGTCGGCGGTCACGAACGTGCCGTGAGCCGTCCGGGCCCCGGCAGAACCAGTATGTACAGCGACAACTCCTACACCGGTCATTCCGGTTCCGCTCCCCTTCGTGGGATCGGCCGGCGGCGGCCCGCCGGATTCCGCCCATGACCGGCGGCACTGCCTTGACCAGGCAGTTCGCCGGTCCGGGAGATCGCCGCGCCGCACTTTCGATGGTGCCATTGCCGCGGGCCGGGCGCCGCCCGCCCCAGCGGGTGCGGACGGACGGCGGGACGGCGCCCGGAAGGCCGCTACCCGTGGCGGGGCTGGCCGTACGCCCGCTCGACGTGGAGCTTCAGCACCAGGCGCTTGTCCTCGACCATGGCCCGGCGGTAGTCGTCCCAGTCGGGGTGCTCACCCTGCACGGCCCGGTAGAGGTCGATGAGCTCCTCGACGGTCGCGTCGTCCCGCTCCGCCGCGACGGGTGTGAGCTCGGCCGTGCCCTCCGCGACGGTCCACGCCCAGCGGTCGGCCGTGGTGACGTGGTAGCTCGCCCGGGGGTCGCGCCGGAGGTTGCGGGTCTTGGCCCGGTCGTCGGTGAGGGAGACCCGCAGCACCCTGGTGTCCGGGTCGTAGTGGTGGTTGACGTTGGACAGCTGGGGACGGCCGTCACGCTTGAGGGTGACGAGCACGCCCCCGTTGGTGTCGGCGAGCAGGCGCAGGAGGTCTTTGTCGCTCATGGCAGCCTCAACGACCGTTGGCGAGCGAGGATTCCACGATCGCGTCCGCCGTGGTCAGCCGGGCCCCGTGGGTGGCTCCGCCGGCCCGGGTGACGGTCACCTCGTCGTCGGGCTTGTGACGGCTGGGGCACCACCGAGAATCCGAGCCCACCTGGTCAGCGGCGCGCTCCCGCCCGGCCTCGGGACCGGGGACCCTCGTGCGACGCCCTCTCATCCCCTGGCCGGCGCCGCCGCGGACGACGTCCCGCGTCCCAGGTACGTCAGGGGGCCGGGGTCCGGGACGGGAAGTTCGCGGAAGCCCATCCGGTCGTAGAAGGCGCGGGCCGCGGTGTTGGCGGTCACCATGCCGAGGTGGACGGCGCCGACGCCCTGAGCGGCGAGGGCGGACAGGAGACGCTCCATCAGCTCCCGTCCGTAGCCGCGCCGCTGGTACTCGGGCAGCAGGTCGATGTGCAGGTGCGCGGGGTACCCGGCGAGTTCGGGCACGATCATGCGCTCGGGGCGGTGCAGGAGGTCCGCCATCAGCTCGTCCGGTGTGACCGGCGGCCCGGACGGCTTCGGATGGCGGTGCTCGAGGCGGGGCAGCCACTCGGCGCGGAAGCGCCGCACGAAGGCGGCGGTGTCCGCGGTGCCGACGATGTAGCCGACGGCGCGCGTGCCGTCGTCGACGACGAAGGCGAGTTCGGGCTCGAGGTGGGCGTAGGGGCCCGCGAAGTTGTCCGGCAGCAGATCGTGGTCGGCGTAGAGGTGCCGTGCGTCCCCGCCCTCGTGGCCGGTGCGCACGCAGATGTCGTAGACGGCGGCCCGGTCCTCCGGGCGGTACGGGCGGATCACGGCGCGTGGGGTCATGCGGGCATGATGCACCTCATGGGAGCGCTCCCACAACCCCTGCGGCGCACCGGGCCGACGAGCCCGAACGGGTCGCCGACGCCATCACCGCCCGTGAGCCCGGCGGCCTACCGCGGGGGATCGGCCAAAGCGGGACGGCGCGGCAGCAGGACCGTGCGCAGCGCCACAGCCGGGGAGAACATCCTGGCCGGCGGCGCGGTGAGGGTGACGACGTCCCGGTAGACGGCGCCCACGACGGGGTCGACCGCGGCCCGGGCGAGGAACCGTTCGAAGTACCAGCCCTGCACACGCTGGGACAGGGCGGGGGCGGTGGCCTTCCCCGCCTCGGCGTAAGGCCGGTCCGCGCCGGCCGCCATCATCCACGCGGCGTCGGCGGCCCGGGCCAGGGCGCGCTGGGCGACGGGCGCGAACCCCGGCCGCGGACCGCCCCGTTCGTCCAGGACGCGGCGCAGGGCGAGCGCGCCGAGCGCGGCGACCGCCATGCCCTGCCCGTACACGGGGTTGAAGGAGCAGGCGGCGTCGCCGGTCGCGACGAAGCCCTCGGGCACGCCGCCGGGCGCGTGGTAGTGGCGGCGCCGGTTCGAGGTCTCGCGGGATCCGTGGACCGGCGAGAGCGGCTCGGCCCCGGCGACCAGTTCGTGGAGGTACGGATGGACCAGCCGGCCGGTGAAGGCTGCGAACTCGGCCTCGGAGGACGGGGCCGCGAGCCCGCCGATCCCCGAGACCGTCAGCAGCCATGTGCCGTCCTCGACCGGGAGCAGTCCGCCGCCCGCGAAGTTGTCCCTGCGGTAGGGGATGTAGACCGCGGCATCCGGCGGCGTGGGCAGCCGCAGCGCGCGCGTGGCGTACTGCAGCCCCGCGTCGACGGTCTCCTCTCGCGGCGCCGGCCGGCCCAGTTCCGCCAGCCAGCGCGGTGCCCTCGACGCGCGCCCCGCGGCGTCCACCACCAGGGTCGCGGGGATCTCCCGCTCCCCGCGCCGTTCCCCGCGGCCGCGTACCCGGACGCCGGTGACCCTCTGCGCGGAGCCGAGCAGGGCGACGGCCTCGGTGGCCTCGAGGATCTCCACCTCGGTGCCGGACTCCGCGGCCGCGGCGAGGACGCGGCGGCGCACGACGTGGTCGAGCAGGGGACGGGTGCAGCTCATGAACCGGTGGCGGCCCTCGTGGAAGCGGATCTGCCAGCCGGTCGCCCCGCAGGTGAGCAGGTCGCGCGGGATCTCCAGCGTGCGGGCGCCGGCCGCCGCGAGTTCGGCGCAGGTGCCGGGGAGGAGTTCGTCCAGGGCCTCCTGGCCCGCGGTGACGAAGATGTGCAGGTGCCGCGCCTGCGGTACGCCCTTGCGGAACTCCGGGCGCTGCGGGTAGCGGTCGCGCTCGACCACCGTGATCCGTTCGGTGTGTCCCAGCAGCGCCCGTACCGCCAGCGTCCCCGCCAGGCCGCCGCCGATCACCACCGCGTTCCTGCCGCCCATGCGCGCTCCCCGTGTCGGCCGACCCACCCGGGCCCAGCCTTCCGGGCCGCGGACGTGACGGTCAACACGGCCCCCGGGCGGCCGGGTCGGTCCCGGGCCGGGCGGGCGCCCGCCCCGGGACCCGTGGGCGCCGCGGAAGTGACGCGTGAGATCCGGACAATTACCCAACGTGATGCGGACGTCTAAGCTGACGGCATGGACGCACTGTCGGGTTTGCTCGACGGACCCCGCGCGCGGGGTGCCTTCCTGCTGCGCATGGTCATGGAAACGCCGTGGTCGCTGCGGATCGAGGACCGGGCACCGCTGTGCGTGATGACGGTCGCGCGCGGCGGGGCGTGGATCGTGCCCGAGGAGGGCGCGCCGGTGCGGTTGCGCCCCGGGGACGTGGCCGTGGCGCGCGGCCCCGTGCCCTACACGGTCGCCGACCTCCCCTCCACGCCGCCGCACGCCTGGGTCCTGCCCGGCGGGGTGTGCCGCACCGCGGACGGCCACGACCTGGCCGACGCCATGGCGCTGGGGGTGCGGACCTGGGGCAACCGGGCCGACGGCGGCGACGTCATGCTGGTCGGCACCTACCAGGTGGACGGCGCGGTGGGCCGGCGGCTGCTGGACGCGCTGCCGCCGCTGCTGATGCTCCCGGCGGACGAGTGGGAGAGCCCGCTGCCGCCGCTGCTGGCCGAGGAGATCGTCAAGGACGAGCCTGGTCAGGAGGCGGTGCTGGACCGGCTGCTGGACCTGCTGCTGATCTCCGTTCTGCGGACATGGTTCGCCCGGCGCGGGGAGGCGGCCCCCGCCTGGTACCGGGCCTTCGCCGACCCCGTGGTGGGCCGGGCGCTGCGGCTGCTGCAGAACAACCCGGCCCACCCGTGGACGGTGGCCGGGCTCGCCGCCGAGGCGGGTGTGTCGCGGGCCGCGCTGGCCCGGCGGTTCGGCGAGCTCGTGGGCGAACCCCCGATGGCCTACCTGACCGGCTGGCGGCTGGCGCTCGCCGCGGATCTGCTCCTCGAGCCGGACGCCACGCTCGGGGCGGTCGCCCGCCGGGTCGGCTACGGCAGCCCCTTCGCGCTGAGCGCCGCCTTCAAGCGGGTGCGGGGGGTGAGCCCCCAGGAGCACCGCGTCGGCGCGGTCCGGGTGGGGTGACACTGGAGAGAGGAGTCATGAACGGTTCGGTCCAGGTCGGACGCGTGTTCGGGGTTCCGCTCCGGATGCACTGGAGCGTCCCCGTCCTCGTTGTGCTGCTCGCCTACGGACTCGGCCGCGAGACCCTGCCCGCCTGGGTCCCGGGCCTGTCGGCGACCGTCTACACGGTCGCCGCGGCCGCGGGCGCGGTCCTGCTCATGGCGAGCCTGCTCGCGCACGAGGTCGCCCACGCGGCGACGGCCCGGCGCGAGCACCTGTCGGTCGAGGACGTCACCTTGTGGGCCATGGGCGGCATGACACGCATGGGGCGGCCCGGCTCCGCGGGAGCGGCCTTCCTGGTGGCGGTCAGCGGCCCGCTGACGAGCCTGGTCATCGGCGGCGCCGCGCTCGGCGCGGGCATCGGCATCGACGCGGCGGCCCACCGCACGGTGCCGGGGGCGTTGCTGACCTGGCTTGGCTGGGCGAATCTGCTGCTCGGTGTCTTCAACCTGCTGCCCGCCGCGCCCTTGGACGGCGGCCGCGTGCTGCAGGCGTTGCTGTGGTGGCGGACCGGGGACCGCGACCGCGCGGACCGGGTCGCCGGGCGCGGCGGGCAGGTCCTCGGCTTCCTCTTCGTGGTGGCCGGCTGGCTCGCCTTCGCGCGCGGCGTGCCCAGCGGACTCTGGCTCGCCCTGGTCGGCCTCTTCATGGCCCTCACCGCGGGCGCCGAGCGTCAGCGCGCGGTCATCAACGCCGCCTTGCGCGGGGTGCGGCTCGCGGACGCCATGTCCGCGCCCGTCGTGACCGGCCCCGACTGGCTGCCCGTGGACCGCTTCATCGACGAGGTCGCCGTGAACGCCCGCCACTCCGCCCTGCCCCTCGTCGACTTCGACGGCCGCCTCAGCGGGGTGCTGCAGGTGCGCCGGCTGACGTCGGTCCCGGTGGAGCGCCGCGACGAGGTGCGGGTGCGCGACATCGCCGTCCCGCTGTCCCAGACCACCACCGGCACGGCGGAGGAACCCGTCAACGACGCCCTCGACCGCCTCCGCCCCGGCGCCGGCGGCGTCCGCGTCATCGTCGTCGACGGCGGCCGCCCCATCGGCATCGTCACCGGCGACGACATCTCGCGCATCGTCCAGCACCGCCGCCTGACCGGCGGACGACCCCCCGCCTGAACGAACCGCCCCGCCCCGCGGTCGCCCACGGCCGCGCACGGCCGCGCCCGCCGGCGTCGGACAGGACCGGGCGCCGCAACGACGTACGCGTTCACGACATCGCGGGCCCATCGCCCCGGACCACCACCCGCTCGCCGGAGGAACCCGCCAACCCTTGCGCCGCCGGCGGCGGACGGCTCCCGCCCGGACGACCTGCCCCGCCCCACGGCTGCGCGCGGCGCGCCAGCGGTCCAGGATGGAGCCATGCTGCTCGCGGAGCTCGCCCGTACGTCCCGGCAGGTGGCGGCGACGTCCGCCCGGTCGGAGAAGGTGGCGGCGCTGGCCCGGCTGCTGCGTACCGCGGAGCCCGACGACGCGCCCGTGGTGATCACGTACCTGGCGGGCAGGCTCCCCCAGCGGCGCACCGGGGTGGGCTGGAGCACCCTACGGGAGCGGCGGGAGCCCGCGCCGGAGCCCCGGCTGACGGTGCGCGAGGTGCACGGGACGCTCGACCGGATCGCGGCGGTCACCGGCAAGGGGGCGGCGGCCGAACGCAAGCGACTGGTGGCGGAGCTGATGGGCGCGGCGACGGAGGAGGAACAGGCTTTCCTGCTGGGGCTGATCGGCGGGGAACTGCGGCAGGGGGCGCTCGACGCGCTCGCGGTCGAAGGGCTCGCCGTGGCGGCGGGGGCGTCCCCGCCGGACGTGCGCCGCGCGGTGATGCTGGGCGGTTCGCTCGGCGCCGTCGCGCAAGCGCTGCTGTCCGGAGGGCCGCAGGCGCTCGCGGCGTTCCGGCTGGAGGTGGGGACGCCGGTGCAGCCGATGCTCGCGCAGACCGCGAAGGACGTGGACGAGGCCCTGGACCGGCTGGGCCCGTGCGCGCTGGAGGAGAAGCTGGACGGCATCCGCGTCCAGGTGCACCGCAAGGACGAGGACGTGCGCGTGTACACCCGCACGCTGGACGAGATCACCGGCCGGCTGCCGGAAGTCGTCGCGGCGGCACGGGAGTTGGCCGTGACCGAGGCCGTACTCGACGGTGAGGTCATCTCCTTCGGCGAGGACGGGCGTCCCCGCGCCTTCCAGGAGACCTCCTCCCGGGTGGGCTCGCGCCTGGACGTCGCGGCCGCGCGCGCGACGCTGCCCGTGGCACCGGTCTTCTTCGACCTGCTGTCGGTCGACGGCCGCGACCTGCTGGACCTGTCCACCGCCGAGCGCCACGAGGAACTGGCCCGGGTCGCCCCCGCGCCGCGCCGGGTACGCCGGCTGGTGGCCGCGGATCCGGGCGACGCGGCCACCCGGCGGGCGGCCCGCGACTTCGCGGACCAGGTGCTGGAACAGGGCCACGAGGGGATCGTGGCCAAGGCGCTCGACGCCCCGTACAGCGCCGGGCGGCGCGGGGCGGCCTGGCTCAAGGTCAAACCGGTGCACACCCTCGACCTGGTCGTCCTGGCCGCCGAATGGGGCCACGGCCGGCGCACCGGCAGGCTGTCCAACCTCCACCTCGGTGCCCGCCACCCCGACGGCACCTTCGCGATGCTGGGCAAGACCTTCAAGGGGCTGACCGACGCCATGCTCGCCTGGCAGACCGGGCGCCTGCGGGAACTTGCCGTCAGCGACGACGGGTGGACGGTCCATGTCCGCCCGGAACTCGTCGTGGAGGTCGCCTTCGACGGCCTCCAGCGCTCCTCCCGCTACCCGGCGGGCGTCACGCTCCGCTTCGCCCGCGTCCTGCGCTACCGCGAGGACAAGACGGCCGCCGAGGCGGACACCGTCGAGACGGTGCTGGCACTGCGCCGCTGAGCGGCGGGGGCGGCGGACCCGGCGCGGTCGGGGTGACCGCGCCGGGGCCGCCGGGCCGCCGGGCCGGTGACCAAGAGTTCCGCCCGGAAGCCGGGATCACTGCTCGCCGTGCCCTCCCTCGGGCAGTCGCGCCGCGAACGCGCCGTAGGCCGCCTCGTCGAAGAGGACGAAGCGGACCTCCTCGACCCCGGTGTCCGTGGCCTGCACGGTGGCGACGGCGATGCGCGCGGCGTCCTCGACGGGCCATCGGTATACGCCCGTGGAGATCGCGGGAAAGGCGACCGTCCTCGCGCCGACCTCGTCGGCGACGCGCAGTGCCTCCCGGTGGCAGGAGGCGAGCAGCCCGGAGCGGTCCTCGCCGGCGCTGTGCACCGGGCCGACGGTGTGGATCACCCAGCGGGCGGGGAGCCGGCCGGCGGTGGTGGCGACGGCCTGCCCGGTCGGCAGGCCGCGCCCGTACCGCGAGGCGCGCAGCGCACGGCACTCCTCGAGGATCTCCGGGCCCCCGCGGCGGTGGATGGCGCCGTCGACGCCGCCGCCCCCGAGCAGCGAGGAGTTGGCGGCGTTGACGACGGCGTCGACGGACTGCTGCGTGATGTCGCCCCGGACGAGGGTGATGCGTGCCATACCGGCGATCCTGCCACCGCGGCCGGCCGGCCGCCCGGCCGTTCCCGCGGGGTCACCAGTCGCAGGGTACCCGCAGGTCGATCAGCGAGTCGCAGAACTCGGCGGGGCTTTCCGGCCAGCCCTCGCGGTGCCAGTGCGCGATGCGCCAGCCCAGCCGTTTGGGCCACAGCGGCAGGTGCCGCAGGTCCTCGACCGGGACCCAGCCGGGGGTCGCGGTCTTCTCCAGGTCGAGGGAGGAGCGGGGGCCGACCTCGCCGTGTGCCTCGACGAGGAAGTAGTGCCCGGGGTGCGAACCGCGCTGGACCCGGTCCACCCGGGCTATCTCCGGCCCGACGGTGCCGCTCAGGCCGGTCTCCTCCGCGAGCTCGCGCAGCACGGCCGCCTCGGGGGTCTCCCCCGGCTCCACACCGCCGCCGGGGATCTCGTAGTAGTCCCCGCGCCGGTGCCGGTAGCGGATGAGCAGCATCCGCCCGTCGCGGATGATCACCGCGCCGGCCCGGGTCCGCTTGGGCGGCCGGCCGAGCGGGTCCTCCAGCACGAGACGGCCCCGCCACCAGGGCGGGCCGTCCCAGGAGCGCAGGATGGCCTCCCACGCCGTCCAGGGCGCGAGCGGCAGGTGCAGGGCCTCGGACCGGCTGAGCAGCCGGGCGGGCGCGGGCCCGGACGGCAGTGGTGCGGCGGCCCGGTAGTACAGCTGGGTGCCACCGGTGGCGCGCACCTCCAGACAGGGCCGGGCGTCGGTCCTGACCTCGACGCCGAGGAGGTCGCGGGCAGCCGCGCGGGCGGTCTCGGCGGGGTCGCCGCGCGACGGGACGGGGGCCCGCGGCAGACTCAAGTCGCTGTGTACGACGAGGCGTTGGTCGTGGAAGAGGATCACTCCCGCATGCAGTGAGGACATCCCGCCGACGCTAGCAGCGCCCGCTGTACGGGCCCCGTGATTATTCCGGGACAGTGTCCGGCGGTCCGCCGCCGCGGGTCGCGGCGGCGGCCGTCTGGTGGTCGGCCCCCGCGCGTCGCACCCTGGAGGGGAGGAGGCGAGCTGACATGACACGTCCGGTCGGTATTGACCTCGGCACCACCAACTCGGTGGTCTGCGCGCTGGAGGGCGGTGAGCCCACCGTCATCACCAACACGGAGGGTGCGCGGACCACGCCTTCGGTGGTGGCCTTCAGCAAGGGCGGCGAGGTACTCGTCGGCGAGATCGCCAAGCGCCAGGCCGTGACCAACGTGGAGCGGACCGCCCGCTCGGTCAAGCGGCACATGGGCGACCCCGACTGGCGGTTCCCCGATTCCGGCGCCATCGACGGCAAGCGCTACACGGCGCAGGAGATCTCGGCCCGGGTGCTGCAGAAACTGAAGCGGGACGCGGAGACGTACCTGGGCGAGGACGTGACGGACGCGGTGATCACCGTGCCCGCGTACTTCGACGACGTCCAGCGCACCGCGACCAAGGAGGCCGGGGAGATCGCCGGCCTGAACGTGCTGCGGATCATCAACGAGCCCACGGCGGCGGCCCTGGCCTACGGCCTGGACAAGGAGAACGACCAGACGATCCTCGTCTTCGACCTGGGTGGCGGCACCTTCGACGTCTCCCTGCTGGACATCGGCGAGGGAGTGGTGGAGGTCAAGGCCACCAACGGGGACACGGAGCTGGGCGGCGACGACTGGGACCAGCGGATCGTCGACCACCTCGTGGAGCGCTTCAAGAACGCGTACGGGCTGGACCTCGGCAAGGACAAGATGGCGCTGCAGCGGCTGCGCGAGGCGGCCGAGCGGGCGAAGATCGAGCTGTCCTCGTCCACCGAGACGACGATCAACCTGCCCTACATCACGGCGTCCGCCGAGGGCCCGCTGCATCTGGACGAGAAACTCACCCGCGCCCAGTTCCAGCAGCTGACCGCGGACCTGCTGGAGCGCTGCAAGGGCCCCTTCCACCAGGCGGTGAAGGACGCGCGGATCAACGTCGCCGACGTCGACCACGTCATCCTGGTGGGCGGTTCGACGCGGATGCCGGCGGTGACGGAGCTGGTGAAGTCGCTGACCGGCAAGGAACCGCACAAGGGTGTCAACCCCGACGAGGTCGTGGCGATCGGCGCGAGCCTGCAGGCGGGGGTGCTCAAGGGCGAGGTCAAGGACGTCCTGCTGCTGGACGTCACCCCGCTGTCCCTCGGCATCGAGACCAAGGGCGGCATCATGACCAAGCTGATCGAGCGCAACACGACCATTCCCACGAGGCGCTCGGAGATCTTCACCACGGCCGAGGACAACCAGCCGTCGGTGCAGATCCAGGTCTACCAGGGCGAACGCGAGATCGCGGCGTACAACAAGAAGCTGGGCGTGTTCGAGCTGACCGGCCTGCCGCCGGCGCCGCGCGGCATCCCGCAGATCGAGGTCTCCTTCGACATCGATGCCAACGGCATCATGCACGTCACGGCGAAGGACCTCGGCACGGGCAAGGAACAGAAGATGACCGTGACCGGCGGCTCCGGGCTGCCGAAGAGCGACATCGACCGCATGATGCGCGAGGCCGAGCAGTACGCGGAGGAGGACCACAAGCGCCGCGAGGAGGCCGAGACACGCAACAACGCGGAGAGCCTCGTCTACTCCACCGAGAAGCTGCTGCGGGACAACCCCGACAAGGTCCCGGGCGAGCTGAAGTCGGAGGTCGAGTCGGCGGTGGCGGAGCTGAAGGAGCAGCTGAAGGGCGAGGACTTCGCCGGTATCCGCCGGGCGACCGAGCGGCTGACCGCCTCGGCCCAGAAGATCGGGACGGCGATGTACGCCCAGGCCCAGGCGGAGCGGTCCGCCTCGGGCGAGGGCGAGGCCCCGCACGCGGCGCAGCCCGAGGGCGACGAGGACGTCGTGGACGCCGAGATCGTCGACGACGACAAGCGGGAGGGAGGCACGGCGTGAACCGCACCGGTCCGCCTCCGGGCGGCGAGCTGCGGGCACGGCTCGTCGAACGCACGGCGGACCTGCAGCGGCTCAAGGCCGAGTACGACAACTACCGCAAGCGCGTGCACCGCGACCGGCTGGCGGTGCGGGAGATCGCCGTCGCGAATGTGCTGCACGGGCTGCTGCCGGTGCTGGACGCCGTCGACCGGGCGCGGGAGCTGGGTGAGGTGACCGGTGGTTTCCGTGCCGTGGTCGAGGTGCTGGAGACGCGGCTGGCGGAGCTCGGCCTGCGGTCGTTCGGCACGCCGGGCGAGCCCTTCGACCCGGCACGCCACGAGGCGGTCGGCTCGTCGTGCGCCTGTGGCGCGGACCGCCTCGTCTGCGGCGCGGTCGTACGGCCGGGCTACCGGGTCGGCGCGCACCTGCTGCGCCCGGCGGAGGTGGTGGTCACCGGACCTGCGGGGGCACCGGCCCGGGTGCACCCTGGAGGCATGGAGACAACCCACAAGGTCGACGTCGCCCCGCTCGGGGCCGACCACCGTTACCGCCGGGTGCACATCCAGGGCGTGGGGTGGGAGCAGCTGGAACGGGAGGAGTTCGAGCTGCGGGTGCGCCGGACCTTCCCGGACATCGACGTGTCGGATCCCGATCAGGTCCACTGGGCCGACCACCCCGGCGAGTGGCCGGACTGGCAGCCGGGCGAGGCCTGAGCGCGACGGTCCGGCGGTTCAGCGGGCGCCGGCGTCCAGCAGCGCGGCGATCCGCTCGACGGCGAACGCGTACCCCTGGACGCCGCATCCCGCGATCACGGCCTCGGCCCGCGCCGAGACGTGGCTGTGGTGCCGGAATGCCTCGCGCCGGTGGATGTTGGAGATGTGCACCTCCATGACGGGCAGGCCGTCGCAGGCGTTGAGGGCGTCCAGGATCGCCACTGAGGTGTGGGAGTAGGCGCCCGGGTTGATCACGATGCCCGCGTGGTGTTCGCGGGCCTCGTGGATCCAGTCGATCAGCTGTCCCTCGTGGTTGCTCTGCCGGCAGTCGGCCGTGCCCCCGTACCGCGCCGCCGTCGCGGCGCACAGCGCCTCGACGTCGGCGAGGGTCTCGGAGCCGTAGATCTCGGGCTGCCGCTGTCCGAGCAGGTTGAGGTTGGGACCGTTGAGGACCATGATCGGCGCGCTCGCGAGGGTGCGGGTCATGGCCCCAAGGTCTACCACGCGATCATCCGAAGGTGACGGCGGCGTCCATCTCCCAGACCAGCACCTCGGCGCCCTCGGCGCCGGCGGTGAGCCGCTGGCCCTCGGCCCCGGTGACACGTACGGCGTCACCCTTGGAGAGCAGCCCGGCGCCCTCGAGGGCGACCTCGCCCTTGGCGACGTACAGGTGCACGAAGGGGGCGGTGGGCAGGGTCAGGGTCTGCTGCGGGGACATGCGGGCGGCCTGCAGCGCGGCGTGCTTCTGCGCGATGGAGATGGCGCGCTCGTCGCGGTCGCGGTCCATCCCGGAGGCGACCGTGACCCAGCCGCCGCGGGCGAGTTCGTCGTTGATGTCGAGCTGCTCGTAGCCCGGCTTGATGCCCTGCTCGTCGGGGAACACCCACATCTGCACGAAGTGCACGGGGTCCTTGTGCTCCGGCGCGCCGGTCAGCTTCCAGCTGTCGTTCTTCTCGCTGTGCAGGATGCCGGTGCCGGCGCTCATCCGCTGGGCGAGGCCCGGGTAGATGACGCCGTTGTGGCCCTCGGAGTCCTGGTGGACGAGGCCGCCGTCGAGCACCCAGGTGACGATCTCCATGTCCCGGTGCGGGTGGGTGTCGAAGCCGGTGCCGGGGGCGACGACGTCGTCGTTGGAGACCAGCAGGAGCCCGAAGTGGGTGTTCTTCGGGTCGTAGTGGTGGCTGAAGGAGAAGCAGTGGTGCGAGTCGAGCCAGCCGGCGCGGGTGTGGAACCGCTGGCCGGCGCGGCGGACATCCAGCTGGGTGGCCATCAGGGAGCTCCTTCTACGGGGTGTGTGCGTTTCAGCCAACCTAACATGTTGAATCTCGAACTATATTCCCTGGATACCGTAGCTCCGCAGCTTGCGGTAGACCGTGGCCCGTGCGATGCCCAGCGCCTTCGCCGCCCGCGCCTTGTTGCCCCCGTGGGTGCGTAGCGCTTCCAGGATCGCGTCCCGCTCGGCCCGCTCCAGGCTGCCGAGCCGGCGGCCTCCGGCTCCGCCGCGCACGGCGTCCGGCAGCTCCTCCGGGCGCACCGGACCGCTCAGCCGGCGCTCCTCCGCGAGGCTCCGCACCACCGCCGCCAACTCGGCGACGTTGCCCGGCCAGCTGTGCCGCTCCAGGGTGCGCCGGGCCTCCACGGTCCAGGTCAGTGGCGGGTGACCGGGGGCCGGGCGCGGGCTGAGGGCGGCGAGCAGCACCGGCAGGTCCTCGGGGCGCTCGCGCAGCGGCGGTACGGACAGCGAGCGCGCCGTCAGCCGGCCCAGCAGGCGGTCCAGGCACGGGTCCGTGCGGTCCCCGGGGGTGTGGGTGGCGGTCAGCCGCAGGACGGGACGCTGCTCCAGCAGCGCCACCAGCGCGGCCGCGGCACCTGCGTCCAGCGCCTCGACGTGCCGGAGGAGCACCCGTCCCGGCACGGGGCGCACGGCCAGCCGGCGCACCCAGTCACGGGCCGCCGCACCGGTCACCTGCGCCGCGTCCAACTCCACGTCGCCGGCCCGGACGGCGCGGGCCAGCGTCGCCTTGCCGGTACCGGGCTCCCCCGTCACGAGCAGGGGCCCCTGCTCGCCCCCCAGCCGTATCGCGCGGGCCACCGCGGCGCGCCAGGACAGCGACGCGCCCACCAGCCCCGGCAGCCTCGGTTCCGGGACGGCCGGCGGCCCCCCGGCGCCTTCCGCCGGGGCGGACAGGACGGCGACGGCGCCGATGACCTCGCCGGAGTCCAGTACGGGATGGAGCCGGGCGCGCCAGCCGCCGTCCGGCAGGGGCAGCTCGTACGCCTCGGTCCGGCCGTCGCGGACCATGCCGCCGGCCCGGCGCTCCAGCAGCGCCAGCGCCTCGTCGGACAGCCGCCGCGCGGCCTCGGCGCTCACGATCCGCGTCCTGCCGTCGGCAGCGACGACCGCGCGGCCGGTGAGCCGCTCGCGCAGGTAGGCGCCGAGCAGCAGCTCTTCGGGGGATGTATCGGATTGAGACACGCCGGCGGTCTCCCTCTGATCCACGATCGGTTCGTTGCCATTTCAATTATCCGTCAAGGAGCCGCGTTGATGGAGACCGTCGAGACCGATGTGCTCATCGTGGGCAGTGGGCCCGCCGGGGCGAGCGCCGCGCTCGCGCTGAGCACGTACGGAGTGCCGAACATCGTCGTCACGCGCTACAACAGGCTGGCCGACACCCCTCGGGCCCACATCACCAACCAGCGCACCATGGAGGTGCTGCGCGACCTCGGCGTGGAGCAGGAGGTCATCGCCAGGGCCACTCCCCAGCACCTGATGGGGAACACCGTCTTCTGCACCAGCCTCGCGGGCGAGGAGCTGGGGCGGCTGCGCTCCTGGGGCAACGACCCGCTGGTCCAGGCCGCCCACGACCTCGCCAGCCCGAGCCGCATGTGCGACATGCCGCAGCACCGGATGGAGCCGGTGCTGGTCGAGGCGGCCGTCGCGCGCGGCACGCAGCTGCGTTACGGCACCGTCTACAAGTCCTTCGAGCAGGACGACGACGGCGTGAGCGTCCTGGTCGAGGACCGGCTGCGCGGCGACGAGTACACGATCCGCGCCAAGTACCTGATCGGCGCCGACGGCGGTCGCAGCAAGGTCGCCGAGGACGCCGGACTGCCGATGGCCGGGACGATGGGCGTGGCGGGAAGCGTCAACATCGTCTTCGACGCCGACCTCAGCCGGTACGTCGCCCATCGCCCCAGCACCCTGTACTGGGTGCTCACCCCCGGCGCGACGGTCGGCGGCATCGGGGCGGGCCTGGTCCGCAACGTCCGGCCGTGGAACGAGTGGCTCATCGTGTGGGGCTACGACGTCAAGGGCGCGCCCCCGGACCTCACCGAGGAGTACGCGCTGTCGGTGGTCCGCAAGCTCGTCGGCGACGACGAGGTCCCGGTCACGATCCGCTCGACCTCGGCCTGGACGGTCAACGAGATGTACGCGGAGGCCTACTCCAGCGGCCGGGTCTTCTGCGCGGGCGACGCCACCCACCGGCACCCGCCGTCCAACGGGCTGGGCTCCAACACCTCCATCCAGGACTCCTACAACCTGGCCTGGAAGCTGAAGCTGGTCCTGGACGGCACCGCGGCGCCCTCGCTGCTGGACACCTACACCGCCGAGCGGGCGCCCGTCGGCAGGCAGATCGTCACCCGCGCCAACAAGTCGATCGGTGAGACCGCCCCGGTCTTCGAGGCGCTGGACCTGCTCACCCCGCAGAGCCCCGAGCAACTGCTCGCCAACATGGAGTCCCGCAAGGAGGCGACCCCGGCCGGCGAGAAGCGGCGCGCGCGGCTGCGCGAGGCGATCGACTTCAAGCGCTATGAGTTCAACGCGCACGGCGTGGAGCTCAACCAGCGCTACGCCTCGGCCGCGGTCGTCCCGGACGGCACCGCCGACCCGGGCTTCGACCGCGACCCCGAGCTGTACCACCAGCCGAGCAGCCGCCCCGGCGCCAAACTGCCGCACGCCTGGCTGGCGGCGGGCACGCGCACGCTGTCCACCCTCGACCTCGGCGGCGGGGGCCGGTTCACGCTGCTGACCGGCATCGGCGGGGAGGCCTGGGTGGCGGCGGCCCGCGCGGCCGGCGCCGAGCTCGGGCTGGACATCACGACCGCGGTGATCGGCCCCGGGCGGGAGTACGAGGACCCGTACGGCGACTGGGCGCGGGTGCGCGGCATCGGCGACACGGGCGCGCTGCTCGTGCGGCCGGACCTCTACATCGCCTTCCGGCGTGCCGAAGGGGCCGCCGACGACGCCGAGGCGCAGGCCGCGCTCGGCGCTGCGCTGCGGCGCATCCTGGGACGGGACTGACGAGGAGAGACCATGGACTTCACCGAACAGAGCGCGACCGCGGCCGTCGTCGAGAGCTTCGCGCGCACGCCGGACCCGCGGCTGCGGGAGATCCTGGACAGCATGACCCGGCACCTCCACGCCTTCGTCCGCGACGTCGAGCCCACGATGGAGGAGTGGGAGGCGGCCATCGGCTTCCTCACCCGCACCGGCCAGGCGTCAACCGACACGCGGCAGGAGTTCATCCTGCTGTCCGACGTGCTCGGCGTGTCGATGCTGGTGGAGACGATCAACCAGCGGAAGTCGGCCGGGGAGGGAGCCACCGACTCCACCGTGCTGGGCCCGTTCCACATGGTCGACTCCCCCGGGCGGGAGTTCGGCGACGCCATCGACATGATCGGCTCGGGCGAGCCGTGCGTCGTCACCGGGCGCGTGGTCTCCGTGGACGGCACGCCGCTGCCGGGCGCATCGGTGGACGTGTGGCAGGCCGACGGCCACGGCTTCTACGACGTCCAGCAGCCGGGCGAGCAGCCCCAGGGCAACGGCCGCGGGCTGTTCGAGGCCGACGAGGAGGGCCGCTTCCGGTTCCGCACCGTCGTGCCCGCGCACTACCCGATCCCGACCGACGGCCCGGTGGGCGACTTGCTGAACGCCACCGAGCGCCATCCCTACCGGCCCGCGCACATCCACTTCATCGCGGCGGCCGAGGGGCACCAGCCGGTCACCACGCACGTGTTCGTCCAGGACAGCCCCTACCTGGAGTCGGACGCGGTCTTCGCGGTCAAGAAGAGCCTGGTCCAGGAGTTCACCGAGGTGGACGACCCGGAACGGGCGGCCGAGTACGGGGTGCCCAACCCCTTCCGGCTGGCGAACTTCGACATCGTGCTGCAGCGGTCATGAGCCTGGAGTTCGTGCACGAGGCACTGCCGATGCGGGTCGTCTTCCGCGCCGGGGCCGCCACCACGGCCGTGGCCGAGGAGACCGGGCGCCTCGGCCTGCGCCGCGTGCTGGTGCTCTGCGGCCGGCACGGCGAGGACACCGCGCGCTCCGTCGCCGCGTCCCTCGGCGCGGCCTGCGTGGGCGTCCACCCGGGCGCCGTGATGCACGTGCCGGTGAAAGTGGCCGACGAGGCCGTCGCGGTGGCCCGGGAACTGGACGCCGACGGGCTGGTCGCGGTCGGCGGCGGCTCGGCGGTCGGCCTGGGCAAGGCGGTCGCGCTGCGCACCGGGCTGCCGCTGCTGGCCGTGCCGACGACGTACTCGGGTTCCGAGATGACCCCGGTGTGGGGCCTGACGGAGGGCGGCGTCAAGCGCACCGGCCGCGACCGCCGTGTCCTGCCGCGCAGCGTCGTCTACGACCCGGAGCTCACCCTGTCGATGCCGGCGGCGCTTTCCGGCACCAGCGGCGTCAACGCCCTCGCCCACGCGGTCGAGGCGCTGTACGCCCCCGACGCCACCCCGATCGTGTCGCTGATGGCCGAGGAGGGGGTGCGCGCCCTGGCGGATGCGCTGCCCCGGGCCGTCGCCGGCCCGGGCGACCTCGACGCGCGCGGCCGGGCCCTGTACGGGGCCTGGCTGTGCGGGGCGTGCCTGGGCGCCACCACGATGGGCCTCCACCACAAGCTGGCCCATGTGCTCGGCGGCGCCTTCGACCTGCCGCACTCCGCGACCCACACGGTGCTGCTCCCGTACGTCCTCGCCTTCAACGCCCCCGCCGCACCGGACGCGACGGCCGCACTGCGCCGGGCCCTGGTGACCGAGGACCCGGCGCGCGCACTGTGGGAGCTGGGCAAACGGGTCGGCGCGCCGCGTTCGCTGGCCGAGGTCGGCCTGCCGGCCGACGGCATCGCCCGCGTTGTGGAGCTGGTGGGCGCGGCCTCGTACGCCAACCCGCGCCCGGCGGACGCGGACGAGCTGCGTGCGCTGCTGACCGCGGCGTACGAGGGGACGCCGCCCCCCACGGGCTGACCGACCGGCTCGGGGGGGGGGGGGGGGGG
>NZ_JBYIQW010000044.1:0-61202 GCF_057707815.1 Actinacidiphila sp. bgisy160
CCCCCCCCGCCCCCCCCCCCCCCCCCCCCCCCCCCCCCCCGCCGCCGCAGTCGGCGGACCCAGGTACGCGGCCCTCGTGCCGGGCGTGCGTCCGGGCGGGCCGGGAGGGCCGCCCGAGCCGGGCGCCACGGCTCGTCCGGCGACTCGAAGGGCAGCCTGCGTTCGGCCTGGACGCGGGTCTCCTGATGCGCTTCGTAGGAGGTGACGCGAAACGCCTCCTCGTAGGAGGCCAGGGCGGCGGCGACCGCGTGCCCGGCGACACCGCGGCGCCGGATCACACGAGCCAGCCAGCCGAACGCGCCCATGATCGCGGCCAGTACGGCCGCCAGGATCAGGCAGCCCAGCACGTCATCCACGGACCACACCCTACGATGGGGCCCTTCCGGGCGCGTCGCTGTCCACGGACCGCTTTATCGGCCGATAAAGTCAGTCGAAGCGGGCTTGGAACGGGCCCGGGGCCGGACGCGACGGCGGAGGGAGGGCCGGGATGCTGGCGGTGGACGTGCGGCAGGCACTGCGCGACGGGCGCACCGTCGAGGAGAGCGCGGCCCGGGCCTGGCGCTTCTCGTCCCGGACGGTCGCCCAGCACGGGGACTTCTTGCTGGCGTTCGTCGACGGAGGGGTCTGCGTCGGAGCGTTCGAGATCCGCGGCAGCCGCACCGACGACCGGAGCGGCGGCAAGTACGTGTTCGACCTGGCACCCGCGGGACGCTTCCGGTGGGCGCTGGGCCGCAGGCTTCCGCTGCCCCCGGGGCGCAACCCGGCCCGTATCCTCACGGGGCAGCACCTGCGCGAGTTCCTCGACGCGGAACCCCGTCGTGTCCCCGGAACCGGCCAGGACTGAAGCAGTGAAGGAGCCCACCGCCGCATGGCCAGCACGTCCGATCCCGTCGATGCCCTCCTCAAGCCGGGGCCGCGGCGGACCCGCCTGCCCGAGCCCGCCGAACGCTCCCGGCTGCGCACCGAGTACGGCCTGACCCAGGCGGAGGTCGCCGAGGCGCTCGACGTGACCCGGACGACCGTGGCCGGCTGGGAGGCCGGCCGCAGCGAGCCGCAGGGTGCCACCCGTGCCGCGTACGCCAAGCTCCTGGACGGGATCGCAGCGCAGCTCGGCGCCACGGCTCCCACACCCGTGCCCAAGTCCGCACCCGTGCCCAAGTCCGCGCCTGTTCCGGAGTGCGCGCCTGTTCCGGCGGCCGTCACCAGGCCCGCCCCTGCCGTCGCGCGGAGGGAAGCGGCACCCGCGCCCGCCGCGGCGGATCCGCGCTTCGCCCACGGCCCCCTCGCCGTGCTGGACGGTGACGGCACCGCCTACTGCGCCGGCGGCCTCGTGCTGCCGTGCCCGGCGACCGACGTCCCGTCGCTCGTCGAGTGGACCCTCACCAAGGCGAAGCTCGGTGCGCCGCGCCTGCACCGCAACGGCAAGGACGCCGACCCGCTGATCGTCCTGACCGCCGCGGCCGCCGAACGCCTCGGCCTGCCCGCCGTCCTGGAGGACCGCAGGGCCCTGCGGCTGCCCGCGGACCACGACGTCGTACGGCGGATCGCCCGCGCCAAGTGGCAGCTCACCCGGCGCGGATTCGGCCCCTGGGCCCGCGTCTACCGCCCGGCGCAGGACGGCAGGCGCCAGTGCGTGCAACTCGCCGTCCTGTCGTGGGGCGCCCTCGACACCCGTTCCTGGGGCGACGCCGAACACCTGCCGCCCCCCGAACTCGCCCAGTTGCTCGCGGACTACGCGCAACGCGTCATCACCCCGCGCGGCTCCACCGCCGTGAGCGGTCTGGAGCTGATGACCGCCCTGCGTCCGCCGACCCGCGCCGTCAGGGACGAGGCGACCGGCGCCTGGGTCTCCGGACCGAACCCCGGCGCCCTCACACAGCCCGTGGACCCGGCACCCCCCGAGGCCCCCGACGAACACCCCGTCGTGGCCTCGCTGTTCGCACGCGGACACCGCCGCACCCCGGACGAGGTCCTCGACGAGGAGGCCTTCGAGTGGATCCGGGACCCGCAACTGCTCACCGACCACGAGTGCGCCCGGAAGTTCGCGGTCGGGATCGACGTCAACATGGCCTTCGCCGCCGCGGCGAACCGCCTCAACGTCGGCCTCGGCGCCGCGGTCCACGTCCGCGCACCGCAGTTCGACAAGGCGCTGCCCGGGTCCTGGCTCGTCGACCTCTCGCACATCGACGTCGACCCGCGCCTGCCGAACCCCTTCACCCCCGACGGCGCCCGCCCCGAGGGCCCGGCCTGGTACGCCACCCCCACCGTGGCCTATGCCGTCGAACTCGGCCACGAGGTGCGCCCGACGGAGGCGTACGTCCGTCCCGAGCACGGTGCGTACCTCGACGCCTGGTACGGCCGCCTGCGCGACGCCTACATGACCACCATGGCCGAACTCGGCGTCGTCCCCGGCATGCCCGAGGCCGACTTCATCGCGGCGATGGAACAGCACAAGCAGGCCGACCCGGCGCGCGCCGCCCTCCTCTCGGCCGTCAAGGCCACCGTCAAGGGCGGCATCGGCAAGCTCCGCGAACGCCCCCAGGGCGCCGGCTACCGTCCGGGGGAACGCTGGCCCGCCCTCGACCGCCCCACCTGGCGCCCCGACATCCGCGCCGCCGTCATCGCCACCGCGCGCGTCAACATGCACCGCAAGATGGTCAGGTTCGCCGGCGCGGGCCTCTTCCCGGTGGCTGTGCTCTCCGACTGCGCCGTGTACCTGTCGGACGGTCCCGGTCCGCTGGACTTCCTGCCGCGCACCCCGGAGGGCAAGCCGCTGCCCGGCGGTTTCCGGCTCGGCGTCTCGCCCGGGATGGTCAAGCACGAAGGCACGCAGTCCCTCATGTGGGCCGTGGAGTTGCTCGAGGACGGCCACAACCCCGCCCGCCACATCAAGGGCGGCGACGCCGCACTCGACGGAGAGTAGGAGAGCCCGGTGGGCATGCTCGGCGACGGCCTCGACAAGGCCACGGCGAAGACCCTCACACGGCCCGTGCCCAAGTCGGCGCAGGCCCAGATGCGGTTCCTGGTCAAGCAGGAGAAAGGCACCAGGGCCGTCGCCGCCCTGCTCGGCGTCTCGCAGCGCACCGTCGAGCGCTACCTGACCGGCCAGATCAAACGGCCCCGCAAGGACCTCGCCGGCCGCCTCGAGGACGAGGTCCGCAGGCGGTGGCAGCCCCGGGTCCGCGAGCGCGCCCGCCGACGCGCCGCCACCACCGGCGGCATCGTCATCGAGACCCGTGCCCGCTTCGGCTTCACGGCCGCCCCGGGCTCCACCGACGACGCCCGCGTCCGCCTCGTCACCCAGGCCCTGCCCCCCGACTTCGCCGCCCGCCTCTTCGCCGCCCAGTCCACGGGCGCCGGCGAGGACCAACTGCGCGCCATCGCGGCGGAGGGCCTCCAGGAGATCTACTTCAAGGACCGTGGCCGACGCGCCCAGGGATTGCAGGTCGACTTCACCGACATCGACTACGTCGAGTTCGAGTTCTGATCCCGCGTCCCGAACGCTGACGCACCGCCTCTTATGACTGAGCGCTTTATTTGGCGAGTGAGCGTGTGAGTTGGCGAGTTGAGTGGGCGGCGTCGGCGGCTCGGGTGAGCCGGGCGGCGTAGGCGTCGAGAAGCGGCTTCATCTGCTGGTAGAAGGGGACCTTGTTCTGCCGGAACCAGCGACCGATGGTGAACCGGTCCTGGTCCATGCAGCGTCGAGCTCGGGGTCGTTTCGGGCTTCGGCCGGTTGTGGGGCAAATTGGGTTTCGCCGTGTGTGACCTGGGTCCAGATGCCGGCGACGGCCGTGGATCTTGACGAAGTGAGCGGGCAGAAGGCGATGGTAGAGGCTCGCGTCCGGGATCTGCAGAGCGATCCCGTCGCGGGCCGCCGCTGTGGCGAACAGAGTGTTCGGGCTGTGCCGACCGTCGGGGTCCCAGGCGGGCGCATACTGGTCCAACCTGCGGTTTTGCCAGATCCCCACGATCCAGGTAGCCAGCAGATGCTCCATCTCGTCCAGGGTCCAGACCGCGTCGCCCTCCGGGTCGGCACCCCGGTCGGCAACATCCCGCCCGCGGTAGCCGAGAAGCAGTTCCAGCAGCAGCGACTGGATCCCCAAGAACGCGCGTTCGCAGGCCGCCTTGTCCTGAGCTCGCATCGCCCTCGCCGGCAGCACCACCGTCCCCAGCGTGCGGGCGACCTGCACCAGGTGGTGGTTCTTGTAGACGCTGCCGTGATCGCTGGTCACCGTCTCGGGCGCGAAGAACGGCCGTCCGGCGACCGGATGGCCGGCGATCTTGTGGTGCCCCCGCAGCACCGGGGTGAGGCGGCCGTCCGCCAGCCCCATGATTCCCTGCTCAGGCCAGGCGGCAGACCACCGTTGCAGCGTGCGCTCGCTGACCTGCCCCGGACCCAGCTGACGGGCGTCGTGCGGGTGCAGAGCCTTCAGCTCGGCCACCTTCGGCCGCCGCCGCTCGGTCAGCGTGGTCCGCTCCGGTTCGTACTCGGGCCGGGGCTCACCCTCCTGGGGCCAGTGCCGGCTGCCGCTGCGGAAGCCGCTCTCGGCCTCCAGGAAGTGGGCCACCCTTAGCCGGAGCCGCCTCTGGTCATCCATCACGGCCTCCCGCCGGATAGACCCAGGCCGCATCCCGAACGGCAGAGCCAGGTCGACGGCCATCCGCCGGTGCCAGAGGAGATGGACCGCGTGCGTGCGGGCCACCGCCGGAACGTGTGTCTGATCCACCAGCTCCGCGAACCGCCACGGACGCTGGCCAACCGCAGCCAGCAGATGCCGCTCAAGCCCGAGCGGATCGGCCATCGGACGGCGCCGCACCGACAACGCGTCGATCCCCACCAGCACCTGCCGGCGCCAGCCGGTCACCACCATGTAGCGCCAGCCTGCGGCGGCCGCCACCTGCGCTCCCGCCGCGAACCGCACCTCGTCCTCCTCGACGATCAGGCCCCCGGGACGCACGTCCACCAGCCACGAGGCTCCCGCCGCGAGCATGAGGAAGTCCGGAATATGCGAGCCCTTGCCCTGCGAGGAGAGAAACCGCAGACGGAACGGCTGGGACAGCACCTCGTCGAACCCGCCGACGAAGTCCAGGACCAGCAGCAGCCAGCGTTCGGCCAGACTCTCGAAGCCGTGCTGCCGACCGGTCGTCACCAGGCACTCCAAACCGGGCCGGTGACGCTGACCGGTCCGCCAGGAGAACCGCCGCACCGGCACCGATGCCATCGCCGGCCCTGCCGACAGGTCCTTCACCGGGACGATGACATCGGACTTCCCGACCTTCCACGTCACCGTCCACGTACGCGACCATCCCGGCCCCAGATCCAGGCACTCGGTGGCCCGCTCGGGCAGCGCGTATGGCAGCGCAAGGTCGTCCAGCCGGCAGGCATGGGACCACACCGGCACCGGAATCTCGACGACCTGTACGTCACCCATGACGAGAGCACACCGCAGAGCACGCGCCGTACGCGGGGAAAGCCAAAACAACATCAACAACTGGGCCGTACCAGTACCCTGCTCAACAGCTCCGGTCTTGCGCGTACTGAGCCGCGTACCAACTGGAGTCGATGGCGGGGTTGCGCAGCGCCCCCCAGAATCGGTCGTCAGGTATCGGTGGCAGTGGCGGATTACCTAGGTCCGCATGCAGATCCGCACGCCAGTCGACAGTGAAGTGACTCCGGATCTCCGCGCTCTCGCACACGGACCTGTAGGGGGACCCCCAGATCCCGAGGGCTATCTTCTCCGCGGCCCACCTACGAATGCTGTCTCGGTCGGTGTCGGCCTGCGCGAGCACCGCGCGGAGTCGCAAGGCGAGCGGGCCGGTCTGGTCCGGCTGTGGCGGGGCCACACCGCGCTCCCAAGCGTCCAGGGCTGCCTTGACCTCCGGGTAGTTGTTCAGGCCCGTTTCGACCGCCAGTCTGCGCAGCTGCTTCCGCGCGGCGTCGACCACCCGCTCATGCGGCAGGATCGCGATCAGCGCACCGAGTTCCTCATGCCCGTCCAGGTGGCTCACGTGGAGCAGGTCGGTGGGACTGTAGGACAGGTCCAGCTCAGCTGCTCATCCGGTCCGGGAAGGGGCTCGTCGGCACTGCACTGTGGCCTGGCAGGCAGAGGCCCCTCCCAGAACAGCCGGCCGTTGAACGTGACGACACCAGCGTCCTGGCCGCGCTCAAGCTTGCCGGCCAATTCGGCCAGATACTCACCCAGCGAGTCGGCCTCCCCGAAACTGGTGCCGGTCTCGTCGAAGAACCGCCCGATCGCACCGAAGGAGTCCCGCCCAATACGGCAATCCATCAGAAGACCGTCCGACGTCACGTCGTATGAACCGAACTTCACGTAGTCGTGAAGCCAGTAGCCCTCGGTCTCCCCGTCGAGGCCTTGGTCGATGCCGCGCATGAACCCGGTGTCCCCGAGGATTCCGCTCACTCCGAGCAGCCGGTCGCCCGTGCTGAACCGGAAAGCCTCAGGTCCCTCCAACGCCCCGTTGTGCCGGAGGAGTGAAGCGACCAGGTCCGGAGGAAAGGTGACACCGAGTTTCTCTTGCGCTGCCGCGATCTCGTCGTCCCCTGCGGGCGGCCGTAGCGTGGCGAAAGTGCGGGGTGCGTGCTCGCGCAGCCACGCGTCGATGCGAGTCCATGAGGCCTGGACCAGGTCTGCTGTCATAGGGCTGACCCTAAAGTCCGCCACTGACAGTTTGATCGTCGCTCATACGTCTTGTCCGCCGTGGTGGCGTTCAGGCCAGCAAATGCGAGTGGCCCCTTGTCCCGGCTCACCAAGCCGTCGACACCGGATGTTCCGGTCACCGACTCACGTGCTCACTCGCCAGGTGAAGCGCTCAGTCACACCTCTGTGACGGGGTAATCAGGCAGGCGAGTCGACGCCATGCCGAGAATCGCCCAGGCCGTACCGGATGCCCGCTGCGCCCGTTTCCGTGGCCCGCGTAGCGCTAGCATCAAGCCCCATGATCGTATGGCTCAACGGCACCCATGGCGCGGGCAAGACGACGACCAGTGCGCTCGTACAACAGCTGATCCCGGATTCACGGGTGTTCGACGCCGAGAAGGTCGGCGAGACGCTCATGGACATCGCGCCAGGGCTGCCAGGGACGGACAACTTCCAGCACTGGCCGCCGTGGCGGCCGCTCGTCGTCGAGACCGCCCGCCGCGTACTCGACTACACCGGCGGCACCCTGGTGATGCCCATGACCGTCCTGGTCGAGCAGTACTGGCGCGAGATCACCGCGGGCCTGGCCCAATATGCCATCCCGGTACGGCACTTCGTCCTCCACGCCGACCAGGACACCCTCCGCGGGCGCATCGAGGGGGACACCGTGATGGGCCCCTCCCCGTTCCGGTTCAAGTACCTTGAGCCCTACGCCGAGGCGGCCCGTACCTGGTTGCACGCCGAGGCCGAGGTCGTCGACACCACGCACCTCACGCCCGCCCAGGCCGCTCTGCGGATCGCGGAGGCCGTCAAGAGCTGAGGCGCCGGCGCACCTGTTCGTCGGGCGCACTCGCACGCGACGGACGTGCCATCGCCGCCGGCGACCGGGACGGACCGGCGGCCGCCGCGCTCGTCATCTGCCGGTCCTCGTCCGCGCGGAGTTCGGCGACGACCGAGGGCGGCAGCGCCGGATGGCCCGCCGCAGCGCGCCTTGCCCGTTCGTCAGCCAGGCATGTGATCGACGCCGCGGCCGTCGTGTGCCGGTGCCGGGCGATCAGGCGCAGCGCCTCGCCGGCCGTCGCCGGGCCGGGAGCCTCCGTACGGCCGGGTTCGGCGAGGCGAGGAGTTCCGCGATCTCGATGGGGGCGGCCGAGGCGATGTGCGGCGGCTCGCCCGGACCGATCCGGGCGTCGGCCGATGCCGGACGTCCGGGGGTGGCCGGGTGCTGCGCGAGCCGTCGCCGGACGTCATGGTCGCTGTCGACGGCCGGGCTCAGGACCGGCGGGCGTCGTTGGTCGCCGGGGTCTCATGTCGCCATGGAGAAGCGCCGGCACACGTGCACCCGGCTGAACTCCGTGCGCAGGCGGGCCTCGTCCTCCAGCTTCGCGTGCAGGAAGGCGGCCATGAGGCGCAGGCCGGGGCGCGGGGTGAGGATCGCGCGGTCCGGTTCGCCGGGTGCGGTGTACTGGTGGGCGTGGACGTGCAGGTAGTGGTCGCCCTCCGCGAAGCCCATGGCGCGGTACCAGGCGAGGGTGCCCGGGTCGTCACGGGTCCAGGCGTCGAGGGTCGTCGCGCCGCGTTCGCGGGCCTCGGCGCGGGTGCGGTGCAGCAGGGCGCGGCCGAGGCCGCGGTGCTGGTGGTCGGGGTGGACGGCGACGGTGTCGATCGTCGCCAGGGCGGCGTCGACAACGGTGTCCATGATGCCGACGACCGTCCCCGAGGTGTCGACGGCGACGAGTTCCAGGCCGGGGGCCGGGATCGGTGGTTTGGCGCGGTCGACGTCGTCGTAGTAGGCGGTGCCAAGGAACGAGAGCACCCTGCAGCGCAGCCAGGAGGTCTCGTCGGCCGGGGTGTACTCACGCAGCGTGTAGGTCACGTACCGGAACCTCGTGTGCCGTGGACGGATGACGCACGTGATGGTGTCCGGCCGGGCGACGCCGTGCAAGGCGTTTTCGTGCCCACACACGCCGTCCCCGTCGCACGACGGTGCGACGGGGACGGCGCGGTCCGGGGGACGGGGTGTGTTACGCCGGTCAGGCGCGGTGGTACTGAACCGGGGTGTCGACCTTGCCCCCCAGCGCGGTGGCCGCGTGGCGCGCCCAGTACGGGTCGCGCAGCAGCTCGCGGCCGAGGAGGACGGCGTCGGCGCTGCCGGAGCCGACGATGGCCTGCGCCTGGTCCGGCTCGGTGATGAGGCCGACGGCGGCGACGGGCATACCGGTCTCGTTGCGGACGCGCTCGGCGAACGGCACCTGGTAGTCGGGCACGGCGACGATCTTGGCGTTCGGGGCGTTGCCGCCCGTGGAGACGTCCATCAGGTCCACGCCGCGGGCCTGCAGCTCCTTGGCGAGGCGAACGGTGTCGTCGGCGGTCCAGCCCTCGCGGTCGTCGTCGGCGTTCTCGCTCAGCCAGTCGGTCGCGGAGATGCGGAAGAAGACCGGGAGGTCCTGCGGCCACACGGCACGGACCGCGTCGACGACCTCCAGCGCGAAGCGGGTGCGGCCCGCGAAGTCCCCGCCGTAGCCGTCGGTGCGGTGGTTGCTGTGCGGGGAAAGGAACTGGTTGATGAGGTATCCGTGGGCCCCGTGGATCTCGGCGACCTGGAAGCCGGCGTCAAGGGCGCGCCGGGCGGCGTCGGCGAAGGCGGCCACGACGCGGCCGATCTGCTCGGTGCTGAGCTCCTCCGGCGTGGTGGAGCCGGTGTCGAACGGGACGGCGCTCGGGCCGGCGGGCGTCCAGCCGTGCTGCTCGCCTGGGGCGATGGGGGCGCCGCGGTCGACCCAGGTCCGCTCGGTGGAGGCCTTGCGCCCGGCGTGGGCGAGCTGGATGCCGGGCACGGTGCCCTGGGACTTCAGGAACGCGGTGATCCGCCGGAAGGCCTCGACCTGCGTGTCGTTCCAGATACCGAGGTCGTACGGGCTGATCCGGCCCTCCGGGACGACCGCGGTCGCCTCGGTGATGATCAGTCCGGTGCCGCCGGTGGCCCGCGCCGCGAGGTGCGCGAAGTGCCAGTCGTTCGGGACGCCCGCCTGCTCGCCGTCCGGCGCGGCGCTGTACTGGCACATGGCGGCCATCCAGATGCGGTTCGGAATGGTCAGCGACCGGAGGGTGAAGGGCTCGAACAGGGTGGTGGTCACGAAGCTGTCTCCTCTGGGGGCGGTCGGGGCCGGGCCGCGCGGCGTCGAGTCGGTTCATCGTTCATGCGCCTGCGCCTTACAGGCTGAGTCAATAATTGCACACGCGGATTAATTCCCGCACGCCGAACGGTCGGCGATTCATGGAAGGCGCCGATATTAAGCGTTTGCATTAGCCAGCGTCTGCAAGTAATATAAGTTCCCGCAAGGCGCTCCGGCGTGGCGCACGCCTCGCCCGGGCGCACCTCCCGCGGACACCGGGGCCGGCCCCGGCATCCCGGAGGCAATCCCCTCACAGCGCGGCCACGCGGCGGAGTACCCCGCGCACCCCCGCGCACGGTCGTCGAAAGGCACCATCATGTCGCTCAAGGAACTCATCCCCGGCCGTCTCGGCTTCGGTACCGCCCCCCTCGGTAACATGTTCCGCGCCATCCCCGAGGAGGAGGTGAGCGCGACCCTGGAGGCCGCCTGGGACCAGGGCATCCGCTTCTACGACACGGCGCCCTTCTACGGCGCGGGTCTCGCGGAGCTGCGGCTCGGCGAGCTGCTCTCGCGGCGGCCCCGCGACGAGTATGTGCTGGCCACCAAGGTCGGGCGGGTCGTCCTGGACGAGCCCGAGCCGGGCGCCCGCGACCTCGGCGAGAAGGGCGGGCTGTTCGAGCACGGCCGTCCGAACGCGATGCTCCACGAGTGGACCGCCGACGCCACCGAGCGGTCGATCGAGGGCAGCCTCAAGCGCCTCGGCGTGGACCGCCTGGACATCGTCTGGGTGCACGACATCGCCCAGGACTTCCACGGCGACCTCTGGCTGAGCAAGTTCGAGGAGGCCCGCACCGGTGCCTTCCGCGTGCTGTCCCGGCTCCGCGACGAGGGCGTCATCAAGGCCTGGGGCCTCGGCGTGAACCGGGTCGAGCCCATCGAGCTGACGCTCGACCTGGACGAGCCGCGGCCCGACGGCTTCCTGCTCGCCGGCCGCTACACGCTGCTGGACCACGCGCGCCCGCTGGAGCGGCTGCTGCCCGAGGCGCAGGAGCAGGGCGTCGGCATGGTCGTCGGCGGCCCATACAGCTCCGGCGTCCTCGCCGGCGGCACCCACTTCGAGTACCAGGACGCGCCCCCGGAGATCGTCGAGCGCGTACGGCGCATCAGGGAGCTCACCGAGCGTCACGGGGTGAGCGTCAAGGCCGCGGCCCTGCAGTTCTCCCTCGCGCACCCGGTGGCCGTCGCGGCCGTCCCCGGCGCGACCAAGCCGGGCCGCATCGCCGAGGACATCGCCGCGCTGCAGGAGGACGTCCCGGCCGCCTTCTGGGCCGATCTGCGTGCCTCCGGCCTCGTCAGCCCCGCCGCGCCGCTCCCGAACGGCGCCTGAACCGCTCCCGCCCCACCCCGCCCCCCACCACAAGCCAAGGAGGAAGACCATGGCGTCCACTTCGATCAGCCGTGTCGTACCCGCGTCGCCCGAACGTGTCTGGAACCTGATCGGCGGCTTCCACGCGCTGCCCGACTGGCTCCCGTTCATCCCCGAGAGCACCCCGCTGGAGGGCGGACGGGCGCGCGGCCTCCGCACTCCCGAAGGCGACGTGATCGTGGAACGCATGGTGGCGTTCAGCGAAGCCGAGCGCCACTACGCGTACGCGATCCTGGAGGCGCCCTTCCCCGTGACCGGGTACGTCTCCGACCTTCGGGTCCACGCCGTACCCGGGCAGCCTGAGGTCTCGGAAGTCGTGTGGAGCGGCCGGTTCGTTCCCGACGGCGCCGACGAGGCGGAGGTGGTCGAGCTGTTCTCCGGCATCTACCGCGACGGCCTCGAAGCGCTCCACGCCACGCTCACGGGCTGAACGCGTGCCGGCGCTCCCCCCTACCTGACCACGCCCGAGGACGGGGCCCGTACCGCGAAGCAGATCCGCGGCGCCGAGTTCATCGAGATGAAGGAGATCGGGCACTTCCCGATGAGCGAGAACTACCCGCGCTTCGCCGGATACCTCAAGCAGGCGCTCAGGCGGATCGAGGAGCGCACCGCTTCGTGAGCCCCGCAGGCCGCCCGCCGGACCGCCCGCCGGGCCGCGGGGTGCGGTCGGCGGCCCGGCCGACGGGACGGCCCCGGCCTTTGACGGTCAGTTGAAGGCGTCGGGGTCCGGGCCGATGCGGGTGCCGTTGTCAAGGGCGGTGATCGCCGCGACGTCGGCGTCGGAGAGCGCGAAGTCGAAGACGTCGATGTTCTGGCGGATTCGCTCGGGGGTCACCGACTTGGGGATGACCACGTTGCCGAGCTGCAGGTGCCAGCGCAGGATCACCTGGGCCGGGGTCCTGCCCAGGCGGCCCGCGATGCCGGTGATGACCGGGTCCTTCAGGACGGCGCCCTGGGCGAGCGGGCTCCACGCCTCCGTGGCGATGCCGTGCCGGGCGTGGAAGGCGCGCAGCTCGGCCTGCTGGAGCTGGGGGTGCAGCTCCACCTGGTTGACGGCGGGCACGACGTCGCTGTTGTCGATGAGGCGCTGCAGGTGCGCGGGCCGGAAGTTGGAGACGCCGATGGCGCGGGCCCGGCCCTCGGCGTGGATCTTCTCGAAGGCGCGCCAGGTGTCCAGGTACGTGTCGCGGGCCGGGGCCGGCCAGTGGATCAGGTAGAGGTCCACGTGGTCGAGGCCGAGCTTGGCGAGGGAGGCGTCGAAGGCGGCGAGGGTGCTGTCGTAGCCCTGGTCGCCGTTCCACAGCTTGGTGGTGACGAAGAGTTCGTCGCGGGCGATGCCGGAGGCGGCGAGGGCCTGGCCGACGCCGGCCTCGTTGCCGTAGATCGCCGCGGTGTCGATGCTGCGGTAACCGCTCTCCAGGGCCGAGGTGACGGCGGCCGCGGTCTCGGCGTCGGGCACCTGGAAGACGCCGAAGCCGAGCTGCGGCATGGTGACGCCGTTGTTCAGCGTGATGTCCGGGGGGGTGGTCATGGTGCTGATCCTTTCGCGTCGCGGTCGGCGACGGGCGCCGGTGCGAGTGCGTACGGGTGAACGTCCCGGGAGGGGCGGGGACGCGCCCTTCCCGTGCTCCACGGCCACGCTAATTGCATGCGCAGTTAATTGCAAGCGCCGTATAGCTTCGTGCGCGGATGGTCCGCGTCAGGAAGCCGGGACCTTCGCGCCCTGCAGGTCCTCCACCGCCTTGACCAGAGGGGCGAGCTCCGGGACGAGTGCCGCCTCGTCCATCGCGGCACGCAGGGCGGTGTTGTTCGTCGGTCGTGCCTCCTCCAGCAGCTTCAGGCCGGCCTCGGTCACGTCCGTGTAGATGCCGCGCCGGTCGGTGGGGCAGAGGTAGCGGGCCAGCAGGCCGCGGTCCTCCAGCCGGGTGACCAGGCGGGTCGTGGCCGACTGGCTGAGCACCACCGCGTCGGCGACCTGGCGCATCTGCAGGTGGCCGCCCTCGCCGTCGTGCTGCCGGCTCAGGACGTCGAGCAGGGAGTACTCGCGCACGCTCAGGTCGTGGTGGGTCTGCAACTGCTTCTCGATCCGCCCCTCGATCCGTCCGTGCAGCAGTGACAGGGCGTGCCACCCCTGGGCGAGGGCGGTCAGAGCCGGATCGGTGGCGGTCATCGAAGTCCCCTTCGTGTGGCGGCTGCGGGCGAAGGCTGTTCGCCGTCACTGGCCATGGTAAGCCGCCACCCGAAGATGTCCAGCGTTTGACGTTATCGCGCGTATGCAATTATTGTTTGCGCCTGTTAGATGCCGCTGCAACATCTGGAAGGTCTCTGCCATGCCTCTCGCGCTCCTGGCCCTCGCCATCGGGGCCTTCGGGATCGGAACCACCGAATTCGTGATCATGGGTCTGCTGCCGGAGGTCGCCACCGACTTCGGGGTCTCCGTCCCTACCGCCGGCCTGCTCGTGACCGGCTATGGTCTCGGTGTGATGACCGGCGCGCCGATCATGACGCTGCTCGGCACCAAGGTGTCCCGCAAGAACATGCTGATGCTGCTCATGGGCCTGTTCGTGCTCGGCAACCTGGCCTCCGCCCTGGCGCCCTCCTTCGCCGTGATGATGGCGGGGCGGATCCTCGCGTCCTTCACCCACGGCGCCTTCTTCGGCATCGGCTCGGTCGTCGCCGCCGAACTGGTGGCCCCGGAGAAGAAGGCGCGCGCGATCTCGATGATGTTCGCCGGCCTCACCGTGGCCAATGTGATCGGTGTCCCTTTGGGCACCTTCATCGGTCAGAGCGCCGGGTGGCGTGTGACCTTCTTCGTCGTCGCGGGCCTCGGAGTCGTCGGCCTGGCCGGCATCCTCAAGCTGGTGCCCGACGTGCCGAAGCCGCAGGGTGTGCGCCTCCGCCACGAACTGGGCGCCTTCCGCAACGTCCAGGTCCTGCTGGCCATGGCGATGACGGTGCTCGGCTTCGGCGGCGTCTTCGCGGCCATCACGTACATCGCGCCGATGATGACCGAGGTGACCGGGTTCGCCGACTCCTCCATCACCTGGCTGCTGGTCCTCTTCGGCGTCGGCATGGTCGTCGGCAACCTGGTCGGCGGCAGGTACGCCGACCGTGCCCTGATGCCGATGCTCTACACGGCGCTGGGCGCCCTGGCCGCGGTGCTGGCGCTGTTCACCCTCACCGCGCACAACGAGGTCACGGCGGGCGCGACGATCCTCCTCATCGGCGCCCTGGGCTTCGCGACCGTGCCGCCGCTGCAGAAGCGGGTCCTGGACCAGGCGTCCGGTGCCCCCACCCTGGCCTCGGCCGTCAACATCGGTGCCTTCAACCTGGGCAACGCCCTGTCCGCCTGGCTCGGCGGGGTCGTCATCGCCGCGGGTTTCGGCTACACCTCGCCGAACCTCGTCGGGGCGGTCCTGACCGCCTCCGCGCTCGTGCTCGCGGTCCTCTCCGCGGCACTGGAGAAGGGCCGCGGCGGCCGGCGCAGCCGCGTCGTCACCGGGGCCGCGCCCGCCGGGGAGCCGGCCCTCACCTCCCGGCACTGACCGCGGGGGCGGGGACGCCGGCAATGCCGGTCCCCGCCCACACCGCACCCGACGACGGTCCCCGCCATGACCAGCACCGCCCTCACCCGCCTCACCGGGCCGCACCGGCGGCTCACCTGCCCCGCTTCCCCGGCCGCTGACCCGGCGCCGCGCCTGTCGCCGGCGCGCGACGCCGGTGAGCCGGTGGGCCCGGTCGGCGAGCGCGGCGGTCAGCGGCGCCGGGGACTGCGGCCCGGCGGTTGCTCCGGGGCCGTACGCGGGGGCAGGGCCGGCACCTTGCGCGTCTGAGGGCGGTCGATGGCGACGGTGAACAGGTCGTCGTAGTGGCGCAACTCCAGCGGCTCCCCTTCCAGCAGGGTGTACGTCGCCGCGGCACCGGTGATCTCCACCTTGAGCCGCCGCCCCAGCACCTGCACCGTGAAGGCGAGCCGTCGCAGCTTCTCCGGCAGCCGGGGGGCGAAGGCGGCGCAGCCGTAGCGGTACCGCATGCCGCCGAAGCCGCCGACCAGGGCGGCCCAGGTGCCGGCGAGGGAGGCGATGTGCAGGCCGTCGCGGGTGTTGTTCTCCAGGTCGTGCAGGTCCATGAGCGCCGCCTCGCCCAGGTAGTCGTAGGCGAGGCGCAGGTGCCCGACCTCGGCGGCCATGATCGCCTGCGTCGACGCCGACAGGGACGAGTCCCTTACCGTCAGCGGCTCGTAGTAGGCGAAGTTCCTGGCCTTCTGCTCTTCGCTGAAGGCCTGCGGCTGCTTGACCATGGCCAGTACGAGGTCCGCCTGCTTGACCACCTGCCTGCGGTACAGGTCGAAGTAGGGGAAGTGCAGCATCAGCGGGTACTGGTCGGGCCGCGTGGAGACGAAGTCCCACGCCTGGTGCCGGGTGAAGCCCGCCGACTGCTCGTGGACGCCGAGCGCCCTGTCGTACGGGACCGTCATGGCCGCGGCCGCGTCCCGCCAGGCTGCCGTCTCCTCGTCGTCGACGCCGAGGGCCGCGCCCTCCTTGGTGTGGCGTTCGACCATGTCGGCGGCGGCGCGCAGGTTCGCCTGGGCCATGAGGTTGGTGTAGACGTTGTCGTCCGCGATGGCGCTGTACTCGTCGGGCCCGGTGACACCGTCGATGTGGAAGTTCCCGTGCGGATCGTGGTGGCCGAGGGAGTGCCACATGCGGGCGGTCTCCACCAGGATCTCCACGCCCGTCTCGCGTTCGAAGTCCTCGTCGCCGGTGAGGGAGACATAGCGGATGACCGCGTCGGCAATGTCCGCGTTGATGTGGAAGGCGGCCGTTCCCGCAGGCCAGTAGCCCGAGCCCTCCGAGCCGTCGATGGTGCGCCACGGGAAGGCGGCGCCCTTGAGGCCGAGCTGGCGGGCGCGTTCCCGGGCGGCGGGCAGCGTGGCCTGGCGCCAGCGCAGGGCCTCCGCGACGGAGTCCGGCGAGGTCAGGGTGAGCAGCGGAAGGACGAAGGTCTCGGTGTCCCAGAAGGAGTGCCCGTCGTAGCCGGAGCCCGTCAGTCCCTTCGACGGGATCGCCCGCTGCTCGGCACGCGCGCCCGCCTGCAGGACGTGGAACATGGCGAAGCGCACCGCCTGCTGGATCTCGGCGTCGCCGTCGATCTCCACGTCCGCCCGCGCCCAGAACGCGTCGAGGTAGTCGCGCTGCTCGTCGCACAGCCCCTGCCAGCCGGTGCTGCGGGCGCCCGCGAGCGCCGCCTCCACCTGGTCGCGCACGGCGGGCAGCGAACGGACCTGGGACCAGCTGTAGGCGACCATCTTCTCCAGGCGCAGCTTCTCCCCGGCCGCCAGGGAGCTGGTCACGGTGAGCCGGCTGGTGTCGTCGCTGCTCTCGCTGAAGCTCCGGGTCGACGGCGGTCCCTCCACGGTGTGGTCGGCCGCCACAGCGACCCGCAGCCCGGTGACCGAGGTGGAGTGCACCAGGCGCAGACGGTTGTCCAGGCCCAGGTTCTCCTCCGGCTGCAGGGGGGACTCCAGCACGGCCGAGACCCGGGGGTCGCCCGACGTTGTCGGCAGCTGCTCGTTGGCCACCAGCTCGGACTGCACGACCAGCCGCACGTCGTCCACGGCCTCCACCTCGTACACCACCGCGGCGATGGACCGCTGGGTGAGCGAGACCAGGCGGGTCGAGGTCACCCGGATGGTGCAGCCGGCTGGGGAGGTCCACTCGCAGGTGCGGCGCAGAACCCCGGCGCGCAGGTCCAGGACGCGCTCGTGCGAGACGAGCCGCCCGTAGCGCACGTCGAAGGGCTCGTCGTTGACGAGCAGCCGGATGATCTTGCCGTTGGTGACGTTGATGACGGTCTGGCCGGCCTCCGGGTAGCCGTAGCCCGCTTCCGCGTACGGCAGCGGGTGCCGTTCGTGGACACCGTTCAGATAGGAGCCGGGCAGACCGTGGGGCTCGCCCTCGTCGAGGTTGCCGCGCCAGCCGACGTGTCCGTTGGACAGGGCGAACACCGACTCGCTCTGGGCGAGCACATCGAGGTCCAGTTCGGTCTCCCGCAGGCACCACGGTTCGACCACATAGGAGGAGTGGGTGATCACGCGTCCGCCTCCAGAAGTTCGGCGAGGTCCCGTACGACGATGTCGGCGCCGTGCGCGCGCAGCGCGTCGGCCTGGCCCACCCGGTCCACGCCCACGACGTACCCGAAGTGGCCGGAGCGGCCGGCGTCCATGCCGGCCAGCGCGTCCTCGAAGACCACCGCCGCCTTCGCCTCCAGCCCGAACTCGCGGGCCGCCTCCAGGAAGGTGTCGGGACGCGGTTTCCCGGGGAGCTTGCGCTCGGCGGCGACCACGCCGTCGATACGCACGTCGAAGAGGTTCTCGATGCCGACCGAGATCAGAATGTCGCGGCAGTTGGCGCTGGACGACACCACGGCCGTCCGCAGGCCGGCCGCGCGTACGGCCTTCACGTAGCGGACCGAGCCCGGATACGCCTCGACGCCCTCGGTGCGGATCTTCTCCAGCAGGATCGCGTTCTTGCGGTTGCCCACCCCGTGCACCGTGTCGCGCTCGGGCGGATCGTCCGCTGACCCCTCTGGCAGTTCGATGCCGCGCGAGGCGAGGAAGGACCGCACGCCGTCCGCGCGGGGACGGCCGTCGACGTACTCGTCGTAGTCGGCCACCTTGTCGAAGGGGCGGAAGTCCGCGCCCTCCCGGCGCCGCAGGAAGTCGTCGAACACCTCCTTCCAGGCGGCGGCATGCACGACCGCGGTCTTGGTCAGGACTCCGTCGAGATCGAACAGGCAGGCCCGGATGCCCTCCGGGAGACCGGTCTTCGTCATGCAACGCGCTTCCCCGCAGCGGACCGCCCGCATGCCTTCCGCGGCCATGGACCACCGGGACGCGGGAACAATCCGGGCCGGCGCGGGGTTGGACCACATGCGGGTGCCGTGAGTGGGCCAGTGACCCCGGGCCTCATCCCTTCGCCCGTGGGGACGATCGTCCGGCTGAAGCCCCACGGAGCCCCTTGCCGGGGGCGACCGCCACCGCGGCCCCGCATCGCCGGTGTACGCGGGTGCTCGCCGCCCTGCCCCACCTGCTCGAGCGCAAGGGCGCAGTGGTCCAGGTCTCCTCGACCTCGGGACGTACGGCGACCGCCGCGAAGTCCGGCGTCACCGCCTTCGCGGAGTCGCTCCGTCAGGAGGTCACCGAGCGGGGCGTGCGGGTCGTCGTTGTCGTACCCGGCTTCGTCTCGACCGAGCTGACCAGCCACATCACCAACCCGGCCATCCAGGCCATGGCGAAGACCGTGGCCGAGTCCATGCGGACCCTCCAGCCCGAGGACATCGCCGCCGCCGTCCCGTACGCAGTCACCCAGCCCGGCCACGTCGCGGTCAACGAACGAGATCCTGATCCGCCCCGCCCACCAGGCCCGCTGACCCCGCCCCACCGGCCCGCCCCAGCCCCCGTTGCGCACCGGGTGGACCGGAGTACGGGGGAGTGTCTCAGGACGTCTCCAGCGCCCCCAGCATGATGCGCTGCGTCTCGGCCAGGTACGCCCGGGCCGCCGTGCGGGCCGCGCTCGCGTCGCCGTGGCTGACGGCGGTGACGAGGGGTTCCAGGCGGGCGGCGGCCTCGGCCGGGTCGCGGAAGGGGGCGACGAGGCGGGAGCGCAGCGGCAGGTAGGCGGCGAAGAGGGTGTTGGTGAGGAGCACGTAGACGCGATTTCCCGTGGCCCGGGCGAGGGCGCGGTGGACCTCGGCGTCGGCCAGCTGCACGGCGTCAGGGTCGGCGGCAGCGGCGACGGCGTCCAGGAGGGTGCGCAGCCGGTCGCGTTGCCGGGGGGTTCCCCCGGCGGCGCGTTCGGCGATCAACGCACCCACTCCGGCGCGCACTTCGAAGATGTCGGCCAGCCATTCCGGATTGTGCCGTACGAGCATGGGCAGCAGGTCCGCGCCGCCGAGGCGCAGGTAGTCGCGGACCCGGGTGCCGACGCCGTGGCGGGTCTCCAGTAGGCCGGCCTGGGTGAGCCGGCCGAAGGCGTGTTTCACCGTGGTGCGGGTGACGCCGTAGCCCTCGGCGAGGCGGTGTTCGGGGGGCAGCAGGCTGCCTGCCGGGTGGGTGCCGCCCAGGATGTCCTCCTGCAGGCGGCGTTCCAGTACGTCGACGATGGTCTCGCGGGGCAGTGGCTCCACCGTGGTCGTCCTCTCGAAGCGGTCCGGCCCAAGCCCACCGAGCGACGGGGCCAAGCGTCAACACACTCAGGCAGTGGATGAGCCACTCATTCAATGAGTCTGTGTGCAACCTCTTGCCCTGATGGCCCGTCACCGGCATCCTGCGTGGTGCCCAGGCCCCGCACCCCCCGTCCCCACGACAGCCGGAGTCTGCCCATGCCCCGCTTCCGCCGTCCCTCACGCCTGCTCGCTTCCGCCGCGGCCGCCCTGCTCGCCGCCACCGCGGCCACGGCCGCCGCCACGCCGGCCTCCGCGAACGCTCCCGAGCCGTACACCGAGCCGCCGTTCGCCGCCGCCTGCGACTGGCACGCCTACGGGGAGGGCGAGACGCCCGACCCCTGGCTATGGCTCTCCGACCCGGTATGCGTGGAGTACTCCAAGCGCGACATCACCCTCGACAACGGCGGCGCCGTCCGCTTCCTGCTCGCCGAACCGGCCCGCTTCGCGCTCGCCCTCCCCGTGTGCCGCTACTACCAACGCGACCACTGGAGCGTGCAGTCCACCACCGGCGCCGTCCCGTACGTCTCCTGGGACGGCCGCTACTGGTTCGACAAGCGGGGCCGCCGTGCGGCGATGCTCCTGACGAACTTCAAGGTCGGCGGAGCCACCGCCGGCATCGGCGACCTGGTGACCGCGTTGCGCCCGCACGTGCCCGAACTCGCCGACGCCCTCGAGGCGTACGGCGACGAGGCGGGCGAGACGGGACTGGCCGTCACCCTGCCCTTCAGTCTGCTCTGCGCGGGACGATGACGATGCCCCCCACTCCTCCCATCGACCGGCGCGTCGTGCTGCGCGGCCTGGCCGCCGCCGTCGCCGCCCTGCCCACGCTCGGCACGGCCGCGGCAGCGCCCGCCGCGGCCGCCGCGCTCGGCTCCTGGCCCGTCTCCACTCTCGAGGCCTTCGCCGACACCCTCGTGCCCGGGGAGCGGCGCTCGTCCTCCGACCGCGCCGTCGCCGGCGCCGCACCCGGCCCGGGCGCCGTACAGGCCGGCGCGATCGCCCTGCTGGCCTCGCCCGACCTCCCGCTGAACCCGCTCCTGCCAGGTATCGCGGCGCTGCTCGACGCGCGCGCCACCGCCTACGCGGTCAGCCGGCTCATCCTGCTCCCGCTCGACCGCCCGCCCTTCGTCGGGCTCTCCTTCGACCACCGTACGAACCTGGTCGCCGGGCTCTTCCAGGCCGACGACCTCGACCGCGCCGTCTGGCAACTGCTCGCATTCCTCGTCGGCCTGGCCTTCGACACCGCCGCCCACCGTCACACCGCGCAGGCCCTCGCGGAGGGCCACCCCGGCCTGGTCTGGACCGGCTTCCCACCGCCCGACGCCGACGGCCTGTGGCGCTATCCGTCCCACTCCTACGGCACGGCCCTCGCCGAGCCGCACCCCGCCACCACCCCCTCCGGGAGCCCCGCATGAGCCCCCAGACCACCGATGTCCTCGTCATCGGCAGCGGCTTCGGTGGCGCGATACCCGCCTACCAGCTGGCTGCCGCGGGAGCCCGGGTCACCGTCCTCGAACGCGGACCGCGCCTGGCCACCGAGGACTTCACCCACGACCTCAACCTGGGTGCCTACCCCCGCATCGTCGACGTGATCAAGGGCGACGGCATCTCGGTCGTCGCGGGCAACTGCGTGGGCGGCGGCAGCGTCGTCTACTTCGCCGCCTCACTGCGCGCGCCCTCCTTCGTCTTCGACCGGCGCGACACGTCCGGGCGGCGCCTGTGGCCCGCCTCCCTCAGCCGCGCCGCCCTCGACCCCTGGTACGAGCAGGTCGAGCAGGCGCTGCCCGTGACGAAGCTCGACTGGCCCGATGTCTCGTACGCGGGCGGCGTGCTGGCCGCCGCCTGCGACCGCGCCGGGCACACCTGCAACCCGGTGCCCGTCGCCGTCGACCGGGCCCGCTGCACCGACTGCAATTGGATGCTCTCGGGCTGCCGCTTCGGCGCCAAGCGGTCCATGCTGCTCAACTACCTGCCCGCCGCGGAAGCCCACGGTGCCGAGATCCGCCCGCTGCACGAGGTCCAGCTGATCCGCCCGTCCACACTGCCCGGCTACCGATACGCCGTCGACCACACCACCGTCGACCCGGCGGACTACACCTGCCCCACCGGGGCGGGCACCTTCCACACCAAGGTCCTGGTGCTGGCCGCGGGCGCGGTCGGCACACCGGTCCTGCTGCAGCGGTCGGCGCTCGCCCTGGGCGGGGTCCCACCGGCCGTCGGCGGCTACTTCTCCGGCAACGGCGACCGGGTCAGCGTCGCGGAGATGGACGAGGGCAAGGTCCGCTCCCTGCTCGGGCTGTCGCGGAGCGCGACCGTGGCGTACGAGGCGCTGCACATCGGGATGCCGATCACCGCGGCCTCCTTCGACCGCCTCGACCCGCGGGCGCCGGAGTTCACCCGCTTCACCCTCCAGCAGATCTACTTCCCGGCCGTCACCAACACCCTCGCCCAGACCGCCGGGCAGCGCTGGTCGGGCGTCGCCAAGAAGCAGCTGCGGGCCCGCTGGCGCTCCTGGCTCACCGTGCTCGCCATGACCGAGGACGAGGCCGAGGGCAGCTTCGGGGTGCCGCCCCTCACCGGCAGTTTCACCCGGCTGGCCAACGGGCTGGGCCTGGGCACCATGCGGTTCGCACCGGCGGCCGGAACCCGGCGCGGGTGGGCCGAGGCCGACGCCCACGCGCGGGCGGTGCTGGAAAGCGACGGCCTCGCCACCGTCCGCCCGTGGAGCGAAGACGTGGCGGGCACGGTGACCGCCCACCCCCTCGCCTCCTGCCGGCTCGGCGACTCCGCCGCGATCTCCGCGCTGACCGAGCTCAACGAACTGCGCACCCACCCCGGCCTGTTCGTGACGGACGGTTCGGCCGTCCCCACCTCCCTCACCGTCAACCCCTCCCTGACCATCGCGGCCCTCGCGGAACGCGCCTGCCCGGCCATCGCCGCCCGGTGCGCCGAGTACGGCGTCGCCGTGCGCTACGCACCGAGCGATCCGCTCACCGGCGCGGCCCGCCGGGGCGACGTGGCAGAGGCGGCACGTGCCGTGGCGGCCCGAGCGGGGGCTTGAGTCTCCCGCAAGGGGAGACGGCAGAGTGGGGGGCGTGAACGCGACGCGCGCTACTCGATCGGTGACCTGGCCCGGCGCACCGGGCTGACGGTCAAGACCATCCGCTTCTACTCCGACCGCGGCATCGTGACGCCGGCCGGCCGCAGCCCGGCCGGCTACCGCCGCTACGGCGACGAGGCCCTGGCTCGGCTGGAGCTCGTGCGGACCCTGCGCGACCTGGGACTCGACCTGGCCACGATCCGGCGGGTCGTGGACCGGGAGCTGTCCCTGCCCGAGGTCGCGGCGGCCCACGTCGCGGGCCTGGACGCGCAGATCCGCACCCTGCGGCGGCGGCGCGCGGTGCTGTCGGCCGTGGCCCGGCGCGGGTCCACCCCGGAGGAGACGGAGCTCATGGACGAACTGGCCAGGCTGTCCGCGGAGGAACGCGGGCGGCTCATCGACGACTTCCTCGACGCCGTCCTCGGCGTGCCCGGTGACCACGGGGACGACCCCCCGCTCGCGGGCCTGCGCCGCTCCCTCACCCCGGCGCTGCCCGAGGACCCCGGCCCGGAACAGGTCCAGGCGTGGGTGGAGCTGGCCGAGCTGTCCCGGGACCCCGGCTTCCGGTCCGTGATGCGCCGGGCGGTCGAGGAGCACGCGGCCGACCGAGCCCGTGCCGGGACCACGCTGCCGCGACGCGATGTCGTCGCCTCGGTCGGCGAACGGGCCGGCCGCGCCGTGGCCGCCGGTGTCGACCCCGCCTCCGTCCGGGCGCGTCCGCTCGTCGCGGCCTTCGTCGCGGAGTACGCGGAACTCGTCGGTGCCGGCGACGGCGACGGCGGAGCGGACAGCGGCGCGGACCACGCCGAGCTCCGGCGGCGGCTGCTGACCCGGCTGCGGACCGCCTCCGACCCGCGCCGGGAGCGGTACGCCCGGCTGCTCGCGGTGGTCAACGGCTGGCCCGTACTGGAGAGCCGCGGGCCCGCCCTCGACTGGGCCGTGCGCGCCCTGGAGGCCGCCGCCGCGTGACCGGACGGCCTCCGCGCCCGCCGTGCCGGTGCGCGGGGGCCCACGTCCCTTCAGGTAGCGGGGGTGGATCACCGGCAGTAATTTGGGCGGCGGGTTCGCCTCATATCCCCGTCCGTGCCGGGACGCCGCCGGGGAGGGGCCCGGCCTTCCGGAGGGCGCGATGAGGGTATGCCGATGACGCACCCCTCCGAGTTGTCACGTTTCCGGCCGGCCGTGGTCATCGTCCTGCTCCTGGCGGTGGGCGCGGGGCTGTTCGCGGGCTCGTACAGCTTCGCCATGGCGCATCCGACGCCGCACAACGTCCCGATCGGCGTCGTGGACGACTCCCCGCAGCTGCAGAAGTTCGTGGCGCGGATGGACTCGGGCCTGAGCACCCGGCTCGTCCAGCGGCGCTTCGCCACGCGGGCGGCCGCCGTCGACGCCGTCGACCGGCAGCGTGTGTTCGCCGTGGCGCAGACGCAGGCCGGGCGCAGTGCCGTCTCGTTCGACCTGGTGCCGGCCGCGGGTGCCTCGGTGGCCCGTGTCCTGGCGGCGGCCGCCCCGACGGCGGCCGAGCAGGCCGGGGTGCGGCTGAGCCTGGGCGACCTCAGACCGCTGCAGGCCGGCGATCCGCAGGGGCTCGCGATCTTCTACATCACGCTCGCCGCGGTCATCGTGGGCTTCCTCGGCGCGGTGCAGCTGACCGTGCACGCGGAGCAGCTGAGACCGCTGGAGCGCTTCCTGACCATCGTCGTCTACTCCGTGCTCGGCAGCCTGTCCATCGTCGCGGTGGTGGACTGGGGCCTGCACGTGCTGCGCCTGCCCTTCCCGCAGTCCTGGGCGATCCTGACCCTCACGATGGTGACCTCGGGGCTGGTGTTCACGGCGTTCTACATGGTGTTCGGCAAGTGGGCCATCCTGCCGACCTGGTTGCTCATGGTGCTGCTGGGCAACCCGTCCTCGGGCGGGGCGGTCTCCTGGCTGCTCCTGCCCCAGCCGCTGGGGGCCGTCGGCCGCTGGCTGCCGCCCGGGGCGTCGGTGAACGCGCAGCACAACGCGATCTACTTCGCGGACAACCAGTACGCCTTCCCCTACCTGGTGCTCCTCGGCTGGGCGGTGGCCGCCGCCGCGGTCGCGTGGATCTGGCGGCGCCGCCAGTATCCGGAGATGTGACTGGAGCTGTGAACGGTCCGGCCGCGCGCCCCAGCGCTGGGCGAACCGGGCGACGAGGAAGAGCCCGCGCCCGCCCGCGCCGGCGCTCTGCGCGTACCGCGGGTGCGGCGAGGTGCTCGGCCGTCGGAGACCCCGCACCATCACCTTGCGGTCGAGCGCGGGCGCGCTCCGGGCGGTCCGCCGGCGAGCGAGTTGGGGCAGTGGCCGTTCACCGAGGGCCCGGCCTTCGGCGCCACCCGCAATCCGTGGGACCTCGGGCGCACCCCCGGGGGCTCCTCGGGCGGTGCCGCGGCGGCGGTGGCGGCCGCAGTGGTCGCCGCGGCGCTGGGCTCGGACGGGGCGGGCTCGGTCCGCATTCCCGCGGCGTGGACGCGTCTGGTGGGCATCAAGCCGCAGCGTGGCCGGGTCTCCACCTGGCCGGACGCCGAGTCCTTCCACGGACTGACCGTCAACGGCCCGCTCGCCCGTACCGTGGGCGACGCCGCGCTGCTGCTGGACGCCGCCGCCGGGCAGCACCCGGGCGACCTCCACCGGCCCCCGGGCATCGCCGCCGTCGAGGCCGCCGGACGCGAACCGGGCCGGCTGCGGATCGCGGTGTCCTGGCGGCCCCCGTTCGTCGCCGCCCGCGCCCCACTCCACCCGGCGGTGCACAGCGCGGTCGGCGATCTGGCCGACGCCCTCGCCCGGCTGGGGCACGACGTGGAGGAGGCCGAGCCGCGTTACGGCCTGATCGGCCTCAGCTTCCTGCCCCGTGCGTTCGCCGGCGTCAGCCAGTGGAGCGACCGTGTCCCGGACCGTACGCTCCTCGACCATCGCACGCTGACCGCCGCCCGGAACGGGCGCCTGCTCGCCGGGGCCGCCCTGCGCCGCGCCCGCCGCGCGGAGGGCGCCCAGCACCGCCGGATCGGGGAGATCTTCTCCCGCTTCGACGTGCTGCTGACCCCCGCAACCGCCACCCCGCCCCCGGCCGTCGGCGCCCTGACGGAGCTGTCCGCCCGGCGGACCGACCAGGCCGTGATCGCGGCCTGCCCGTACGCCTGGCCCTGGAACGTGCTCGGCTGGCCCGGCATCAGCGTCCCGGCGGGCTTCGGCGACGGTCTGCCGGTGGGCGCCCAGCTCCTCGGGCCGGCCCACAGCGAGCCCCAGCTGATCTCGCTCGCCGCGCAGCTGGAGAGCGATCAGCGCTGGTACGAGCAGCGCGCCCCCGCGGCGGTGGGACAATGACCGGCATGCCCAACCCCGCCGGCACCCGCCAGAACATCATCACCGCCGTCCTGCGGATCATCGGTCAGGACGGTGTCGCGGCGCTCACCAACCGGCGCATCGCCCAGGAGGCCGGGGTGTCCCTCGGCTCGGTCACCTACCACTTCGCCACACAGCACGACCTGTTGCGGGAGAGCCTGCTGCACTTCGTGGCGGAGGAGACCGGCCGCTTCACCGAACTGGCCGCTCAGGGGCAGGAGGAGGGCATCGACCTCAGGGGCGCTGCCGCGCTGGTCGGGCAGGTGGCCGCGGGGACGGGCTTCGACAGCACCCACCTCGCGCCCTTCGAGCTCTACGTCCAGGCCGGCCGCGACCCCGCGCTGCGGGAGGCCGCGGCGGAGTGCTTCGCCGCCTACGACCGCCTCGCCGCGTCCGTCCTGACCGCCCTCGGCGTGCCGGACGCCGAGGAGGCCGCCTCGACGGTCGTGGCCCTGGTGTTCGGCATGCAGATGCGCCGCCTGGCCACCGGCAGTTCCGCGGAGAGCCTGGTGGACGCGCTGCTCCTGCTGGCCCGGGGCGCCTCGGGCACCCGCTGAACCGAGCCGGCCGACCCGGATCGATCCGCCGACCCCAGCGCGCGGGTTCTAGCCGCGCGCCTGCCCGGCAGCCTCGGCGGCCAGCTTCGTGACCTCGTCGGCCGCCCGCTTGGCGCGTCCGGAGACCTTCCAGGCGATCATGCTCAGCGTCACGGCCGGTGAGGGGGGAAAGACACCGAGCTGGCCCAGCATCGTGATGTCGTCGCGCAGTGCCTCGTGCCGGACGACCTTGCCGTCGCGCAGGTCGAGCAGGTGCACCTGCTCGAAGTCGACCTCGCGCCCCGTGGGGGGGATCGCCTGGTCGAGGACGCCGTCGCGGAAGCGGACGAACGGGCCCGTGTGCCGGCCCTGCATGCGCAGCCGGATCCAGACCTGGTCGTCGTTGCGGGCGATGCCCAGCACCGGGAAGCGCAGGTCGCTGAAGGCAGAGCGGAGCCACGCGCCCGAGGCCAGCGTCCCCGCCGGACCGGGTATCGAACAGGCCGCGGGCGAGACGGCCGCCTCACGGTTGTGGTTGCCGGGGTCCACGACCTCGGCGGCCAGGGCCGCGTCGCCCGTCTCCAGGATCCGGAAGAGCCCCTCGGCCAGGTCCTTGGCGTCCATCGCCATCGTTCCCACCTTTCGCCGGCCCGCCCCGCGGGCCGGTCTCGCCGGACGCGCGAGCCGCACGTCCGATGTTGAGGTTAGAGAGGACCGATTGGATAGGTCAAAGCGACATCGATCTCCCGTAGGATGGCGCCATGCCCGCCAAGCGCGCTTACGTCTCCCCGCTCCGTGAACAGGCCGCGGCGCGGACGCGCGCGCTGATCCTCGAACAGGCGGAGCTGCTCTTCGCCGAACGCGGCTACGGACGGGTGACGGTCGCGGACATCGCGGCGGCGGCCGGGGTCGCGTCGAAGACGGTCTTCGCGAGCGTCGGCAGCAAGTCGGACATTTTGGACCGGATCGTGGACAAGGCCGTCGTGCGGTCCGGCTACGAGGAGGCCGTCGCGCGCATCCTGGCCGTGCGGACTCCCGAAGGCGTCCTCCGTGCCCTCGCGGGCGGCACCCGGGCGGGCAACGAGAGCCAGTTCAGGGCCCACGAGGCGATTCACAAGGCGCTTCCCGTGCACGAGAGCGGCGAGGCGCTGTGGGAAAGGGCGACGGCCGACTACCGGGAGGCGCTGCGCGCGGTGGCCCGGCATTTCCTGGAAGTCAGTGAGCCCGTCCGGCGTCACTCGCCCGAGGAGACGGCCGATCTGCTCTGGTTCTGGTTCGGCCCGACCGGCTGGCGCACGCTCGTGGTGGAGAACGGCTGGTCGTGGGACCGGGCCGAGGAAGTCCTGTACCGCACGGCCGCGGCCGCCCTCGCCTGAGACCGCGACTCCGCCTCCGCGGTGGAATTCGGCCGGAAAGGCGTGATGACGCGTCACAATCCCGGCCCGGGTGTCACTCGTTAAGGGGATCCGTGGATTGACGGAGGTTCACCGGGGAATGCGTTCCTGCGAAAGGGAGTGATTCTTCATGGATTTGAAGATTCGCGGGCTCGTTTTCGGTGCGGGGATGCTGGGAGTCGCGCTGGGCGCCGTGGTCGGGGCCGTCTCGGCGGGCACGGTCTACAGCGTCGTCGTGGGTGCGTCGCTGTGCGCGGCGGCCGGTGTCGTCGCGGTCCTCTACTGGGGCGAGCACGGAGGGGCCCGGCGCCGCCGCGCCCGGTGGGCCCAGCGGCCGGAGCAGATCCCGCACCCGCGGCGGTTCAGGCGGCTCGACGGCCCCGACGCCTTCCGCTACTGACCCGACGGGGCGCGGCACCCGGGACCGGGACGCGGGAGCGCAGGGCCGCGCCCCCATACAACGTCCGAAGCGGGGAAGGCGGGCATGCGACGCCAAAGTGGAGGTGCCCATGTCGCCCGTGTCCCCTCGTGCCCACGACCGCCGCCATCCGTCGGACGCCGAGGCCCGCTGCCGGCGAACGCCCCCGCCGCACACGGAGGATCTGCGATGATCGCCGCGTTGGTGCTCGGGCTGCCGGTGTTCCTGCTCGGGCTGATGCTCGTCCTGTCCGCAGTGGAGGACCGGATCGTGAGTCCTCCCCCCACCCAGCCGTCGGCAGGCCCCAACGCGCCCGGCACGCGGACGCCGTAGGGCGCGCCGCCCGTCACGGCCCCGGCATCGCGGCGGCGGAGGAGGCACCTTGCCCGAAGCCGACGCAGCCACCGACGCCGGGTCCGGCGGCCTCATCGTCTTCCTCAACGGGACGTCCAGTTCCGGGAAGTCGAGCATCGCCCGGGAGTTGCTGCGCACTCTGGACGGGACCTACTTCCACATGCCCGTGGACGCCTTCCACGCCATGCGGTCCCGCCACGAGGTGACCCCGGAGGAACTGCCGGGCATACTGCGGCGCACCTGGCGGGGATTCCACCGGGCGGTCGCCGGCATGGCCGCCGGAGGCAACAACGTGGTGGTCGACCATGTGCTCAGCGAGCCGTGGCGGCTGCGGGACTGCCTCGCGCTGTTCCCCCCGCGGGACGTCGTCCTGGTCGGGGTGCACTGCTCGCTCGCGGAACTCCGGCGGCGCGAGCGCGGGCGCGGGGACCGTCCGGAAGGGCTGGCGGCCCGTCAGTTCGGCCTCGTCCACGCCCACGGCCGGTACGACATCGAGTGCGACACGACCGAGGCATCCGCGGCGGAGTGCGCCCGCCGCATCCGTGACTTCCTGCCCCGCAGGCCGTTTCCGACCGCGTTCGAGCAACTGACGGCCGTCACCCGGTGAGTGCCTGTGTGCCGAGGACGGTGAGCAGGGCCAGCCGGTCGGCGTCCTCGGTGCCGGGTGCGGCGGTGTACACCATGATGCGCAGGTCGCTGCCCGTCACGGTGAGCACGCCCCAGTCGTGGGTCAGACATGCCCTCAGTGTGCTGTGCCGGCCGCGTGGATGGCTGGTACCCGGAGTCCCAGGAAGCCCGGGACGCCGCGCCGACCGGCGTCCGGACGGCGGCAACATTTGACTCAGTCCAAACTGGGATTTACGTTGAGGAGCACGAGGGGGCGGATTCCGGGTCCGCTGGGACGTGCGTCTTCCCGGGAGTCGTCCACTCGCCCCGGCGGTGCGGCCGGTGCCGACAGTTGGCCCCGGCGCCCGGCCGCCCCGCCGGACTCACGCGGTGACCATGCGGGACAGCCGGTGCAGGCTGTCGTCCAGCGCCTGGTCGACGATGTCCACCGGCGGCGCGCTGCTCTCGTCGAAGAACGACAGGTGGATGGTGACCTCGCTGGTCCGCTCGTCGGCCCGGTCCACCTGCAGCCACCCTTCGTAGCGGTCGTCCTCGCGGGTGCCCCACTCCAGACGTCTGCGCGTGCGGTCGGCCCGGAACAGCGCGGCCGCGTCTCGTCCCGTGTCGTCGTCGTGCACGGTGACGGCGGACGGTTCGGCGGCGCGGAGCGGACGTGCAGTTCGTCCGGGAGCCAGGAATCCATGCGGCCGAGGTCCTCCGCCCGGTCGAAGACGCGGTCCGCGGAGGCCGTCATGTTCATGGAGCGCTCGAACTCACTCACGGCGATCCCACCTCCTCAGGGAGAGATATTCGAGTGCCCCTCCGCCCCGTGGCCGCAGCCACCGCGCCGCCGCCCGTCCTGCCGGAGCGGAGGGCCGGCCCGCGTCGCCCACAATGGACTCCTCCGGCGCCCCCGAACGCCGGTCACCGTAGCCGTCAGACCCTGGAGCGCAGCCGATGCCCGGCAAGATCACGCTGTCCGCCTGGCCCACCCCCGTCGAGTCCATGCCGCGGCTGGCCGCCGCCCTCGGCCTGGACGCCGACGACCTGTGGATCAAGCGTGACGACCTCATGGGACTGGGCGGCGGCGGCAACAAGGTCCGCAAGCTGGAGTGGACGATCGGCGAGGCACTCGACGCGGGCGCGGACACGCTGGTGACGGTCGGCGCGGCGCAGAGCAATCACGCCCGCCTGACCGCCGCGGCCGGCGCGCGCCTCGGCCTTGACGTCGTCCTCGTCCTCCCCGGCAAGGAGCCCGAAGCCGGCACCGGCAACCTCGTCCTCGACGGCCTCTTCGGAGCCAGGGTCGTCTGGTCCGGCGACGTCGAGCCGGCCGGCCTCGCGGGCGTCGCCGAGGACGTCTGCGGGCGACTGCGCGGCGAGGGCGCGCTGCCCCACCTGATCCCCTTCGGCGGTTCCAGTCCCATCGGTGCGCGCGGCTACGTCGAGGGCGGCGAGGAGCTCCAGGCCCAACTGCCCGGCGTCGCGCACGTGGTGGTGGCACTCGGCTCCGGCGGCACCATGGCCGGCCTGGTCACCGCGCTGGGCGAGGAACGGGTCCTCGGCGTCCACTGCGGGGCCGTGACCGAACCCGCCGCGGTCGTGGCGGACCTGGCCGGGGCGGTCGCCCGCCGTGCCGTCGCCCCGGACTCGCTGCGCATCCGCACCGACCAGGTCGGCGCCGGCTACGCGACGCTCCACGAACCGGTCCTGGAGGCCATGCGGACGACGGCGGCCACCGAGGGCGTCGCCCTGGACCCCACCTACACCGGCCGCGCCATGGCGGGGCTGTTCGCCGCCGTACGCGACGGCGACATCCGCCGCGGACAGCGCACCGTCTTCCTGCACACCGGCGGCCTGCCCGGGCTGTTCGGGCACGCCGAGGCCGTACGCCGCTCGGTCGCCGCGCTGCGGCCATACGAACGGAGCTGACGGGCCCAGACGTTCACGCCCCGTCGCGCAGGACGGCGTCGACGAAGCGGCCGCGCGGCCGCGGGGCCGGTGAACCACAGGGCGAGCCGGTGCTCCGCGTCCGGGTAGGTGAGCCGGGTGAAGCGCGCGCGGGAGCCTCCGAGCGTGAACGCCCTGAGCGGGGCCCTGGACCCGGGGTGCGGATCCAGGGGCCCGGTGCCGGGCGGGCGCGGTGTGCCTGTTGGGCGGATCGCTCACGCGCCGGTGGCCGACTTCCGGCACTCGGCGCATTGGCCCCACCAGGTGATCTCGGCCTCGTCGATGACGAACCCCTTGTCCTCCACGGGGTCCAGGCAGGGCGCCGCCCCGACCGTGCAGTCGACGTCCTCGATGCGGCCGCAGTTGCGGCACACCAGGTGGTGGTGGTTGTCGCCGACGCGCAGTTCGTAGCGTGCCGCGGATCCGGCGGGTTCGATGCAGCGGATCAACTGCGCCCTGGTGAGGTCGTCGAGCACGTTGTAGAGGCCTTGCCTGGACAGTCCTCCCGGGCCCGGGACGCCGGCGCCGATCCTCGCCTCGAGTTCGGCGGCGGTGGAGTGGGGATGGCCCCGCAGGGCGGTGAGGATGGCGCGGCGCTGTGCCGTACTGCGCAGGCCCTTGCTCCTGAGCAGGTCGCCCACAGACTGCTCCATGGCCGGCGTCACGCTCCTTCCGGGTCGCGGCGCGGGCGGCGGCTCGCAGGGGTTGCGGCCGGCCGCCGCCCGACGATGCGCACGAGATTTGACAAAGTCAACTCTAGTCCACGTGCCGTCGTGGCCGCACTCAGGCGGCGGTCTCGGTCGTGTGGCAGGTGGCGCAGACGACCCGGCGTGCGGGCAGCGGCTGGTCGAGTTCGCTCCGGGGTGGGGGAAGGGCTGCGGCTCTCGTCTCCCGCCCCCCGAACGTAAAGGCGAGAATCGACCGCGCCAAATCTTGCGCACGGACGTTCCGCCGTGCAGGACGGGTCAGACCCGCGGCCGCCGGAAAGTGCCGTACCACTGCGAATCGGCGAGGTCGCGGGCCACCGCCTCGTCCCGGTCCGGGTCGCCGATCGCCACCTGGCGTGCGATGACCTGCTCGCCGCCCCAGGCCAGCACCTGGGCGGCGGCCTGCGCGTCCACCCCCTGGTGGAGGCGGCCGGCCTCCTGCTCCTCCTCGATCAGCGAGGCGATGTGCCGGGTGAACCGGTCGATCTCCCGCACCATCGCCTCGCGCATCTGTGCGTCGTAGGCCGCCACTTCCGCGATGGCGGCGAGCAGTGGTCCGCGCTCGCGGTAGTAGCGCAACTGCTCGGCGTAGATCACCGCCAGGCCGTCGGGGCCGCCGCCGGGGCCGGTGGGCCGCCAGTCGCCGCCGATCCGGAACAGGCCTTCCTTCATGTGTGCGGTGAGCCGGATCAGCAGGTCGCTCTTGTCCCGGAAGCACAGGTAGAAGGTCGACCGAGCCACGCCGGCCTCCGCGGCGATGCGCTGGACGCCGAGCTCGGTGAAGGTCGCGCCGGCCTGGAGGAGCCGCTCGGTGGCGGCGAGGATCGCGGCCTCGGAATCCGCGCGGCGCCCGGTCCGGCGGATCGGGCGGGTGATCGATGCCATGCGTGCTCCCTGGTTGACCGGACGCCCACTGTCTTCGTCCGCAGATCACCGTACTGCGTCGGACAGCATGTCCGACACCGTGTCGTGCATACTGTCCGATGTGCCCTGTGAACGGAGCACCGCTGTCCGGTCCGCCAGGCAGTGACACGTAAAAGGCAAGGCAGACGACGACATGCGCTACACGCGACTTGGCAACACCGGACTCCTGGTGTCCCGGCTCGGCCTGGGCACCATGTCCTTCGGCGGGGGCGACCACGACTTCTGGAAGGTGCTCGGCGGCCTCGGCGACACCGAGTCCGGCAAGATGCTGGACGCCGCGCTCGACGCCGGCGTGAACCTGATCGACACCGCGAACGTCTACTCCGACGGCGAGTCGGAGGAGGTGCTCGGGCGGATACTCGGCGGGCGGCGCGACGACGTCGTCCTCGCCACGAAGGTCTTCGCCCGGATGGGCACCGGCCCCAACGACATGGGCCTGTCCCGCGTGCATGTCATGCGTCAGCTGGAGGACAGCCTGCGGCGGCTGGGCACGGACCGGATCGACCTGTACCAGATCCACAGCTTCGACCCGCTGACGCCGCTCGAGGAGACGCTGCGCACGCTCGACGACGCGGTCCGCCAGGGCAAGGTGCGTTACATCGGCGCCTCCAACCTCGCTGCCTGGCAGCTGATGAAGTCGCTGGGCGTCTCGGCCTTGCACGACCTCGAGCACTTCGTCTCGCTGCAGGCCTACTACTCCCTCGTCGGCCGGGACATCGAGCGCGAGATCCTTCCCGCCGTGCGCGACCAGGGGCTGGGGCTGCTGGTCTACAGCCCCCTCGCGGGCGGCTTCCTGAGCGGCAAGTTCCGCCGCGACGCGGAGCGCGACCTGTCGACGCGCTGGGGCAAGGGCTCGAACCCGCCGGTCGACGAGACACGCGGCTACGACGTCGTCGACCGCCTCGACGAGATCGCCGGGCGGCACGGTGCGACGGTCGCCCAGGTGGCCCTCGCCTGGGTGATGCAGCAGCCCGGGGTCAGCAGCGTGCTGGTCGGCGCGACCCGTATGGACCAGTTGCGGGACAACCTCGCCGCGGCCGGGCTCACGCTCACCGAGGACGACCTCGCCGCGCTCGACGAGGTCAGCCGCCTCGCCCCGGAGTACATCGAGCGGGTGCAGAGCGGCCCGGGTGCCCAGCGGGAGCCGATGGGCTGATCCCGGCGCAGCGGGAAGGGCGCGGTCCTGCCGTCATCAACGGCGGGCCGCGCCCCTTCGCCCACGGTCGTGCCTCACTGCTTCGGGCCGGGACGGACCGGGTGCTTGCTCATGATGGAGACCCGGTTGAAGGAGTTGATGGTGATCGCCACCCAGATGAGGGCCGAGAGCTCGTCGTCGCTGAACACCTCGCGTGCGGCCTGGTATGCCTGCTCCTGGGCGGTGGCGTCGGTGGGGTCCGTGGTCACCTCGGCCACCGCGAGCGCGGCCCGCTCGCGCGCGGTGAACAGCTGGGTGTCGCGCCAGGCCGGCAGCACGGTCACCCGCTGCGGGGTCTCCCCCGCGCCGAGGGCGGCCCTGGTGTGCCGGTCGAGGCAGAAGGCGCAGCCGTTCAGCTGCGACACGCGGATGTTCACCAGTTCCACCAGGTCGTGTTCGAGCCCGGCCTCGGCGGCCACGGCCCGCACGGTCTCGGCGGCCGCCAGCATCGCCTTGTAGGCGCGCGGACTCTGCTTGTCGATGAAGATCCGCCTGCCCTGCCGAACCGCCGTGGTGTCGCTCACCAGCACTCCTTCGCCGGGCCGTCTCCGGCCACCGAGGGATGCCCCGTCGTACCTCGCGGGCATCGCCGTATCATCACCTCTATGATTGTTGAAATTCGAAGCAGTCGTTGTGTGAGAAGCGCGACATGAGCCAGTCCCAGGCGAGAACCCCCGTGGAGATCCTGTCCGCCCGCGACGTCCCGCTCGGCGGACCCCGCGCGATGACGGTGCGGCGTACCCTGCCGCAGCGGAACCGCTCGCTGATCGGTGCCTGGTGCTTCGCCGACCACTACGGTCCGGACGACGTCTCCGACACCGGGGGCATGGACGTCGCGCCCCACCCGCACACCGGGCTCCAGACGGTGAGCTGGCTCTTCAGCGGCGAGATCGAGCACCGCGACAGTCTCGGGACGCACGCCTACGTGCGGCCCGGCGAGCTCAATCTCATGACCGGCGGGCACGGCATCAGCCACTCCGAGGTCTCCACCGAGGGCACCACGGTTTTGCACGGCGTCCAGCTGTGGGTCGCGCTTCCCGAGCGGCACCGTGACACCGCCCCCGCCTTCCAGCACTACGTCCCGCAGCCCGTGGTGCTCGGCGGCGGCGTGGCCCGGGTGTTCCTCGGTTCCCTGGCCGGCGACACCTCGCCGGTGACGACCTTCACCCCGCTGCTCGGCGCCGAGCTCGCCCTCGATCCCGGTGCGACCGTCACCCTGGCGATCGACCCTGCCCACGAGCACGGCCTGCTCGTCGACAGCGGCGACGTCGAGATGGCCGGGACGCGGCTGAGCCCGGCCGAACTCGGCTACCTCGCTCCCGGCGGCGACACCCTGACCCTGACCAACCACGCCGACGCCCCCGCCCGGGCGGTGCTGCTCGGAGGGCCGCCGTTCGGCGAGCAGATCATCATGTGGTGGAACTTCATCGGCCGCACGCAGGAGGACATCGAACAGGCCCGCTCCGACTGGATGAAGGGCACCCGGTTCGGTGAGGTCAAGGGCTACGACGGCGACGCGCTGCCCGCCCCCGAACTGCCGCACGTGCCGCTGAAGCCGCGAGGGAACACGCACTGACCGGCCCGGTCCGGCGGCGGCCACCCGTGCCCGCCGCCGGACCGTCGGGTGCCGCTCGGACCGGGACGGTCTCCGGCGTCTCCATGGCGGCGGGCCCGCCGGCGGCCGTTCCCGGCCCACGGCCCACGAACGCGTACGCCGCGCCGACCAGCGGACCGCTGCCGACGAGGTTGCCGAGGCCCACGAACAACAGGTTGCGCGCGAAGCCGGCGGCCGTCGCGTCCGGCACGTGCTCGAAGCCGGAGCCGGCGAACGCGCGGAGGAACAGTGCCCCGCCGGACTGCGCGGCCTTCGTCTTGAGCAGGGCGGTGAGCAGGGCGTGAGCCGGCGCGGTGTGCCCGGGAGCGGTGCCCGCGGTGTCGACTTCCGCTGCCGTGCACCACGAGCGCGAAGAGGGCCGACCCGATGAGGTTGCCCGCGAACGGGCCGACGACGGCGCCGCGGGTCGCGTCGGCCTCGGACGATCGTCCGTATAATGGCCACCGAGAGGATGCCTGCGCAGGCGGGGGCCGGTGAAGGGGATCGGACGCAGGCGCGACGCCGTCTGCGGGCGGTCCGCCCTGCGGTCACCGGCGGGCCGGGCATCGCCGTCGTGGACGCGGGAGGCATCGGATGGCAGGGCGCGGAAGCGGTCCGGATTTCGTGGAGGCGCTGGCCCGCGGGCTGGACGTGCTCGGCTGCTTCGACGCCCGGAACCGCCGGCTGTCACTGAGCGAGATCGCCACCGCGACGGGGCTGGCGCGGCCGACCGCGCGCCGCCTGCTGCTGACGCTGGAGGAGCTCGGCTACGTCCGCGCCGACCAGGGCGCGTTCACCCTCACGCCGCGCGTGCTGCGCCTGGGCATGTCCTATGTCGGCTCGCTCGGCCTGTGGGACGTGGCCCGCCCCCACATGGAGGCGCTGGTCTCCCGGACCGGGGAGTCGTCCTCGATGGCGCAGCTGGACGGTTCGGACATCGTCTATGTGGCCCGGGTATCCGTGCCGAAGATCATCGCGCTGCGGGTGGACATCGGGACCCGGTTCCCCGCGCCGCAGACCTCCCAGGGCAAGGTGCTGCTGGCCGCCCTGGGGCCGCAGGAGCTGGAGGCCGTCCTGGCCGAGCCCAGCCGCTCGGGGCTGCCGGAGTCCACGCGGCGGCCGCCCGGGGAGCTCGCCGCGGAGCTGCGCACCGTCCGGGCCCGCGGCTGGGCGCTGGCCGACGAGGAACTCGCCCCCGGCGTACGCTCGGTCGCCGTGCCGGTGCGGGACGGCGACGGGGTGGTCCGCGCGGCGATGAACGTCACCGTGCACGCCGCCGAGACCAGTGTGGAGGTGCTCACCGGCACGTACCTCCCCCTGCTGCTGCGCGCGGCCGGGGACGTCTCGGCGGACTGGGCGCTGTGGCAGAGCCGCCCGCACGGCGAGGTCCGGCCGGCGGCGTCAGCCCCCGGCGGTATTACCACGGGCTGACGCGTCCGTCCGGGGCCGCTCAGCCGGACTGCAGGACGAAGTCGTACTCGGCCTGCAAGTACGGCGCGTCCAGGGCCGTTCCGTCGGGCGCGGGTCCCGCCGGCCGTTCGGTGAACCGCACCACCAGCGCCTCCTTCGTGCCGAAGACGACGTCGCTGTCCAGGTAGTCGCTGCCCTCCTGGAACAGATGGGTGATCAGCCGCTCGTACCCGGGCTCGTCGATGAGGAAGTGGACGTGCGCGGGCCGGTAGTGGCTGATGTCGGTGGTGCCGATCAGGTCGCCGACCGGTCCGTCCATGGGGATGGCGTAGCCGAGCGGGGCGATGGTGCGGACGCAGTAGGTGCCGTCCTCCCGGGTGCGGTACTTGGCGCGCAGCCGGGCTTCGTCGATCTCGGGGAGCTGAGCCTCGTAGGCGCCGTCGGCGTCCGCCTGCCACACGTCGAGCACGGCCCCGGGAACGGGCTTGCCGTCGAGGTCGATGACCTTGCCGGTGATGAACAGCGGCGTTCCGGGGATGCCGTCGGACATGTCGAAGCCGTACGGGGCGGCGGGCGATCCGTCGATGTGGAAGGGGCCGAGGACGGTGGCGGGGGTGGCCTGCGGCGCGAACCTGTTGTTCAACTGCACGACGAGCGTGCTCAGCCCGAACACGTCGGAGGCGAGGATGAGTTCCTGACGTTTGTCGTCGCTGATCCGGCCCGCCTCGGTCAGCCACTGGATCGCGGCCATCCATTCGTCCTCGCTGAGTTCCACCTCGCGGGCGAACGCGTGGAGGTGCCGGACCAGGGCCGACAGCAGCTCCGCCTGGCGGGGGTCGTGCGAGGTCGCCCAGCGCTGGGCCGCCAGCTCGGTGAGGTTGTCCTCGTTGACGAACATGGTCACTCCTTGGTGTTCCCTGCGGATTCGGTGTCCGGCTGGGGCGGGACGGGCCGGTTGTTCAGGTCGACGGAGAGGAAGATGTCGTTCGCGACCGGGCTCCGCATCTCCTCGGCGAGCTGGCCGATGAGCCCGGCGGTGCGCGCGAGCAGGGCGAAGCCGCGCAGTAGCGGCAGCGGAAGCCCGAGGTCGGCGAGCGCGGCGCCGCACACGCCGGCGCCGTTGAGCGGCAGGGTCCTGCCGAGGACCTGGGGGTGCACGCGGCCGATGGCGGCGAACAGCGACAGGTGCGGGCCGAACAGGCCCTCCTCGGCGGCGATGCCCATGAGGCGGGGCGTGCGCGGGTCGCCGTCCTTGTGCACATGGTGGCCGAGGCCCGGTACGAACCGGCCGGCGGCCCGCTCTTCGCGCACCAGGCGCAGCGCCAGCTCGTCCCAGGCGGCCTCGTCGACGGGCGGTTGCCCGTGTGCGGCCAGGGCCTCGTGGAGGAACCTCCCGGTGTCCTCGGTCACGCCGAGGAAGCGCGAGCCGCCGCCGAGCAGGCCGGCGGCGAGCGCGCCCTGGACGGAGTCCGGCGCGGACAGGTAGGTCAGCCGGGTGACGATGGCCGTGGGCGTGAAGCCGTGGTCGGCGAGGGCGGCGAGCACGGCTTCGAAGACCCGGGTCTCGCCGCGGCCGGGCCGGCGTTGTGCCGCGAGCCAGAAGGCGAGTTCGCCGAAGCCGACCGTGCCCATGATGTCCTGGGCGAGGTCCTGGCCGAGCAGGGTGATGCCGGCGCGGTCCGAGGCGCCCAGCGCGGTGGGGTAGCCGGCGGGCGCGGACGGGTCAGTCACGGGTGTCCTCCGGGTCCTGGGCCAGCCACGCGCGCAGTTCGGCGCCGTGCTCGTCGAGCTCCGGCGGCGGCAGACGGTACACGGCGGGAGTGGCCGAGAAGGTGACCGGGTGGCGCGTGGTGGGCACCGCGCGGTCGCCCTCGCCGACGGTGACGACCGGGTCGAGCCCGAACCGCTCGGCCATGGCGAAGCCGCCGTCGATGGTGTTGATCGGCCCGCTCGGCACGCCGGCCTCGACCAGCAGCTCGAACCATTCGTTCGCGCCGCGCTTGACCAGTTGCTCCACCAGCAGCGGCCGCAGTTCCTCCCGGTTGGCGGTGCGGTCGTCGTTGCGCGCGAACCGCTGGTCGTCGGGGACCCCCGGGATGCCGAGGACCTCGCACAGCCTGCGGAACTGGCCGTCGTTGGCGGCGGTCACGATCAGGTCGTTGTCGGCCGTGGGGAAGGGCTCGTACGGGAACACGCTCGGGTGCGCGTTGCCCATCCGGTACGGGACCTCGCCCCCGGCCACGTAGGCCGAGCTGTGGTTGACCAGTCCGGTCAGCGCCGACGACAGCAGGTTGACCTCGACGTGCTGGCCCTCGCTCGTGGCGTCGCGGTGGCGCAGCGCGGCGAGGATGCCGATGGCGGCATGATTGCCCGCCATGACGTCGAAGACCGAGATCCCGGCCCGGTACGGCGGGCCGTCGGGCTCCCCGGTGAGGCTCATCAGCCCGGAGACGGCCTGCACCATCAGGTCGTAGCCGGGCACGTCACGCCCGGCGCCGGAGCCGAAGCCGCTGATGGAGGCGTAGACGACGGCCGGGTTGCCGGTCCGCACGGACGTGTAGTCCAGCCCGTACTTCACCAGGCCGCCGGGCCGGAAGTTCTCGATGACGACGTCCGCCCGGCGCGCGAGTTCGCGCGCCGCCCGCAGATCGGCCTCGTCGCGCAGGTCGAGCGCGATGGAACGCTTCCCGCGGTTGATGCCGAGGTAGTAGGTGGACACCTCGTCGCGCACCGGGGGCGTCCAACTGCGGGTGTCGTCCCCGCGCGGGCCCTCGACCTTGACGACGTCCGCGCCGAGGTCCGCCAGCAGCATGGTGGCGTACGGCCCGGCGAGGATCCGGGAGAAGTCGGCCACCAGCAGCCCGGACAGCGGGCCCAGCGGGCCCGGTCGCGCGGGCGCGGTGCTCTCTGACATCCAGTGTCACCTTTCTTCTGACCGCAGGACGGACAATCGTCCGCCACTCGATTCTGTTGCGGTACGGCGGGGGCGTCAAGGGTGATCAGCCACGCCAGGGCCCGCCGGGGGCCTGCCATCGCCGAGGGTGTCTCGTTTTGCGACAGACTCCGGGCCGGTCCGGGAGTGCGCGCCTTCCGAACTGCGTCGCGAGGCTAGCGCTCGCTTCGATGGCCGAATAGCGTACTCGTGTCCGTCAAGCGGCCAAGGGAGTTCATGATGGATAAGGTCGAGACATTCACCCCGGGGCGGCCCATCGTTCTGCGCGGTGGGACCGTGCTGCCCGTCAACCGTGAGCGGGAGGTCCTCGCGGACACCGACGTGCTCGTCGTGGACGACCGGATCGCGGCGGTCGGTCCGCGACTGGCGGTACCCGACGGGACGGTGGAGATCGACGCCGCGGGTGGCATCGTCATGCCGGGCATGATCGACACGCACCGGCACATGTGGCAGACCGCGATGCGCGGCTACGGCGCCGACTGGACCCTCACCCAGTACTTCGTCTGGTACTACCTGGAGCACGGCAGGAAGTTCCGGCCCGAGGACGTCCACGCCGGAAACCGGCTCGCGGCCGTGGAGGCCCTCGACGCCGGCGTCACCACCGTCGTCGACTGGTCGCACGGCCTGCAGACCGTGGACCACGCCGACGCCGCCGTGGACGCCCTGCGGTCCGTGCCCGGCCGCTTCGTACTGGCCTACGGCAACATCCAGCAGGCGCCCGCGGACTGGACCGCCGCGCCGGAGTTCCGCGACTTCGTCAGCCGCCGCATCGAAGGCGACGACATGCTCGGCTTCCAGCTCGCCTTCGACGTCACGGGTGACCCCGCCTTCCCCGAGAAGCCCGCCTTCGAGGTGGCCCGCGACCTGGGCGTCGCCGTCACCACCCACGCCGGGGTGTGGGGCGCCACCAACGACGACGGCATCCGCCTGATGTACGAGAACGGCTTCATGACGCCGCAGACGGTGTACGTCCACGCCTCGACGCTCAGCGCCGACTCCTACCACCGCATCGCGGCCACCGGCGGTTCGGTGTCGGTGTCGACGGAGAGCGAGCAGAGCGCCGGCCAGGGCTACCCGACGACCTGGGCCATCCGCTCGCACGACATCCCCGTCTCCCTGTCGATGGACACCAGCGTGTGGTGGAGCGGCGACCTGTTCTCCGCGATGCGCACCACCCTCGGCGCCGACCGCGCCCGTGCGCACCTGGAGGCGCACGGCAAGGGCGAGACCGTCACCCACTGCGCGCTGCGCGCCGACCAGGTGGTGGAGTGGGCCACCCTCGGCGGGGCCCGGGCCCTCGGCCGCGAGCAGGACCTCGGCAGCCTGGAGGCCGGCAAGAAGGCCGACATCGTCCTGCTGAAGAACGACCACTCGCCGGTCGCCTTCCCGCTGCTCAACCCGTACGGGCAGGTGGCCTTCCAGGCGCAGCGCGGCGACGTGCACACCGTGCTCGTGGACGGACGGGTCGTCAAGCACGAGCACCGCCTGCTCGGCGTCGACCTGGCCGCCGTGCGGCGCGAGGTCGAGCAGACCGTCGACCACCTGCGGTCCGCCATGGGCGAGGAGGAGTGGCGCAAGGGGATGAACCCCGACGTGCCCGAGACGAAGGTGCTCGACAACCCCTACACCTACACCGACTACCGCAGCGCCTCGACGCACGGCCAGTGACGCGGGTGACCCGGGGAACACGGTGACAGTGGTGACACGAAGGAGAACCCGGACATGAGCATGGGGCTGCTGCTGCTCCGACTGCTGCTCGCCGCCCTGCTCTTCGGCCACGCCACGCAGAAGCTGCGCGGCTGGTTCGGCGGGGCGGGCCTGGCGGGCACCGGCGCCGTCTTCGAGCGCTACGGCATCCTCCCCGGGCCGCGGATGGCCCTGGTCGCCGGGGTGACCGAGCTGACCGGGGCGGCGTCGGTCGCGGCGGGACTGCTGACGCCCGGCGGGTGCTCGGTCGTCGTCGGGACGATGACGGTGGCCGCCGCGTCGACGGCGCCCAACGGCTTCTGGGCTCTGAAGGGCGGCTGCGAGGTCCCGTTCCTCTACGGAGCGGTCGCCGCGTGCCTCGGCTTCACCGGACCGGGCGAGTGGTCGCTCGACCACGTCCTCGGCCTGAGCTGGCGGCCCGCCCCCGCCTGGGGCGCGGCCGCGCTGGTGGCCGGGAGCCTCGCGGCGACGGTGCCGCTCGCCGGCCGCGCCAAGGTGCTGCGCGGCAGGAGGGAGTCACCCGAGCCCCACGGGAACCCATAGTCACTCCGGATAAGCCGGCTGCGGACGGGCATACGGCTGGAGTACGCCACGCGACGCCGCGGCCGGACGGGCCGCGGCGGCACCGGAACCGGGGGGCACGACGGCATGGGCGCTTCACTGGAGGAGACCGACCGCACGGACGGAGGCCGGCCGGAGCGCTCCGTCGCCGACCGCAAGCAGGAGTTGCGCCGTCGCCTGGAGCGGCTGATTGGCATCGCCGCGACCGAGGGCAACTGCCTGCAGGCGCTGCGGAACGGGGACGAGATCTTCCCCGCGATGCTGGACGCGATCCGCGCGGCGAAGCACACCGTCGACATGACGACCTTCGTCTACTGGCGCGGCCGGATCGCGCGCGACTTCGCGCACGCGCTGGCCGCCAAGGCGGCGGAGGGGGTGCGGGTGCGGCTGCTGCTGGACGGCTTCGGCGGGCGGCTGATCGAGCAGGAGTTGCTGGACGGCATGGACCGGGCCGGTGTGGACGTCGCCTGGTTCCGCAAGCCTGTGCGGCTCTCGCCGTTCAAGCAGAACCACCGCTGCCACCGCAAGGTCCTGGTGGTCGACGCCGAGGTGGCCTTCACCGGTGGCGTCGGCATCGCCGAGGAGTGGTGCGGCGACGCACGGCACCCGGCGAATGGCGTGACACCCACGTCCGGGTCACCGGCCCCGCCGTGGACGGGCTGGCCGCGGCGTTCGCGCAGAACTGGGCCGAGTGCCGGCAGGGCGGGCTCTTCGACGACCGCGACCGCTTCTGTGATCACGAGCAGAGCGGAGGCGCGATCGTGCAGGTCGTACGGGGCTCGGCGAGCGTCGGATGGCAGGACATGCGCACCCTGCTCCGCGTGGTGATCGCCTCCGCCGAGCAGCGGATCCGGCTCGCCACCGCGTACTTCGCGCCCGACCCCTACTTCGTCGGCCTGCTCTGCCACGCGGCGGCGCGCGGGGTGGAGGTCGAGATCCTGCTGCCGGGCCCGTACACCGACAAGCGCGTCTGCCAGCTGGCCGGGCAGCGCTACTACCAGCGGCTCCTCGACTGCGGCGTGCGGATCTGGCACTACCTGCCGACCATGATGCACGCCAAGGTCATCACCATGGACGGGGTCGCCACCCTGACCGGCTCGACCAACTTCAACCGCCGCTCCCTCGACCACGACGAGGAGGTGATGCTGGCGGTGCTCGACGAGAACTTCACCTCCGTCCTCGACGCCCACTTCGACGAGGACCTGCTGCGCAGCGCCCCCGTCGACGGCGACCGCTGGCGTGCCCGCTCCACGCTGGAACGGGCCCAGGAGGTGGCGACCGCGCCCATCCGCCGCTTCCTGTGAGCATCATGGTGACGCCCCACGGGAAGGCTGCCGACTGCGCGCGGTGATCGCGGATCTCGGACGAGCGACGCCCACCTCCATCGGAGACGACAGAGCCCCGGAACCGCACCTCAACTCGCGGGGGAACCGCGCGGCCGCGAATCGCCGGGGCCCGGTCGATACAATGCAGAAAGGGGGCGGGGAAAGTTCTCCGACGTCCGGCCGCGTGACGGTGGTACGCGATGAATTCGATTCCGCATGACGTGAGTGTGTACGCCGGGCGGTCCGCGGGGCTCATCGGGGCCCAGATCGCCGGTTACCGCGTGGAGCGGGAGATCGGTCGTGGCGGGATGGCCGTGGTGTACTGCGCCCGGGACCTCCGGCTCGACCGCACGGTGGCGTTGAAGCTGCTCGCCCCCGAGCTGGCCCGCAACGACACCTTCCGCCGCCGATTCACGCACGAGTCACGGGTGGCCGCCGCGATCGACCACCCTCACATCGTGCCGATATTCGAGGCCGGGGAGACCGACGGTGTCCTCTACATCGCGATGCGTTACGTCTCGGGCCTCGACCTGCGGGCGCTGTTCGACCGGGACGGTCCGCTCCCCGTTGCCACCGCCCTGCGCATCGCCACCCAGGTGGCCTCCGCGCTGGACGCGGCGCACGAGCACGACCTGGTGCACCGCGACGTGAAACCGGGGAACGTGCTCGTGGCCAAGGGCACCGACAGCGAGCACCCCGAGCACGTCTACCTCACGGACTTCGGGCTGACGAAGAAATCGCTGTCACTGACCGGATTCACCACCGTCGGCGAGTTCGTCGGCACCCTGGACTACGTGGCGCCGGAGCAGATCTCCGGGCGCCCGGTGGACGGCCGCTGCGATCTGTACAGCCTGGCCTGCGTCGTCTACGAGAGCCTGACCGGGGGCCTGCCCTTCGAGCGCGAGGAGGACATGGCCCTGCTGTGGGCGCACCAGTACGACCAGCCCCCGCCGCTCACCGAGCGGCGGCCGGACATCCCGCCGGCCATGGACGGCGTGATGGCCAAGGCGCTGGCGAAGGTCCCCGAGGACCGTCACGACTCCTGCCTGGAGTTCGTGGGCGCCCTGCGGGCGGCCGCGACCGGGCCGGACGAGGGGCCCTCGCGGGACAGTTCCCCCGACCACCAGGTGACCCGGGTGACCCCCCGGGCGGTCGTGGTCCCCGCACCGCCGGGACCGCCGCCGGACCCGCCGATGTGGGCCCGGGCGGTCTTCCGTCGTCTGCCGGATCTCTGAACGTCAGCTGCTGGGCGCGACGCTGGGCGCGGTGCTCGACGCGCCGCTGGGGGAGCTGTTGGGCAGCTGTTTGGGCTCGGTGGTCTCCAGGGTGTTGTTGACGAACGTGTTGCCCTTGCCCTTGAGGTCGCGGTTGGCGAGGTCGGCCGGCTTGTTGCCGCGGGCGACGTTGTCGCGGATGGTGTTCTCGGAGTTGGACGTCCCCACGACGCTGCTGAACAGCACGATGCCGCCGGACATCGGGGACTTGCCGCTGTTGTCGCGCACCTCGTTGCTGGTCACGACGGTCTTCTCGACGCCCGTGAGCAGGATGCCCGTGCCCTGGATGAACGGTAGGCGGGCGCTGGGCGCGCAGTACTTGTTGTTGCCCGTGACCGTGTTGTGGGTGACGGTCAGCGCGCCGCCGCGCGGGACGCCCTCGTCGCCGACGACGAAGACACCTCCGCAGTTGCCGGTGACCTGGTTGCTCTCGACCGTGACGCCCCGGACGCGGCGCAGACCGATGCCGATCCGGTTCTCCGTCAGCTTGTTGCCGTCGATGACGGCGCCCTGGGTGTCGAGCGCACCGCCCTCGGTGTCCATGGAGTTGGCGAGGAAGATGCCGGAATCGGCGTTGTTGCGGGCGGTGTTGTCACGGAAGACGGTGCGCACCGACTTCTCCACGAGGATGCCCTGCACCTTGTTGTCCCGCGCCGTGACGCGGACGACCTGCAGCCCGTCGGCCTGCGTCGCGTGGATGCCGGCCTTCTTGAACCCGGCGACCGTCAGCGATTCCAGCGTCACGTCGGACGCCTTCTTCTGCGCCGTACCGGTGACGCAGATGCCCTCCCCGGCCTTGGCGCAGGCGTTCTCGTCGCGTTTGGCGCTCGGGGAGATGACGGTGCCCGTGCCCGCTCCGCGCAGCGTCAGCCTCGGCGTGCTGATCTGGACGCTCTCGTGGTAGGTGCCGGCCGCGATGTCGATGACCTGGCCGGGCTTGGCGCGGTCCACCGCCGACTGGATGGATTCCCCCGCGCGGACGGAGATCTTCTGCTGCGCGTCCGCGGACTGCGAGGCCGTGGGCTGCGACTCGCCGCCGCACGCGACCGCGCCTCCCACGATGGTCGCCGTGGCGGCCGCCGCGACGACGGCCCTGCGGGACCGACAGAGCTTCATGTGTGTGCACCTGCTTTCCGTGATACGTGATCAGCCGAAAACAGACGCTATGGACGGATTTGACGCCCCGCCACTCCAGAGCGCTCGCCGCGCGGGCGATGATCGCCGGATCGGCCGATGGGCCCGGGGTCACGGGGGCGCCGGACGCGGTGGCCGGGAATCGGCCCGGTACGGCTGATGGGGTGGCCGCGGGGGCATCAGGGCCCGCGCCCCGGGCGGGCGCATCGTCATGGGAGCGCTGAAGATGTGGGAACGGTGATCGGGCACTGGGAACAGGTGCTGGTCGCGAGGCTGCTCCATGGGAGCCGGTGGAACTGCTGGACGCTCTGTGCCGCGAGTGCGACCGACGGGCGGTGGTGTGCGGCCCCACCCGTGTGGTGGTGCCGAACGTGTGCACGGCAATTCAGTCGTTGTCGTGGCGGTGGCCGCCGGGCGACCTGCTTCCGTCCCCGGTCAGAGGGCCTTCGGTGCGGGCAGGTCGGGGTAGAGCAGTTCGAGACCGCCGGACAGGGCGGCCCTGACGCCGCGGCTCCGGTCGTCGACGACGACCTCCAGGGCCCGCTGCTCGATGCCGTCCAGGGCCAGGCGCGCCACCCACGCGGGGTCCACCTTGTCGGAGGGGGCGACGTGGTCGGCCATGTCCGTGTCCATGTAGCCCACGTGGAGCGCGGTGACGTCGATCCCGGAAGAAGCGAGCTCCCGCCGGACGACATTGGTCATCGCCAGCTCGGCGGCCTTGGCCGCGCTGTAGCCGCCGTATTCCGGGAGGTGGATCCAGGACAGGATGGACAGGACGTTGAGGACGGCTCCGCCGCCGTTGGCGGCGATCACGGGTGCGAAGGCCCGCGTGACGCCGAGAGAGCCGAAGAAGTGGGTCTCCATCTCCAGGCGGATGTCGGCCATGTCCCCGTCGGCCAGCCCCACCTGGGTGCTGATGCCCGCGTTGTTGATCACGAGGGTGGCGTCGGAGGCGGCCCGGGCGGCCCTGGCGATCGACTCGGGGTCGGTGATGTCCAGCCGGAGCGGCTCGACACCCGGCAGGTCGAGGGCGTCGGGGTTGCGGACCCCGGCGTAGACCTTGGCGGCCCCCCGGTCGAGCAGCTGGGTCGCCAGGTGGCGGCCGAGGCCGCGGCCCGCGCCGGTCACGACGGCGACGGAGTTCTTGATGTCCATGGGGGCGCTCATTCCTGGGGTTGGGTAGGTGTCTCCAATCTAGGCAGCTGGATTTAAAAAAGCAACTCAGCTGGGAAATCTCCTTGCCCCGGGGCCGCGGGCTCCCGTTGGCTTGGCGGCGTGACCGAACTGCGCACCGAACGCCTGATCCTGCGCCGCTGGCGCGACCGCGACCTCGCGCCCTGGGCGGCGATGAACGCCGATCCCGAGGTGCGGGAGCACCTGGGGGAGCCGCTGACCCGGGAGCAGAGCGATGCCTCCGTGGCCCGGTTCCGGGCCGAATTCGACGAGCGCGGCTACGGCTGGTGGGCGGTCGAGGTCCGCGCGACCGGCCAGTTCGCCGGCTTCGCGGGCCTGGACCGGGTGGACGACGGCCTGCCGTTCACGGGAGTGGAGATCGGCTGGCGGCTCGCCCGCGCGGCCTGGGGCAAGGGCTACGCCACCGAGGCCGCCCTGGCCGTGCTGGCCTTCGGCTTCGGCACCCTCGGGCTCCCCGAGATCCTCGCGGTGACGACCGCCGGGAACCTCCGTTCCCAGGCCGTCATGCGCCGCATCGGCATGACCCGCGACCCCGCCGGCGACTTCGACGACCCGGCCGCCCCTGAAGGGCCGCTGCGCCCCAACGTGTTGTACCGGATCGCAGCGGGCGCGCCCGTCGCGGCGCTCTAACATGGCCGCCGGGAGCCGGCGCGGAGCGTACGGGCGGCGCCGCGGACGTTGGAGGACGGATGGCGAGGTGGCGGCGGTTCGAGTCCCCGGGGGCCGGAGGGACCGAGTACCGGGAGATCCGCCAGGAGGGCATCCGCTGCTTCCTCCGCTGGGGCTCCGTCGGCGCGAACGACACGGGAAGCACCTCGACACTCGACGACGAGGAGCACGCCCGGCGTCATGCCGCGCGCAAGATCGGCGAGTGGCTGCGGAAGGGCTTCACGGAGGTCGATCCGTCGCCCGACGCGGGACTCCACCCGGAGGCGACGGTCCTCGACGTACTGCGGGCGGGCCCCCGTCCGCACTCCCCGGCCGCCGAATACCTGCCGGTCGAGGGCTATGAGGAGGTGTACCGCCGTGTGCTCGCGCCCGGCCGGCCGGGGGGATTCCACGAGTACGTCGTCCTCCGCGACGACGGACGCAGCGCCGTCCGCTTCGCGGTACGGGCCGACCGGAGCGACGCCGCGGCGGTGTCCGCCTTCCTGGACCTCGTCTCCACCCGTCGTGACCTGGCCTTCGACGGGCTCTCGCATCACAAGGTGCCGCTGCCCGAACCGGTCGGGGCGTTCAGCCACGCACTCTTCTGCGCACCGGCGCTCGGACGGGGCTGTGCCGCGTACCCCGCCATCGCCGACCGCGTCGCCGCGGCCTTCCCGGTCTTCGACTGCGAGATCGGCGACGCGGATCCCGAGGTCCTGGTCGACGCGCGGATCCACGGGCACGGCTCGCTGCCCTACGCCGACTGGGCCCGCCTTCCGCGGCCGGTCGTCGACCTCCGCTTCGACGTCCGGCCGTCCCACTACCGCCCCGTGCGGACGTTCAAGGTGTTCGGCACCGCCGATCTCGAGGCACTGATGGCGGCGCTGCCGGGTGCCGACCCCGCCAGCCGGCTGGAAGTGCGCTCCTTCCGCGGTGAGACCCGGCGCCTCACACCCGCCGAGGTCCCGCCCCTCGCGGAGGTGACGGCCTTCCTGCACGGCTGAGGCGGCCCCGAGTGGTGACCCCGGCCGCCTGCGCAAGACTGGGAACCGGAGGACCGGAACGTGATGGGACGGTCATGGGCACTTGGGCATCGCGGGAACGCGGCGAAGAGCGCGACGGGTCGGCCGGGCGCACGGCGGCGCGGATGGTGATCGACGCCCATGGCGCGGTCGTCGCGTGGAACCAGGGAGCCGAGCGCCTCCTCGGCCACCCCGCGGGCGAGGTGCTCGGCCGGCCCGTACTGGACCTGCTCGCCACGGACCCGGGCACCGCAGACGCCGGATCCGGTGGCGTCCTCCTGCGGCACCGCGACGGCCGGACGGTGGCCTGCCGGCCGGCCCTTCGGGCGGTACGCGACGACGGGACGGGCCCCTCCCTGACCGTCGACCTGCTCACCGGGGCGCCGGGGCTCACCCCGGACATCGACCGCGCCCTGCTGGAGACCCTCTTCACCCGCTCGCCCATCGGCCTGTTCGTGCTGGACCCGCAGCTCAGGCTGATGCGCTTCAACCCGGCGGCGGAGGGCATGCAGGACCACCGATCGCAGCTCGCCCTGGGGCGACGGCCCACCGAGGCGTGGCCCGACTTCAGCGCGGAACTCGCCGAGCGCGTGATGGGCCGGGTGCTCAGGACCGGAGAGGCGGCGATCTCGTTCGAGAAGCGCGGCCGTCCGCCCGGCGACCCCGGCCGGGAACACGTCTACTCCGCGTCCGCCTTCCGGCTCGAGGCGGAGGACGGCCGCATCCTCGGCGTGGCCGACGCCGTGATCGACGTCACCGAGCGCCATCTGGCCGAGCAGCGGCTGGCCCTGATGGCCGAGGCGGGCCGGACGATCGGTAGGACCCTGGACCCGATCCGCACGGCTCAGGAACTGGCCGAGGTGGCCGTCCCGGTACTCGCCGACTGCGTGTGCGTGGACCTGCTGGCCCCCCTCCTCGGCGGCGAGGAGATGGCGGCGGGCCCGGTCGAGGACGACACGGGGCTGCGGCGCGCCGCGACCTCCGCCCGCTGCGGCCAGACCGGGGCGTACACCACGGGTGCGGTCAGCGCGCATCTGGTGGGGTCGCCCGCCCTGCAGGTGCTCGCCGACCACGAGCCGCGCCTCGTTCCCCGGCTCAGCCAGGACAGCGCGTGTATCCGGGACGAACCGGTGCGGGGCGGCAGGATGCTGGAGGAGCGGGTGCACTCGCTGATGGTGGTGCCGCTGCTGGTCCGCGACTGCGTGCTGGGCCTGGTCACCTTCCACCGGTGGGACCCGGACCTCGGGCCCTTCGACGAGGACGACCTCGCGCTCGCCGTCGACCTCGCCGGCCGCGGCGCGATGGCGCTGGACAACGCCCACCGCTATGTGCGTGAGCGCAACGCCGTCCTGGCCCTGCAGCGCGGCATGCTGCCCCAGCGGCTGCCCGCGCCCAGCGCCGTGGAGTGGGGCCACCACCTGGTGCGTTCCGGTGCCGGCGGCGACTGGACGGAGGTCATCCCGCTGCCCGGCGCACGGGTCGCCCTCGTCAGCGGCAGCACGCCGGGCCGCGGCATGCGCACGGCCGCCACCATGGGCCGGCTGCGGGCGGCCGTGCACACCCTGGCCAACCTGGACCAGGATCCGGACGAGGTCCTCGCCCGCCTGGACGACCTGGTGCGCAACCTCGCCGAGGAGCACGCGGGCACGGGCTCCGGCTTTCCGGCCGGCGCCACCTGCCTCTACCTCGTCTACGACCCCGTGACCGGGCAGAGCACCATGGCGTCGGCGGGCCATCCGCCGCCCTCGGTCGTGTACCCCGACCACACCGTGTGGACCCCGGCGGCCCCCGCCGGCGAGCCGCTCGGCCGCCCCGGGCCGTCGTTCGGGACGACCACCCTGGAGCTGCCCGAGGAGTGCATGCTGGTGCTCCGCACCCCCGGACTCCTGCAGAGCCACCCGGAGGAGCCCGGCCGGGCGGAGTTCGAACGGCTGCTGGCCACACCCTGCGACTCCCCGCAGGACATGAGCCTGCTGCTCACCGACGCGCTGGTGCCCGCGGACCCGGGCCACGACGCCTCGGTGCTGGTGGCCCGCCCCCGGCCGCTGGGCCCGGACTCCGTCGCCACCTGGAACCTGCCGTGCGACCCCGCCGCGGTGGCCACCGCCCGCACTCTGACGACTCGTCAGCTTTCTGCCTGGGCCCTGCAGGAGGAGTGCTTCGCCACCGAACTGATCGTCAGTGAGCTGGTCACCAATGCCATCCGGTACGCCACACCGCCCATCCAGCTCCGGCTCATCCGCGACCGGGCACTGACCTGCGAGGTCTCGGACACCAGCAGTGCGGCACCCTTCCTGCGGCACGCCCGCACCACCGACGAGGGCGGCCGCGGCCTGCTGCTGGTCTCCCAGTTCGCGGAGCGCTGGGGCACCCGCTACCGGGAGCGCGGCAAGACCATCTGGACCGAGCAGACGATCGCCGTCTAGCCCCGATCTCACGTGACGGTGCGTCGGTTTCTGCGGTGGGCCGTTTCGGGGTTCGGGCTTGATGATGGGCAGTCCGCGGGGCCCGGCTGTCGCGTCGGATGGGCGCCGGGTTCCACGGGTCCGGTCGGGGTGGTGCTGCTCGCGGGGATGGAACGCCGTTGGTCAGCCGGGGTCCGGCAGGGCTGCGAGCCGTTGTGGCGCATCGGTGATCACGCCTGTTCAGGTCGCGGCCGCCGTCGCCCGACGGCGGCGGGGCCCGCGGACACACGTCCCCGGTACCTCCGCGGGCCCCGGCGCGCGCACGTGGACGCTCACGCCCCGGGGACCGCCGGCTCAGGACGCGATCGCGGTCGTGTTCCCGGCGGTGCGGAGCCAGACGGTGGTGTCTGCCGGCACCGAGCGGCCGTCGAGCGGGGTGCTGGCCAGCAGCACCTCGTCCCCGTCCGCGAGGGGCACCGGCTCCGGGCCGAAGTTGGTCAGGCACCGCAGCCCGGGCGCGCGGTCGAAGGCGAACCAGGAACCGTCCGCTGGCCCTTCCACTACCGGCGCCGCGTCCGCCGGGACCGGCGCTCCCCGCCGCAGCCGCAGCGCGCAGCGGTACAGGGCGAGCATCGACGCGGGGTCGTCCTCCTGGGCCCGGACGGTCAGGTCCGCCCAGTCATCGGGCTGCGGGAACCAGCACGCGTCCGGGGCGGCGGTGCTGAACCCGTACGGTGCCGCCGTGCCCTCCCAGGGCAGCGGCACCCGGCAGCCGTCGCGGCCGCGCTCGCGGTGGCCGGAACGCTCCCAGAGCGGATCGCGCAGACGGTCGTCCGGCACGTGGGCCTGCGGCAGGCCCAGTTCCTCGCCCTGGTAGACGTAGGCGGCGCCGGGCAGCGCGAGCATGAGCAGCGCGGCGGCCCGGGCCCGTCGCCGGCCGAGCGGCCCGCCGCCGTACCGGGTGACCGGACGGACCGCGTCGTGGCTGGACAGGACCCAGGTGACGGGCGCCCCGACGGCACGCATCGACGCGGCCGACCGCCCGACGACCGCGCGCAGCTCCTGGCCCTCCCAAGGGGCCTCGAGGAAGGCGAAGTTGAAGGCCTGCTGCATCTCGCCGGGGCTGACGTACCGGGCCAGCCGGGACGGCTCGAACACGGCGGCCTCGGCCACCATCACGCGCTGCCCCGGAGGGACCGCGCCGGGCGGGGCCGGATGGGTGTCCAGGAGCCGGCGCCAGGAACGGAACAGCGGGTGCAGCTCCTCCTGGTCGTGGTACGGCATCAGGTGGTTGCGCAGGATGTCCTGGTGCTGCCCGGGCCCGGCGTCGGGGAGGCCGGGGGCCTTGAAGAGGGTGTGGGCCACGTCGATGCGGAAGCCGTCGACACCGCGGTCGAGCCAGTGGCGGAGGATCCGCTCGAAGTCCGCGACGACCTCCGGGTGCCGCCAGTCGAGGTCCGGCTGCTCGGGCGCGTGCAGGTGCAGATACCACTCGCCCGGGCCGCCTTCGGGCGCGGGGACCCGCGTCCAGGCCGGGCCGCCGAAGGCCGACTGCCAGTCGTTCGGCGGGAGTTCCCCGTCCGCGCCGCGTCCCGGGCGGAAGAGGTAGCGGCCCCTGGCCGCGCTCCCCGGGCCGGCCGCCAGGGCCTCGCGGAACCAGGGGTGTGTGTCGGAGGTGTGGTTGGGGACGAGGTCGATCAGCACCCGCAGTCCCAGGCCGTGGGCGCGCGCGACCAAGGCGTCGAAGTCGGCGTCGGTGCCGAGGTCGGCGGCGACGGCGGTGTGGTCGGCGATGTCGTAGCCGCCGTCGGCCAGCGGGGACGGGTAGAACGGCGTGATCCACACCGCGTCCGCGCCCAGCCGGGCAACGTGGTCCAGGCGGGCGGCGACGCCGGCGAGGTCGCCGACGCCGTCCCCGTCCCCGTCGGCGAACGCACGCGGGTGGATCTCGTAGCAGACGGCGTCCCGCCACCAGGGCGCGGCCGGCTCCGGACCGGTGGTGCTGCTCACGGTGCTCCTCATGCTCCTGGCCGCCCGGCCGGGACGGGCAGGGTCCGGCCGGTCCGCGCGGAGCGGGTGGCGGCCTCGGCCACCGCGACCGCGGTCCGTCCGGACCACGCGTCGGCCACCGGGGTGCCGCCCCCGGTCGCGCAGCGCAGCAGGTCGGTGAAGGCGGCGCGCACGCTCTCGGCGTACACGTGCTGCTTGCGCGCCTCGCCACCCAGGTCGACCACGCAGGTCACCCGGTGCGGGACGGTGCGCTCCACGCCGCGGCCGCGGGCCGGGGCCGCCGGGCCCGCGTCGCGTTCCACCGCGACGGTGATCCGCTCCTCGCCGTGCGGGCGCAGCCCCGGTACGGCCAGCAGGCCGGCGGCGCGCGCGGGCAGCTCCTCCCAGCGGCGGGCGTCCCGCTCGTCCGTCCAGGCCGTGACCGTCGCATGGGTGGGGATCCAGCCGGTGACCCGGGCCTCGGCGAAGCCGTAGTCCAGGCGCATCAACTGCCGTTCGGCGCGGTGGGCGTGGGTGAAGGAGTGGGTGTGGGTGGCGACGGCGCCGCCGGGGTGGACGGCGGTGGCCACGACGATGTCGACCGGGCCGCCGTCGCGGCGGACGGCCGTGCCGTGCACCTCGACGGGCTCGCTGCCCATCAGGGCGCGGGCGGCGTCGAAGAAGTGCACGCCGTGCTCGACGTGGATGCCGCCGCTGTGGGCGGGGTCCCAGAACCAGTGGCCGGGGCCCAGGTCCTCGTCGGCGGCGTCGTTCTCGAAGGCGAAGCGCACCAGCGGGTCCAGCAGCTCCTCCTCGCGCAGCCGCTCGAGCATCCGCAACACGGGGTTGTAGCGCAGGACGTGGTCGACGACCAGCACCCCGGCGGAGCGCTCCGCCTCCGCCTCCACCCGCAGGGCGTCCTCCAGCGTCACGGCCAGCGGCTTCTCGCAGAAGACGTGCTTGCCGGCGCGCAGCGCGCCGACGGCGAGTTCCGCGTGCGTGGCCGGGGGAGTGGCGATCGCCACGACGTCCACCCCGGGCACGCCGGCCAGCGCGGCGGCGTCGGTGTGGACGGCGGCGCCGTGCCGCCGCGCGAGGGCGGCGGCACGGTCACCGTCGGGGTCGGCGCACGCCACGACACGTATGCCGGGCAGGTCGGCGACGGCGTCCAGCAGGTAGGCGCCGAACGCGCCGCAGCCGGCCAGGCCCAGACCGAGCGCAGTCACTCGGCACGGTCCAGGCGGGCGACGCCGATGTGTGCGTCGGCCATGCCGTAGAAGACGTAGCGGACGCCGTCGATCTCCTCGATCGCGGTCGGGAAGACGACGTTGGGCACGGTGCCGGAACGCTCCTCCTCCGTCTCCGGCTCCATCAGCGGCTCGTCGGTGCGGGCGAGGATCCGGGCCGGGTCCTGCGGGTCGAGGATCATCGCGCCCGCCGCGTAGCTGACCTTCTGCTGCTGGGCGAAGGGGTCGTCGATCGTGCCGGACACGCCGTGGTGGATGAGCAGCCAGCCCTCCTCGACGCGGATCGGGGCCGGGCCGGCGCCGATCTTGAGCTCCTCCCAGGGGTGCTCGGACAGCGCCACCAGGCGGTGGTTGCGGGGGCGGGCCAGGGCGCCCAGGTCCTTCTCGACCTCGGAGACGGGGACGTAGGAGATCCAGATGCCGGGCCGCTCGTCGGTCACGCCGGCCGGCAGGTGGACGCCCTCGCCGGGGCGGAACCAGCCGAGGTCCCACATCGGGCGGTGCAGCATGGCGAAGGAGGGCTCGCCGTCCGGGCCCGGGACGGGCTCGGGGAAGTGCACCACGTCCTTGTTCGGGAAGAGGTTCAGGTCGGTGTCGAGATCGGCCTGGTAGGCGAACTGGATCGGGCCCAGGCGCTCCCAGGTGACCAGGTCCGTGGAGACGGCCAGCGCCGGCTTGGGGCCGAGCGGGCCGTAGGCGACGTAGGACATGACGTGCAGCCCCAGCGCCTCGATCCACGTCGTACGGGGGTCCTCCACGCCGGCGTTGTTCTTGCCGCGCTCCCAGCCGGCGTCGGGGGCGAGGACGACGCCGCGGCGCTCGACACCGGTGGGCACGCCGTCCTCGATCACGACCTCGGCGAGGCCCACGCGGGAGACGTTGCCCTCCGCGACGAGGCGGGGCAGCAGGTGCAGGGTGCCGTCCGGGGTGCGGCCGGAAGCGGGGTTGAGCACGCCCTCGGCCTCGTTGGCCTCGCCGGCCAGCGGGGACATCACGACGCCGACGCGGGTCAGGCGGTAGGGCACGGAGCTGTTGGAGCCGGTGGTACCGGTGGTGCTGGTGGTGCGGTCGTTCACAGCGAGTTCAGCCCTTCGTGGCGGAATCGAGGTCGGTGGAGGTGAAGCGGCTCTGGAAGACGAGGTACAGAGCCACCGCGGGCGCGGCCAGCACGCAGGCGCCGGCGAGGATGGCGCCGAACGGGTTGGCGGCGGCGGAGGAGACGGTGCTGATGTAGTTGGCCAGGGACACCGCCAGCGGCTGCATGTCCTGCTCCTTTGTGACCAGGAACGGCCACAGGAACTCGTTCCACGGCCCGGTGAAGCTCAGCAGCACCACGGAGGCGAGCGCGGGCTTGCACAGCGGGATGGCGATCCGGAACAGGATCTGCAGCTCGCCGGCGCCGTCGATGCGCGCGGCCTCGAACATCGCCTGCGGCAGCTGCAGGAAGAACTGCCGGAAGATGAAGACCGCGCTGGTGTTGATGGCGAACGGCAGGATGATCCCGATGTAGGAGTCGGCCAGGCCGTAGTCGCGGACGATCAGCACGTACAGCGGGATCATCAGCAGCTGGAACGGGATGACCTGGACCAGCAGCACCAGGGCGAAGGTGGAGCCCTTGCCCCGGAAGTGCAGCCGCGCCAGGGCGTACCCGGCCAGCAGGCCGAACACCGTGGTGCAGACGATGACGCCGCCGGTGAAGATCCCGGAGTTGATCAGGGAACGGCCGAGCGAGATGGCCGAGTTGATCTCAGCGTAGTTGTGCAGGGAGAGGTTCCCCGGACGCGGGAAGGCGCCGGCGGGGCTGCTGTCGGGCTCGCGCTGCAGCGAGCCGATGAGCATGTAGTAGAAGGGGAAGAGGAAGGCGAAGGCCCCGGCGAGCAGGGCCAGCCGCGACAGGATCCGGCGGGTGTGGGAGTGCGTGTGCGGACCGTGCCCTGCCGGGCGGCGCTTGTGCGCGGGAGCGTGGACGTCGGTCATGTCAGTCCCTCTCCAGCACGCGGCGGTAGACGAGGGAGATGCCGGTGATCAGCACGACGAGGATCACGCCGATCGCCGCGGCCTCGTCCGGGTGGCCCTGCTGCAGGCCGCGCTGGTACATCAGCAGCACCGGCGAGGTGGTGGCCCCGTCCGGTCCACCGCCGCTGGTCAGCAGATACGGCTCGGTGAACAGGTTCGCCCCGGTCACCGTCGCCAGGACCAGCACGAGCAGGGTGGCGGTGCGCACCGCCGGAACGGTGATCGACCAGAACATGCGCACCTTGCCCGCGCCGTCCAGCGCCGCCGACTCGTAGAGCTCACCGGGTACGTTCTGCAGCGCCGACAGGTAGAGCACGATGAAGAAGCCGAGCTGCTTCCAGGCGACGAACAGCGCGATGGTCGGCATCGCGAGGTGCGAGTTGACCAGCCACGACGGGTCCGGAGCGAGCGGGCCGAGCGCCTTGTTGACCAGGCCGTTGGAGTTGAACAGGAAGAGCCACACGCCGACGACGGCGACGCTGGCGGTGATGTACGGGACGTAGTAGGCCGTCCGGAAGAACGTGCGCGCCCGCAGCTTGGAGTTGAGGGCGGTGGCGAGGATGAGGGACGCCGCCACCGTCAGCGGCACGTTGATGACCAGGAAGACCGCGATGTTGCCGAAGGAACGCCATACGGCCGGATCGGTCAGGACGGCCGTGTAGTTGGCCAGCCCCACGAAGGGACGGTCCACCTGGGCGCCCGGCGCGGCGAAGAAGTAGTCGTGGAAGGAGATCCACACCGCGAAGCCGAGCGGGTACAGGAAGATCGCGGCCAGGTAGATCAGGTACGGGGAGACGAAGGCGAGGCCGATCGGCTGCCGGCCCGCGAACCGCAGGCCGCGCGTCCGTGGCCCGCGGCCCGCCCGGGGGCGGTCCCCGCCCCGGGCGGACCCGGGGCGGAGGACGTCATGGTGCGTGGAGGACATGGCCGTGACTCACTGCTTCGCCAGGCCGTCGACCTTGCCCGCGGCCTCGCGGAAGGCGCTCTCCACGTCGCCCTTCCCGAAGATCACGGACTTGGTGTAGGCGTCGCGGAACTTCTGCCAGATCTCGACGGAGTTCGGCACGTTCGGGGCCTCGACGGTGCGGTCGGCCTGCTCGGCGAAGGTCTTGTAGTCCGGGTGCGAGGCGAAGTAGTCCGGGTACGTCGCCGGGAGGTCCTGGCGCATCGGCATCTGGCCGGTGGCCTCCAGCAGCTTGCCGTCCTGCTCCTTGCCGGTGGCGAACTTCAGCACGTCCCAGGCCGTGCCCTTGTTCTTGCACGCGGTGAACATGCCGATGGACTTCTCGTCGCTGAAGGTGCCCTTGGCCTCGGCGCCGGTCGCGGTGGGCACCGGCACGGCGCCCCACTTGACCTTCTCGCCGTAGACGGAGACGGCCCACGGGCCGACGATCGCCATGGCGGACTTGCCGTCGGCGAAGGCGTCGCCGTTGTACTGCTCGTTGGGGGCCAGGTGGTCCGCGTACATGGTCTTCCAGAACTCGGCGGCCTTGACGCCGTCCGACGAGGCGAACTGGGCCTTGCCGTCCTCGACGAGCTGCTTGCCGGTCTGGGCCGCGAAGAGCGGGTAGAAGTCGAACCAGGACTGGTAGAACTCGGAGGTGGGCGCCGGCCAGATGGCGGCGTGCACCCCGCCCTTGACCAGGGCGCGCGAGGTGGTGAGGAAGTCCTGGTAGCTGGAGAGCTTCGGGTGCTCGGGGTCGAGCCCGGCCTTCTTGAACAGGTCCTTGTTGTAGAAGATCATGACGGGGTTGCTCTTCCAGGGCATCTGGTAGTGCTTGCCGTCGGGCGACGCGTACTGCGAGAGCCGGTCGCCGGTCCGCGCCTTGAGGTACTCCGCCCCGCCGGGGAAGTCGTCCAGGGCCACCAGGCCGCCCTGCTTCTGGAAGCCGGGGACGGCCGCGGGGGCGGTGTTGAGGATCAGGCACGGGGCGTTGCCGGCCGTGATGGCCGCGCCGATGACCTCCTCGGAGCTCTTGCCCGCGGGTATCTCCTGCGCCTTCACCTTCTCGTTCGGGTGGGCGGCGTTCCAGGACGCGACCATGCTCTTGCCCCAGGCGACCTCCTGGGCGTTGTTGGAGTACCAGACCGTGATCGGCCCGTGGGCGTCGCCGCCCGCGGCGGAGTCCGAACCGCCGCTGCCGCACGCGGCGAGCGGCACGGTCAGGGCGACGGCCGAGAGGACGGTCAGGAGGGTTTTCTTCATTGCGTGGCTCCGTGTTCTCAAGGGTTGGGAAGCGGCCGTTCCGGGGCGTCGTCCTGCCTCGGTGACGGCCCTCCGGGGAGCGGAGAACGTCGTGGGCGCGACGGGCGCGCGTTGGGGGGGTCAGGGGCGGGCGGTTCGAGTGGGGGCCGGGCCCGTGGAACCGCGCACCATCAGCGCGGCCGGGTCCAGTTCCACGTGTGGGGTGGTGCCCTGCTCGATCGTCTCGATCAGGGCGCGTGCGGCGGCGCGACCCCAGCCGGTGGCGTCGGCACGGCAGGTGGTGAGCGAGGGCCGGGTCCAGGAGGCCAGCGGTACGTCGTCGAAGCCGACCACCGACAGGTCCTCGGGCAGCCGCAGGCCCGCCTCCTGCGCGACCGCCATACCCGCGGTGGCCGACAGGTCGTTGGCGTACACGATGGCGGTGGGCCGGTCGCCCCGCGTGATCAGCGCCTGCGTCGCGAGCGCGCCGCCCTCGGCGGTGAAGCCGCCCGGCAGCACCGGGCCCTGGGGCAGGCCCGCTTCCGCGAGCGCGTCCCGCCAGGCGCCGAGTCGCCGCTGGGCGTGCAGGTACTCCTCGGGGCCGGCGACGTAGGCGATGTGGCGGTGGCCGAGTCCGACGAGGTGGCGGACGGCGCCGGCGACCACCGGGCGGTCGTCCAGATTGACCGTGGCGATCCCCTCGACACCGTCGTCGGCGCCGACGGCCACGGCGGGCAGGCCCAGTTCCCGCAGCAACTCCGGGCGCGGGTCGCCGACCCGCAGGTCGGTGAGGAACACCCCGTCCACGCGCTGGTCGTCCACCAGGCGGCGGTATGTGTCCAACTCGTTGCGAGGGCTCGTCACGTGCAACATGAGGCCGTCGCCGGACTCGGATATGACGTACTCGATGCCCGCCATGAAGGCGGGGAAGAAGGGGTCGGTGCCGATCAGGTCGGGCTCACGGGTCAGCACGAGCCCGACGGCGCGGGCCCGCCCGGTCGACAGCGCTCGGGCGCTGCGGCTCGGCGTCCAGCCCAGCTTCTCGGCCGCCGCGCGCACCCGTTCCTGGGTCGCGGCGGCCACGCCGGGGCGGTCGTTGAGGACGAAGGAGACCGTCGCCCGGGACACACCCGCTATTTGGGCGACATCGGCGATCGTGGGGCGTCGGGCCATGCGGACTCTCCGTGTACGGCGGCGGAAGGGCAAGCCACATCCGCAGCCGCGGGTCCCGTCGACCGGCGTGCCCATGGGGCACGCCGTCCGGCGGCACCTTCGGCGCCGGAGGCAGCACGTTCTTGCACTCGCATACCGGGGCAACCAACGCGAAGCGATTGTTCATCTCGCGTTTGAACCGGTTTAAACGAGTGATGTGAGGAACCATGAACCTCAGGCGGCGGAGTGTCAAGGGGCTACTCCCGGTTGGGGAGTTATATGCGGCAAGTATGCGGATAAGTCCGAAATGTCGCTTTGTCGCACCGTCACCATGAACCGCGCCAATCGTGACGCTGCGTCATGCCCTTTGCGGGGGTGACTGCGCGGCGCGGCATGCTGCTAGCGTCTGCCCAATCCTGGGCCCGCGGCGGACGGAGCGAATGACGGAAACGAATGTGTTCCCCGACACGGTCCTGCGCACCGAGCGTCTCCTGCTGCGCCCGTTCACCCCGGACGACGCCCACGACACCTGGGCGAGTTGCGCGGACCCCGAAACCCAGCGGTGGCTGCCCCTGCCCCGGCCCTACACGCGGAAGGACGCGACAGCCTGGTGCACGACGGGATCCCACGCCCTGCGCGAGTCGGGCGACGGCATCCACTTCGCCGTCGCCGGCCCGGACGACGGGCGCCTGCTGGGCACCGTCGGCCTGAAGCGCACCGACTGGCGGGTGCGGACGAGCGAGGCCGGCTATTGGGTGGCCCCGTGGGTGAGGGGTCGGGGCGTCGCCACGGAGGCGACCCGGGCCCTGGCGGCGTGGCTGCTGTCCGACCAGGGCTTCCAGCGTCTGGAACTGCGCGCGGCGACGGGCAACATCGCGTCGCAGCGCGTCGCCGTGAAGGCCGGCCTGCGCCGCGAAGGAGTCCTGCGCAACGCGGGGTTCGTGCACACCGGCCGCGTCGACCTTGTCGTGTTCTCCCTGGTGCCGGGGGACCTGGCGGCCGCGCCGGTGAAGGCGCACGGCTGACGGCCCGTTCCCGGTGGATGCGCCGGCGAGTGCTTCGCCCTGCGGCGAGCAGGGCGACGAGTTCCACCGCGGCGGGGCCGGCGCCGGGCGCGAGACGCGCGGCATCTGTCGCCGTCGGCGCAGGAGGCCCTGCGGCTGCGGAGGTGTTGGGTGAGGCCGGGCAGGCCGGCGTGCGGCAGGCGGTCCTCGATCACCGGCCTCGCGATGCGGGTCCGGGCGGACGGCTATGGACGTGGCGGCTGGTGGGTGAGCTGATCGTGAAGCCATACGGGGTGTGGCTGACCGAGCCCGGGGCGGGCCACTAATAAAAATGTATTCATTATGTGTCCCTATTGTTAATAGTTACTTTCTGTGCAGCAGGTAGGATGCGCGGGTGACCAGCCGGAA
>NZ_JBYIQW010000045.1:0-60382 GCF_057707815.1 Actinacidiphila sp. bgisy160
TCGGCGACCTCCACCTGCCAGGTGCCCTTGAGCGGATCCAGTTCCTCTGGGGTGTCCGCGTCCGTCGGGGCGCCCAGCAACACCGGCAGGGAACCGGCCTGCACCAGATCACCCGCGACCGGATCGGTCAGCGTCACCGCGTCCTGACCCCCTGCCGGCGCGGTGGTGTTGACCGGCTCGTATTCCACTGGTGGCACGGTCGCTTCGCCGGTCAGGTCGTCCAGGACCCCGGTGTCGGCGTCGGTGGCCTTCTCCTCGGCAGGAATGTCGATCAGGTCCACGCCCGACCGGTCCCCGCCCGGTGGCGGCGCCGCCATCGCCTGCGCCGGCAGCAGCCCCACCACCAAGGCGGCCATAATCGCCGCCCCCATACCCAGCCGGACCCGGCGCGTACGCGAGCGTGCTTTGGAGGTACGGGGCAGTGCACCACGGCCGGACCACGACAGCGAACCAAACACCGAACAGCCCCCCATGGCGGCCGGCAGGAAACCCGCGCCCAAAAAGCGCGCGCCCCACCCCGAAGACAACACAAAGAATCCGCCGAATCCTCTGCCCTCATTCCACTCGCCGTCAAACACGAAACAGCCAATGTGATGCCCGTCACACAGGGAATTCGCAACCAAGACATGTCGACCCGGAGAAGATTCAGGATTACGGCATTTCGACAATGCAAAGACTTTCCTTTACAAGGTGCCCGCATGCGAAAATAAGCGGCAAGATCATTCCAAAACACCCAGCTGCACGTCCCGACCCGTACGGCGACGAGACACCATCCACACGCGATGGTCTCGGTGAATTGCCGGGAATCGCAGGTCCTGCACATCACGCAAACGGTTCCCGCACCTCCGGATGGCCTGACGGAATACGCGAGAACACTGGAATTTACTCGCCCGGTCGTACATGATCTGCTGGCACCTCTGTGCCCCAGCCTGAAATGCAGGCGGCGGGGCGTGGGTGGCTGGCACGTATTGCGCCCGAAAGAGGTGCGCAAAAGCAGTACCCGGCGAATCCGGGTTTCGGGGAGGGAAGACGTTTCGTGGACAGAGCATGGCTGCGCACGCCTCGTAGTCGACGGCGGGTCGGTGCGGTGCTGGCAACCGCGGTGGCCGCCGCACTGGGCGTGACCCAGTTGCCCGCCCTCCACCACGCCCCCTCCCCCGCGCGCGGAAAGGAGCAGGTGGCCGCGCCAAAGGTGCTGAACGAGGCTGCCGCCGTCTCCAAGGCCCGCACCTCGGGCAAGCGGGTGGAGGTCACCGCGCTGCGTGACGCGAGCAGCACCACCTGGGCCCGCCCGGACGGCAGCTTCGAACTGGAGACCCGTGCCGTGCCGTTCCGGGCCAAGGTCGACGGCACCTGGCGGCCGATCGACACCCGCCTGCACCGTGTCAAGGGTGGCGGCTGGGCCCCCAAGGCCGTGAACAGCCCCTTGGTCTTCTCCGGCGGCAGCCGCGCCGCCGACCGCGCCAACCGGTCCCATGTACGCGGTCAGATCCGGCCGGCCACTGTCACCGCCCTGCAGGACGCGGCCTCATCCACGGATCTGGTGACCTTCACCACCGACGGCCACCAGCTCACCATGACCTGGCCCGGCCCCCTGCCCGCCCCGGTCATCGACGGGCCACGGGCCCTGTACCAAGAAGTCCTGCCCGGTGTCGACCTGCTGCTCACGGCCCGCGACGCCGGGTTCTCCAACCTGCTGATCGTCAAGACCTCGCAGGCCGCCGACGATCCGGCCCTCGCCGAAGTCTCCTACGGGCTGACCTCGCCCGACCTGGCCTTCACCCTCGACCCGGTCACCCACGTCGTCCACGCCAAGGACGCCACCGGCCGTGAGGTCGCGGTCTCCCCCACTCCCTACATGTGGGACTCCGCCGGCACGCCCGCCGTCACACAAGGCGACGACCCGCAGCCACCCCGGCCCGCCGACGACCCGCCCCCCTCGGCCGACCCCGACGTCGACCCGCCCGAAGACCCCGCCGACGCCCCCGACCCCAACGCCTCCCACACCCCCGACGACAGCGACGACACTGCCGCGCCCACCAGCGACACCAGCGCCAGCCCGGCCGCCTACCAGGACCACACCACCATCAGCGGAGCGCGGCCTGCGGCCTTCACCACCGGCACCGGCCCGGACTCGGTCCTTTCCCTGGCCGGACTGGCCGGCCCCCAGCCCGGAAGCCACGACGCCCTGGCCCAGACCACCCTCACCGACCACACCCTGAGCATCAAGCCCAACCTCAAGCTGCTCACCGGCGGCTCCACCGTCTACCCGGTCTTCATCGACCCGTCCATGACCGGGCACACCAACAACTGGACCACCGCCTACAAGCCCTACCCCACGACGAGCTTCTGGAACGGCACCAACTTCAACGACGGCACCGACACCGCCCGCGTCGGCTACGAGTCCACCACCGGCGGCCTGTCCCGCTCCTTCTTCCAGCTCTCGCTGGACAGCAAACTCAAAGGCGCAGCCGTCTCGTCGGCCTCCTTCTACGCCCTGGAGACCTACTCCTGGTCATGCTCGGCCCGCAGCGTCCAGCTGTGGCGCACCGGCGGCATCAGCTCCTCCACCACCTGGAACAACCAGCCCTCGTGGAGCGAGGAGATCAACGCCCAGAGCGTCGCACACGGCTACAGCAGCAGCTGCCCCGACAACTGGGTGAACTTCCCCGCCACCTCCCTGGCGCAGGATGCCGCCGACAACGGCTGGACCAAGATCACCCTCGGACTGCGCGCCGCCGACGAAACCTCCTCCTACGCCTGGAAGAAGTTCGAGGCAAGCAGCAGCAACTCCCCCTACCTGAAGATCACCTACAACCACAAGCCCAACGAGCCCACCGGACTCGACATGTCCCCGGGGCCGAAGTGCGACACCGTGGCCGCCTCGACCGTCGGCAACTCCGACATCACCTTCTCCGCCACCGCCTCCGACACCGACGGCGACCTGAAGTACCTGGACTTCGAGCTGTGGCAGGACGGCAGCAGCACCAAGATCTTTGACGGTAACCAGACCGTCGACAGCAGCGGTCACGCCAGCGTCAAGGTGGTCAGCAGCAAGTTCGCCAACGGCAAGACCTACTGGTGGCGGGTGCGCGCCATCGACTCCACCGGCGCCGCCTCCACCTACGCCCCGCCCTCGACCGACAACTGCGGCTTCGTCTACGACGCCGCCAAGCCCAACTCCCCGAACGTGACCTCCACCGACTACCCCGAGGAGAACAGCACCGGTTCCAACTGGAGCACCAAACCCTTCGGCACCACCGGTAGCGTCACCTTCAGCCCCAACGGATCCACCGACACCGTCACCTACAAGTACTCCCTCAACACCACCGCCTACGACAACACCAAGACCGTCTCCCCCGGGGCCAGCGCCACCGTCACCATTCAGCCCAAGGTCGCCGGTCCCAACGTCCTGTATGCCGTGGCGGTCGACAGCGCGGGCAACACCTCCGCCCGCACGGACTACGTCTTCTACGTAACCCCGCGTGACACGGGCGACGGCCCAGGCGACACCACGGGCGATACCCGCCCCGACCTGTATGTCATCGACGTCCAGGGGAATCTGCGTCTCTACCCCGCTGACGCAGCCGGCGACATCCACCGTTCCCTGCCCGCTGCTCACGACGCCGGCCGTCCTCTTCCCGACGGCTACTGGACCGACAGCGCCAACCAAAACCCCGCGCTGATCACGCACAACGGTGACTACATCGGAGCCGACCGGCTCACCGACCTCATCGCCCGCATGCCCGACGGCAAGCTCTACGCCTACCCCGGCGACGGATACGGCAGCGTCGATGTCAGCCGACGCCTCGAGATCCTCCTGCCCGCGCAAGCCCCCGACGGGGTGGCCGTCCCCCAACCGGGCGAGCTGAGCCAGATCCTGTCCATCGGAGACCTCAACAACGACGGCAGGCCTGACATGTTCGCCACCGCCGGAACGGCGCTGTGGTTCTTCACCGGATACACCGGTGCCGCCTTCACCCAGGCCGAAAGAGTCACCCTCACCACCTGGGACGACCGCGACCTGATCAGCGTCGAGGACGTCAACGGCGACGGAGCACGGGACCTGGTCTTCCGGAAGCTGAGCACCGCAACGCTGTGGGTCCGCTACGGCAAACCCGACAGTGGCGGCGGCACCCTGCTCGCGTCCATCACCCACGCCGTGGACTCCCTCACCGGCGTCGACACCAACTACGCCACCGGATGGAGCACCACCGCCATCACCTGGGCCGCCGGCACACCCGACGTCAATGGCGACCACATTCCCGACATCTGGGCCCGCAACGCCAACGGCACCGTGGACTTCTACAAGGGCACGAAGACCTCCGTCGGCACACCCGTCAACGTCATCAGCACCGACTGGAGCACCAAGAAGGCCCTCGGCTGACCCACACCCGTCCCCGTCGGGGCCTGGTGCCCGCCCTTCCAGGCGGGCACCAGGCCCCGCCCCATAGCCACCACACCTGGCATCACAGCCGCCCGCAGTCCGACCTCAACGCATCGCCCGCAGACCAGGGCTGCCCGCCGGGCACCAGCTCCGAGAGAGCCCCCATCAGTCCTCGGCGCACCCGCACCGCGCCACACTCCACCGGGCTCTCCAGCCCGGTCATGCCAGTCCAAGCGGACCGCTCGCGGACATGACTGCCGATGTTGCGCCCAGCCTGCGCCCCGTCACGCGCCCATGGCCATCGTTCAAGGCACGGAAAAGAACGTCACCGACTGCGGAAGCCTCCCCACCACAGAAGGCAGCGAAAAGGTCGCAGGCCACTCACCCAGGAAATGAAATACAGCCCGGATAGATCCCGCCGAATTACACCCACCGAGAAGCACCTTTAGGCGCCTCGAAGAAATAGAGTTAACCTGGGATAGAAATACTGAATGCGACGCCGAAGACCTTCACCCCACCCTTCGCCCGCCACGAAAAAGGGGAATACTGAACCAGCCCATCCCCTACCGCATCCGCTTCACCTGGGGCGATGTCGAGCGAGGGCCGCGATCAGGCCATCAAGTACACGACGCGGACCGTGGCCCGCAAAAGCCGCACACTCCGCACCAGACGGACACTCGGTACCACTGCGGACGCTGGCGCGGAACGAATCGGTAAGGCATGATCTGCTCGCGCAATCCTGCTCGCCGGAGGGTATCCGAAGCGGATCCCTCAACGAATAGGAAACAGCAGGTTAACTGTAGCCAAACAACGAAGAGCGCATGTGTGAAACGAGCTTTTCGTCGGCAGGTGACGCTCGTCGGGCGGCTACGGATCGGGGAGGGGAAAGAGTTTCGTGGACAGACGATGGCTGCGTGTTCGTCGTAGTCGGCGGCGGGTTGGTGCGATGCTGGCCGTCGCCGTGGCCGCCACATTCGGCCTGACCCAGCTACCCGCCCTCCACCACGACGCCTCACACGGCGCCGACAAGAAGTCGGCCGCACCAAGGCTGCGGGACGAGACCACCGCACTGGCCAAGGCGCGCACATCGGGGAAGCGGGTGGAGGTCACCGCGCTGCGCGACGCGAGCAGCACCACCTGGGCCCGCCCGGACGGCAGCTTCGAACTGGAAACCCGTGCCGTGGCGTTCCGCGCGAAGGTCGACGGGACCTGGCGGCCGATCGACACCCGCCTGCGCCGTGTAAAAGGCGGTGGCTGGGCCCCCAAGGCCGTGAACAACCCCGTGGTCTTCTCCGGCGGCAGCACGGGGCGGCGGGCCTCCCGGTCCCAGGTCCGGGCGGCTCTGGCGACCAGCACCGCTCAGGCGGCCTCGTCGACTGATCTGGTGACCTTCACCACCGACAGCCACAAGCTCACCATGACCTGGCCCGGCCCCCTGCCCGCCCCCGTGATCGACGGGCCGCGGGCCCTGTACCAGGACGTCCTGCCCGGGGTCGATCTGCTGCTGACGGCCCGCGACGCCGGGTTCTCCCACCTGCTGATCGTCAAAACCGCGCAGGCCGCGGATGATCCGGCTCTCGCCGAGGTCTCCTATGGACTGACCTCGCCCGACCTGGCCTTCACCCTGGACCCGGTCACCCACGTCGTCCACGCCAAGGACACCGCAGGCCGTGAGGTCGCGGTCTCCCCCACCCCCTACATGTGGGACTCTGCCGGAAAGCCCGCCGCCACCGAAGGTGACGACCCGCAGCCGCCCCGCCCTTCCGACGACCCGCTTCCCTCGGCCGGCCCGGACGTCGACCCGCCCGAAGACCCTGCGGACGCCCCCGACCCCAGCGCCTCCCACACCCCCGACTATCTGGACGACACCGCCGCTCCCACCCCCACCGACGACACCAGCGCCGGCCCAGCCGCGTACCGGGGACACGCCGCCACGGCGGGGGCGCGGCCTGCAGCCTTCCTCACCGGCACCGGCGCGGACTCGGTCCTTTCCCTGGCTGGACTGGCCGGCCCTCAACCCGGCAGCCACGACGCTCTGGCCCAGAGCACCCTCACCGGCGGCACGACGCTGAGCATCAGGCCGAACCTCAAGCTGCTCACCGGTGAGTCCACCGTCTACCCGGTCTTCATCGACCCGTCCTTCACCGGGCACACCAACAACTGGACCACCGCCTACCAGCCGTACCCGACCTCCAGCTTCTGGAACGGCACCAACTTCAACGACGGCACCGACACCGCCCGCGTCGGCTACGAGTCCACCACCAGGGGACTGTCCCACTCCTTCTTCCAGCTCTCCCTGTCCAGCAGCAAACTCAAAGGCGCAGCCGTCTCCTCCGCGTACTTCTACGCCCTGGAGACCTACTCCTGGTCCTGCTCCGCCCGCAGCGTCGAGCTGTGGCACACCGGGAGCATCAGCTCCTCCACCACCTGGAACAACCAGCCCTCGTGGATCGAGCAGGTCGACGCCCAAAACGTCGCACACGGCTACAGCAGCAGCTGCCCGGACAACTGGGTGAAGTTCACCGCCACCTCACTGGCCCAGGACGCCGCCGACAACGGCTGGGGCTACGCCACCATGGGCCTGCGTGCTGCCGACGAAAGCTCGGCCTACCCGTGGAAGAAGTTCGAGGCCAGCAGCAGCAACTCTCCTTACCTGAAGATCATCTACAACCACAAGCCGAACGAGCCCACCCAGCAGACCATGGCCCCCGGCCCGGACTGCGACCTCGAGGGCACCTCCAGTGTCGGCAAGTCCGACCTGACCTTCGCCGCCACCGCAACCGACCCCGACGGCGATCTGAAATATCTGGACTTCGAGCTGTGGCAGGACGGCAGCAGCACCAAGATCCTTGACGGTAATCAGACCGTCGACAGCAGCGGCCACGCCAGCGTCACGGTGCTCAGCAGCAAGTTCGCCAACGGAAAGACCTACTGGTGGCGGGTGCGCGCCATCGACTCCACCGGCGCCGCCTCCACCTACGCCCCACCCGGCTCGGGCAACTGCGGATTCGTCTTCGACGCCGACAAACCCAACTCGCCAAAGGTCACCTCCGCCGACTACCCCGAGGACGACGGCACCGGCACCATCTGGAGCACCGTCAACTACGGCACGTCCGGTGACTTCACCCTCAGCTCCGACGGATCCGCCGACACCGTCAGGTACGAGTTCTCCTTCAACAGCACCAGCTACGGCGGTAGCGGCACCCCCGCCGCACCCGGCGGAAGCGTCACCATGCACCTCAACCCCCACAACGCCGGCCCCAACGTCTTCTACGTCCGAGCCGTTGACTCCGCGGGGAACCGGTCCGCCGGAACCAAGTACATCTTCTACGTCACCCCACGCGACACCGCCGATGCCGCTGGCGACTTGACCGGCGACGCCTGGCCCGACGCCGTCGTCGTCGACCAGTACAAGGACCTGCGCGTCTACCCCGCGACCAGCATCGGGGACCTATACGCCTACAACCGCGCCGCTTACGACCAACGCGGGCTCGTCGAGACCAACAGCGCCTACCCCGACGACTACTGGACCGGTGCCCTGCTCACCCACAACGGCGACTTCATCTCCGGCGACGGCCTGCAAGACCTGATCGCCCGCATGAACGACGGCAAGCTCTACATCTACCCAGGCGACGGCTACGGCAGCTTCGACGTCAGCAAACGCCTTCAGGTCCTGCTGCCCGAGGGCGCACCTGATCCGGCCACCCTCGACCAGATCCTCGCCGCCGGAGACATCGACGGCGACGGCCGCCCCGACATGCTCGCCACCGAAGGCGGCCACTACTGGGCCTTCCTCGGCTACACCGCAGGCGCCTTCACCACCGCCATCCTGCAAAACGGTGGCAGCGTCTGGCCCGACCGCGACCTGGTCTCCGTCGGCGACCACAACAACGACGGAGCCGTCGACCTCGTCTTCCGTACCCTGTCCTCCGGCAAACTGACCCTGCGCTACGGCAAGCCCAACAGCACCGGCGGCACCGCCATCGACTCCCTCGCCAACTCCGGCAACTCACTCAACGGCGCCGACACCACCTACGCCGCCACCGGCTGGACCACCACCACCGTCCGCCTCCTACTCGGCACCCCCGACGCCAACCACGACGGCATCCCCGACATGTGGGCCGTCATGAACGACGGCAGCGTCCGCATGTACAGCGGAGGCACCACCACCGTCGGTACCTACACCACCGTCGTCAGCAACGGATGGGACGGCAAAATGACTGTCGGCTGACATCACGCACACGCTGTGGTCGGTGCGGGTAGCGTCCCGCCCCGACCACCCACCTCCCACCGGTCATCATTCGCGAACGTACCGCCCGTGGCAGAGGCCTCAGCGCAGGTAGCGCGGACCGCTGCCTCGCACTGACCGTGACCGTGGGGACCATCCCAGCGGGCGCGGGGAGCAGACTCGGCGCCCTGCGGATTTCCCAGCCTGGAGCACGGGAATCTAGCACTTTCAAGGGAAGCGACAACTTGGATAGATGGCACCATATTGCAATCATCCATCCTAGATGGGCTTCGAATAGACGATTCCGAGCGACGTCAAGCCCTCGCTGCGGCACAGCCGATCGGATGCGCCGCCGACCTCTGTTTGCAACAGTTGGTACGCGGCACTGTGCTCTTGGCCCCAGTGCATCGCGGCCCGCCACAGGGCGCGGCCGTAGCCGCGGCCGCGGTGCTCGGGCAGGACGCCGAAATACTGGGGCATGAGCTGGCGGGCGCCGACGGCGTCCGGCCGGATCTCCATGGGGCCGATGGCGCCCGCGACGCGCCCCTCGTGGACGGCGACGAGGACCGGGCCCACGGCGCCCGCGAGCATCTGCCGGTGCAGGAATGCGAACCCGTCGGCGGCCATTTGCGCGGCGAAGGCCGTGAAGTTGGCGCGCACCGCACCCGGGCAGTCGTCGAAGGGGAGCACCGTGCCGGGCTCGGGGTCGGGGCTCGACATGCTGGTGAAGTCCTTGAGCTGCACGCGCGTCCCAGCCCCGTCACAGCCCGCGTGCTCCGGGCCGAGGAAGGTCACCATGCGGGCCCGGGCGGCGTCGTGGCGGGCGCACAGCTTGGCGGCCAGCTCCCCGGCCACCAGCGGGGAGTCCGGTTCGACGCCGTAGACGTGGACCTTCACGGTGCCCTTACCGCGCCGCACCAGCGTGGGGACCAGGGTCTCCCCCGGCCGGTGCGCGATGTCCTCGGCGAGCACGGTCTCGTCCTTCACGTCCGACCAGCGCACGTCCTTGTCGTACCGCAGGAACCGCCGCTGCTGCTCGGCCGCACGGAGCACGTCGGCGAACAGGTCCTCGGTCAGCACCGACGGATGGACGGGGCCCAGCGTCGGCACGTACGGCACCGTCAGCACCGGCCGCAGCCATTCCCAGCGGAAGAGCATGGGTCGCACCTTACTTCTCGGGGACAGGAGGCGCGGGCCCCGGCGCAGGATGCGCCGGGGCCCGACCGTTTGTGATCGCTCAGCGATCAGTGGGGGTTGTCGTCGCTGCCCGCGCACGAGCAGGCGATGCCGCCCATCAGGTCGTCCAGGTCCGCGACCGGGGTGACGGACTGCGCGGCGACGAGCGCGGCCGGGACCTCCGGGCGGGTCCGCGGCGGCGGGGTCCGGCCGATGGTGACGGGAACAGCGGTCATGACTGCACCAACTCCTTCTTGGGTTGTCCGTGCTGGCAGTAGTTCGCCAGCGGGGCCTTCGCCTCCTGGAACTGCTTGGCCAGCGGGCGGCACACCAGACAGGTGCCCGACAGCTGGCAGCCGGAGCAGCCCCCGGTGCGAAGCATCAACTTGTCGGCCACTCCGGGCAGCCGACGCAGGCCGTCAAGGCCCTCGGTCATCAGGTCGATCTGGTCGTCGCGGCCCACCTTGCAGATGCTGACCTTGGCGTGCGGGTCGGCGTGGAAGAAGGTGTGGCCGGCGTTGCAGCCCTGGACCGGGGTGCGTTCGCGCAGGTGGCTGGAGGACTGGGCGAGCAGCGACTCGGGGCCGCCGTAGATCGTCGGCGTCATGTTCGTGTAGACGTGGTGCCGCAGCCCCCACTCCTCGGCCATGGCCACCATCGCGTCGACCTCGTGCGCGCTGTCCTCGGTGACGACGATGTTCAGCCGCACGGGAAGCCCGGCCTCGCGGGCTGCGGCCATGCCGCGCTGGAACGTCTTCCACGAGCCGCGGCGCTGCGTGAGGCCGTCGAAGCTCTCCTCTGTCGCGCCGTAGACGCTCACCACGAGCCGATAGGCGGGGAACTTCTCGAACATCTCCAGCAGCGACGGCTCCCACAGCCGGGAGGCGTTCGTGGAGATCGTCAGCATCATGCCCAGGCCGAAGGCGTACCGGTAGGCGTCCTGGAAGTGTTTGTCGATCGTGGGCTCGCCGCCGGTGATCTGCAGCCACAGCACCCCGGCGTCGCGCATGATGTCCAGCAGCCTGACCTTGTCTTCCCACGGCAGGCCGGCGAACTCCTTCAAGCCGAGGTAGCAGTGTTTGCAGGCGAAGTTGCAGCCGAGGTTGATCTCCCAGCTCGCGCGGCCGAACCCGAACTCGGTCGGCTTCCGCACAAGGACGTTGTCCCGTAGCGTCCGGCCGCCGAGGTCCAGGCCCCACGTGTCGCGTGCGAGGTCGGCGAACCACGCGGGGGCTGTTCCCCCGGTGGCTGTGACGTCCTCGAGTGCGCGGAACCGATCCTCGGGCAGGCGGGCGCCGGCTTGGCTGCCCGGCCGGACCGCGAGGTACCCGTCCAGGAACGGGCTCGCGATCAGGGCGTGCATGACGCCGCCCTCGGGGGGACGCCTGCCCGCGAGGGTGCGGGCGAGGGCCTGGGCGTCGTCTTCGATGTAGCCCATTCGTCTTCTCCAGTTCCGGCATCGACGCGGGGCGGTCCGCGCGCCTTCGAGTTGGGCACCGCCTCGCGTGCGGGGCTTCGCCGCACGCCGCGCGCGAGGCGGCGGTCTACGGGGTGGCAGCAGCGACGGTCTGCCGGGCGTCGTCGGTCCACACGACCAGGCGGCGCGTCTCGCGGCACGGCCCGCAGGCGTAGCGGGACCCGAGCAAGGCGCGCCGTCTGTCGGTGTGCCGGACCTCGCGCGTGGTGTCGGTGAACCACCCGCACCAGCTGCACGGGAACGCCTGGTCGCCGAGGACAGCGGGCAGCAGGAGCCGCCCGGCCATGGCCAGGTTCTCCAGGTGCCAGTAGGCCGACCACATGCCCTCGCCGCAGTCCTCCGCCAGGAACCCCCGGGCTCGTTCCACGAGGTTCGCGAGGGACGGCGGGACCGGGCCGAGCTCGGCGAGGAGGAGATGCACGTGGCCTCGGAGGACCAGTTCGTGCGCCTCGGCCGCCTCACGATCACGGAAGACCGGCAGAGTTCGGCAGTTCGCCCAGATCGTGGCCGCGTCGATCGGCTCGGCCGGGCCGGTCACGCGAGGGCTCCGCGTGGTCGTCCGGCCTCGATCACCCGGGCAACCAGGCCGGGCACGCACAGGTCACCGGCCGAGTCCATCGGCACCGACCAGTACGGGCGGCCCACGCGCGGCGCGGTGCGGTCCGGGTACGGCACGCCCAGGCAGGAGTTACGGCCCAGGCACACGGTGCCCGCAACGTCCCAGTGGCGGGCCGCGCTTCCGGGCACCAGCGCGTAGTACCGCTGGCTGATCCGGTCCACGACCACGGGTCCGCCGTCCAGGGCCTCCGCGAGGTACCCGTCGATCTCGTGAGGGTCGCTGGATCGAGCGGCGCCCTCGACGAACGCGGCCGGGATACGGACAACGGAGAACAGCGTGCCGCACTCCAGCATGATCAGCCCGCGCTCCTCCCACACCGCGCGCCGTATGCCGCGCTCGGCGGCCTGCAACAGCCAGTGCGCTACCGCGAGCTGGCGCTCGTACAGGGTGCTCACCAGCACGGCGGCGCCGGGCTCCTCGCCCGCGTCGTGGTCTCTCGTCGTCCTCGCCATAGCTCCAGGCCCCCAAGCGGCTGTCTGCTGTTACAGCGAGTACACCGACCGCTACTGTGGAACGGCTATCCCCGTCGAGCACGACTCTGTTCAACGGGTTCAACGCCCTGCTTGGGAGGGTGGACGAAGTGGCGAATCACTCGCGTGCGCGCAACGAGGCCCTTGTCGAGGCCATGCGGGAAGCGGGTTTGACGTACGAACAGCTCGCGGCCGCGGTGCGCGTAGTGGCGGCCGAGGCCGGCGATTCCCTGCGGACAGGACGGTCCGCTGTGGCGTTCTGGGTGGGAGGCGGTCAGCCGAGCCCGCAGACGGCGACGTACATTGCGGAGGCGATCTCAAGGAGGCTGGCCGACAGGTCCGGCCGTCTCAACTCGCGCTCGGGGCCCTGGAGAAGGACGGGCCCCAAGAAGCGCTTGGGACGTTCTTGGGGCCCGATCCGGTAGACATGCTACGGCGCCTCGGGGAGGCCGACATCCAACGCCGCAGTTTTCTCACAAACGCCGCATACAGCGTCGCGGCGGCCGCTCTCCCGCTCGGGATAGAGGAAGCGATCGAGCGCGGGCAGCGCGGACAGCACACCGGCCCCCGCGCGGGACGCGCGGAGATCGAGGCCGTGCGCGACATGACCGACCTGTTCACCAGGATCGACGAGCGGCACGGCGGGCAGCACGGCCGGACCGCCGTCGTCCAGTACCTCCGCTCGGACGTAGCCGACCTGTGCCGGGCCACGTTCGCCAGCGATGAGGACCGCGCCGAAGCCCTGTCGGCAGCGGCCAGCGTCGCCTACCTGTGCGGCTGGAAGGCGTACGACGCGTCCGAGCACGGCCTGGCCCAGCGCTACTACCTCCAGGCGTACGCCCTCACCCGCGAGGCCGGCGACGACCTGCACGCCGCATGGATACTGCGCATCCTCGCCCACAACGGCATGGACATCCGCCGACCCGAATCGACACTGGAGCTCGCCGACGCCGCACTCGCCCGGATCAAGGGCAAGGCGGCCCCCGCCACCGAGTCACTGTTCGCCATCACCCGGGCCCGCGCACTGGCGAACGCCGGCCGGGGCAAGGAGGCAGCCCGCCAGGTCCGCGCCGCACAGGACCTCGTCCTCTCGGGCAGCGCGGACGAGCTGCCGGTGTGGGCCGCACGGTGGGGCTCGCCCCGGGCCACGGTCGCCTCGCACACGGCGAAGACCTTCCACGCTCTCGGTGACCACGCCAACGCCGAGCGGCACTATGCGGCCTCCGCGCGGAACCGGCCCCGCACCGGCCACGAGCGGATCACCGCGCTCACCCTGGCCGCTCAGGGCCGGGAGCAGGCCGCACAGGGCCACGTCGAAGCGGCGTGCGGCTCCTGGGGCAAGTCCCTGGACCTCCTCAACGGGGTCCGGTCCGCCCGGGCCGTCGACGAGGTCGCGGGCATCCGCCGTCAGCTCGCGGTGTTCGGCCGCCGTGGCATGCGGGCTGCGCACGACCTGGACGAGCGGGCCCGCATCTGGCAGGCCGCGCACGCGGCCTGACCCGGAGACACCCGCGCCCCGCCTGGGTTCCACTCCGGGCGGGGCGCAGTCGGGTCCGAGAAGCCTGGGATTCGGACAAACCGCACGCTACCGGCAGACGTCGACCCCGCTCAGGACCAGGCTCGCCGGCTCCAGGGAGGCGACGCGGGGCGGGGTGCTCAGCACCCGCGCGAGGTTGGCCATGGCCGTGACGGCCGGCATGCGGGCCCAGGTCTCCGCGCAGTCCGCGCACGAAATCCGTACGCCCTCGCCGCGCGAGCAGACCCGCACGCCGTCCTCGATCGCGTGGCTCAGCACCGGGTGATGGCAGCGGGAGCAGGTCCGCACGTGCGCGACTCGTTCGATCTGGTGGTGGGCCCGCTCAACGCTGGGACGCGGGCGGCGGTTGGGGCGGGTGTAGGGCCTCATGGGTCTCCCCGGAACGGTCGGACGGGTCGAGTCGGCCCAGATGATGACAGAGACGGCGGAACGCCCGCCTCCGGAGGAGGGGCGGGCGTTCCGGTCTGTGGGGAGCCGGGGGGCCGGTCAGCCGTTCTTGGCGGCCCCTGCGCGGACGCGGACGATCTCGACAACGGCCCGGATACCGGCGACGCCGACGATCGTGCCGCCGGTGACGATGCCGAGGATGACGAGGGTCAAGGTCGCGTTGCTGCTCATTCCTGGCCTCCTGGCTGGTCGTGGTCGCAGTCCGGGCACATCAGGCGCAGGCGGCGGTTCACCTGGTCGACGGCGTCACGCAGGCTGCCGCCGTCGTTGGGGTACAGCTCGTGCTGGAAGCTGCCCAGCCGCTCCTCCATGGACCCGACGCGTTCCAGCAGACCCGGCCTGGCCGGGACACCGGGGCGGGCCTCCTCGCCGTAGAAATCGTCGATGAACTGGTTGATGCGGCGGCCGAGGAGGACGGCCCAGCGGACGACCCGCCACGCCACCGTACAGAGACCGGCCAGCGCCGCCGCAACGGCACCCCACAGGAGGATGGCGTCGACGAGGCCGTTGCCGGTCGCGTCGACGCTCACCGGCTCGCGCTCCCGATCCTCGGCGCGTGCCTGGCCTTCCACCCGGCCGCGAACGTCAGCAGCGTCGGCACGATCGCCAGCACGAACGGGGCGAGGCTGTCGGGCAGCGGGTCGAGGAGGCGGGCGTGGTCCTGGACGGCGGCCAGGACGCCGAGCAGGCCGGTCGACGCGAGGTACGCGGCCGACGTGGCGGCCTTCACCTTCGGCTCGATGCGGGCGTGACGGGGCATGGGACAGGGGCCTTTCAGGAGTGGAGGAGCTTCCAGGTCAGCGGGCCCGGGTAGCCGTCGGGGTCGCTGCGCAGTTCGGCTGTCGCGCGCTGGAAGTCGGCGACGTTGCGGCGGGTGTACTCGGTGAACAGCGGCCCCTTCTGGTAGCCGTTGCCGTCGTGGTTCCGGGTGAACCCCTTGGCGATAAGGCAGGCGTCCAGCTCCACGACCGCGGGGTGTCGGCGGCCGATGACGAACGCGTCCTCGCCGGGGAACGGAGGGATCTCGAGAACCGGCTTGCCCGGCACGTGGAGCTGCTGCTCGGGGTAGATCGTGTACGGCGCCTTGATGCCGTTGACGACCGCCAGCTCCTGCCACGACACGTTGAGCCGGCGGGCGATGGCCGCGATCGTGTCCTGCGCCCGCACAACGTAGATCCCAGGTGGCGGCGTCGGGGTCTTCACCCCGGCCGGACGCTTCGCGCCCTGCTCCACCCACGCGTACAGCTGGTCCCCCGGGCACGCGGTGGCGTAGCCGTCCCGGTGGCCGCCGACCCAGTTCCCGGCGTCGCCGCTGCGGCGGAGCCACTCGATCGCGTCGACCAGCCCGTTCAGCATGGCGTCCGTCGGCACGGTCATGCCCTTGCTGCCGAGCAGCGCGCACACCGCGTAGTCCTGCTCGTTCAGCGCCTGGCTGCCGTTGGCGCCGGTCCGCCTGTGCGTGCCACGGCCCTCGAAGACGCTGCCGTGCTCGCAGACGAGGGCGGTGTACGCGATGTCGACGTAGTTCTCTTTCACGTTGGCCAGGTGCTCGGCCCGGATGCTGCGCACCATGTCGTCGCACAGGCTGTGCGCGCGGCTGGCGTACGGCGCGCCCAGGTAATGCACCTTCACGCCACGTGTCTTCGCCACATACGCAGCCGGCGAGGCGGCCGGGGCTCCCCAGGCTTCACGCGGGACGAAATCCATGAGCCATCTCCGCAAATCGGAATGACGGCCCGGCCCACAACCAGCGGCCTCGGAAGTGTAAGCCAACGGCCCCATACGGTGATCCGTACGGGGCCGTCAGCTGTCAGGCTCTCTACCTCAGCCGTGCCCACGGAAGCTCAAACACGAACTTGACGGCCTTGCGGAGATTGCACGTCATATGCGCTGGACGGATGTTGTCCATGCTGTGTGCCCCACCCCTCGCCAGCGGGACGACGTGATCGAAGTGCAGGTCACCCCGCCCTTGGATGGGCTCGCCACACAGATGGCAGTTCAATCCGTGGAGCTCCAGCAACTTTGCATAGTCCACGGCCTCTACCCTCGCGGCTCGAACTCGCGCCCGACGTAGGCTGTGCTGTGCACGCCGCTTCTCTGGGTTGGCGATGGCCCAGTCCCGGGCTCGCTTACGGTTCAGCTCGGGATTGAGCTTGGCCCAGTGACGTTTTCTCAGCGGTGATCACTTCCATATCCCGTTGAGGACGAGGGCGGCGCGGGCGATGTCGCCGATCCGGCTGGGGCTGATGGTGACGTGTTGCAGGGTGCGCCAGCGCTGCTTGAGCTCGGCTGCGGCGCGTTCCCCGAGTGCACGGATGCCTCTGATCAGGCTGTTGGTGGTTCGCGTGTCGGTGTGCAGGGCCCGCTCGGACTGGCCCTTCGGGCGGCGGACCGGGACGCGGATGCCGATCCCGGCACCGATGTAGCCCTTGTCGGCCAGGGTGGGCAGCCCGTCGGCTGCTGCCTTGTACAGCGCGGGGAGGGCGTGAATGCGGGCGGCGGTGATATCGGGGGTGGAGCCGGGCTCGACATCGGAGACCCACAGCGGGGTGCCGTCGGGGGCTGACAGAAACTGCACGTTGCCGCCGAATGCCTTGTGCTTCTGGCTGAACCACAGGTCGTTGCCGTTGTCGCGGACCCCGGCCACGCGGTCGGATTCGATGAGCGTGCCGTCGAGGATCACGTGAGTCATGCCCTCGCGTCGGCAGTGGTCCAGGACCTCGTGCAGGTCCGGTGCCTGGTCGGCGAGGACGTCGATGCCTTCGTGGAGGTAGCGGTATCCGGTGGCCTGGGAGACGCCGGCGTCGCGGGCCAGGCAGTGCACGCAGCCGCGCTCGCGGAACCAGCGCAGCACCAGTACGGCCTGGCGGAACGGGCCGAGCGCGCGGCTGCCGCGCGGAGTGCCGATTCGCCGCCGGTGCGCGGCCAGTAGACGGGACAGGTACTCCACGACATGGCGCGGAACGTCGAGCGTGGCAACATAGGTGACCAACGTGAAGCCTCTGGTGGTTCGGACATGATCTTGTGGTGAGACCTGTCCTACCAGGGGCTTTACGTCTGTCCACAGCCGGGCCCAGTCCGTCCGGCGTGCTCATGTATGGGCTGGTTCACGCCGCTTCGCGTAGATCATTTCGCTGAGAAAACGTCACTGACGACCCGTGCTGACACTTCGGGCGAGCATCGGGCGAGCTAATGATCTTCGCGGCCCCTCCGGGTGACCCGGAGGGACGCCGCTCGTTATTCCGCTGCAGGTCCTGAGCCTGCGGGCCACGGCCTTTGGTGGGGCGGGTGGGACTCGAACCCACGACCGACGGATTATGAGTCCGCTGCTCTAACCGGCTGAGCTACCGCCCCGTACGGCGTGCCGTCACCATCCCGTGCACGTCGTCTGCCGCAGCATAGCTGCTCATACGATCTGTCGCCCTCGCGGGTCACAGACGCACCACCTCATGGACCGCGATCACCTGGTGCTCGGTTCCCCGGGACATGAAAAAGGACCCCCGAGAGGGTCCTTGACCGCTGCTCCCCCGACTGGACTCGAACCAGTAACCTGCCGGTTAACAGCCGGCTGCTCTGCCAATTGAGCTACAGGGGATAGAGGAGCGCGAGCTCCCCCGACTGGACTCGAACCAGTAACCTGCCGGTTAACAGCCGGCTGCTCTGCCAATTGAGCTACAGGGGATCGCTCCGCTTGCACCGAATGCACCCGTTTCCGGCATCCCGGACGGCGTGCGCTCGCTGCGACACATACATTAGCGCAAGGTGGGGGGTGCTCCGCCAACCGGTATCTCCGTGGTTGTCCGCAGGCCACGACGGGTAGGCGCGAAGCACAGCCCCGAGACGAGGAGAGGGTGGAGCCATGCGCTACCGGCTGACGTTCATCAGCGGGGTCGCCGTCGGATACGTGCTCGGGGCGCGGGCCGGCCGCGACCGGTACGAGCAGCTGCGCAAGAGCGCCCAGCGCATCGCGCAGAACCCCGCGGTCAGGAACACGGTGGAGTCCGCCGGGCAGGCGGGGCGCGGGGCGGCCGTCAAGGCCGTGGACGCGGTGACCGCCAAGGTCGGGGACCGGCTGCCGCCGGCGGTCGCGGAGCGGCTGCGCCGGATGCGCGGCAACGGGTCGGCGGTCGAGGACGACTGGGGCACCAGCAACACCTGACGGCGCCGGTCCGGCGCGTGCGGATGCGGGCGGCGGTGACCGGTTTTCCGCCGTACGCGCCGGGTGCGGCATGATGCCCGCATGGGGATTGTGGCGGGGATCGACAGCTCGGGCACCGGCACGACGGTGGTCGTGTGCGACACCGGCAGCGGAGCCGTGCTCCGGCAGACCCACGCCCCGCACCCCCTGCCGGGCGGTGAGGGCGCCGGGACACCGACCGAGGTCGACCCCGAGGCGTGGCTGCTGTCGCTGGGCGAGGCGGCCAGGAGCGGGATGCTCGAAGGCGTGGAGGCCATCGGGGTCTCCGGGCAGCAGCACGGGATGCTGGCGCTGGACGCCGGCGGGGCGCTGGTGCGGCCCGCACTGCTCTGGAACGACAAGCGGGCGCAGATCCAGGCCGCCGACCTGACCGAGGAACTCGGCGGTCCGGGTGCCTGGGCCGAGGCGGTCGGGGCGGTGCCGCAGGCCGCGTACCCGGTGGCGAAGCTGCGCTGGCTGGCCCGGCACGAACCCGCCTCGGCGCAGCGCACCGCCCAGGTGCTGCTGCCGCACGACTGGCTGGTGTGGCAGCTGATGGGCCGCCCCCAGCGGCGTACGACGGACCGGGGCGACGCCTCGGGCACGGGCTACTGGTCGGCGGCGACCGGCCGGTGGCGAACGGACCTCGTGGAGCTGGCGCTCGGCCACCCGGTGCAGCTGCCCGAGGTGCTCGCGCCCGCCGAGCCGGCCGGCCGGACCCCGGAGGGACTGCTGATCTCGGCCGGCACCGGGGACAACATGGCGGCCGCGCTCGGTCTTGGCGTCGGCCCCGGGGACGCGGTGGTGTCGCTGGGCGCGGCCGGGACGGTCTTCGCGGTGCACGACCGCGCCCTGAGCGACCCGACCGGCACGATCACCTCCTTCGCCGACGCGACCGGCCGCCACCTGCCGGTGGTGCACACCCGCAACGCGGTGCGGGTGCTGCGCGGCACCGCCGAGCTGCTCGGCACCGACCTGGCCGGTCTGTCGGAGCTGGCGCTGCGCTCCACGCCGGGTTCGTACGGCCTGGTGCTGCTGCCGTACCTGGAGGGCGAGCGCACGCCGGACCTGCCGCACACCGCGGGGACGCTGCACGGGCTGCGGCGCGAGAGCATGAAGCCGGAGCACCTGGCGCGGGCGGCCTTCGAGGGGATGCTGTGCGGGCTGGCGGACGCGCTGGACGTGCTGCGCGGGCGCGGGGTGGAAGTGCGCCGGATCTTCCTGCTGGGCCCCGCGGGTGACCTGCCCGCCGTACGGTCGATGGCCCCGGCGCTGCTGGGCGCGCAGATCGTGGTCCCGCCGCCGGGCGAGTACGCGGCGCTGGGCGCGGCCCGGCAGGCGGCGTGGTCGCTGGGGGTGGTGAACGGCACAGCCGCGCCGGATCAGCCCCCGTACTGGCACCCCGCGGACTACGCCGTCGCCGAACCGGGCCCGGACGACGGGCCGATCGGGCACTCGGTGCGGCAGCAGTACATCGCGGTGCGTGAGCAGACGCATCCGGGGGCGTTCCCGGGTTGATCCCGGTGCCGGCCATGAGCCGGTAAACCCTGTGCCTGCGGCAACCATCGGACTATAAGCTCGCCCGTTGTGCTGATCCGTCTGCTCCGGCCCCATCTGCTGCCCTACCGGCGCGCCGTGTACGCGCTCGTCGTGCTACAGCTCGTGGCGACCCTCGCCATGCTCTACCTGCCCACCCTGAACGCCGACATCATCGACGAAGGCGTCGTGAAGGGGGACACGGGCTACATCCTCCGGACCGGCGGCGTCATGCTCGCCGTGACCCTGGCCCAGCTCGCCTGCTCGGTGGGCGCCGTCTACCACGGGGCCCGCACCTCGATGGCGGTCGGCCGGGACATCCGCGCCTCCGTCTTCGACCGGGTGCAGCGCTTCTCCTCGCGCGAGGTCGGGCAGTTCGGCGCTCCCTCACTGATCACCCGTACGACCAACGACGTCCAGCAGGTGCAGATGCTGGTGCTGATGACCTTCACGCTGATGGTCTCGGCACCCATCATGTGCTTCGGCGGCATCATCATGGCGCTCGGCCAGGACGTGCCGCTGTCCTCGCTGCTGCTGGCGGTGGTGCCGGTGCTGGGCGTGCTGGTACTGCTGCTGGTCCGCAAACTGCGCCCGCTGTTCCGCTCCATGCAGGTCCGGCTGGACACGGTGAACCGGGTGCTGCGCGAGCAGATCACCGGCATCCGGGTCATCCGCGCCTTCGTCAAGGACGACTTCGAGCAGGACCGGTTCCGCAGGGCCAACGACGACCTGACGGACGTCGCGCTGCGTGCCGGGCGGACGATGACGCTGATGTTCCCGGTCGCGATGGCCGTCGTGAACGTCACGAGCGTGGCCGTGCTGTGGTTCGGCGCCCACCGGATCGACAGCGGCGGCATGCAGATCGGCGCGCTGACCGCGTTCATCAGCTACCTGATGCAGATCCTGATGTCGATCATGATGGCCACCTTCATGGTGATGATGGTGCCGCGCGCCGAGGTGTGCGCCGAGCGCATCGAGGAGGTGCTGGGCACCGACCCCAGCGTCATCCCGCCCGCCGAGCCGGTGCGGCTCCCGGTCCGGCGCGGTGAGCTGGAACTGCGCGCCGCGGACTTCGCGTACCCGGGCGCCGAGGCCGAGGTGCTGCGCGGCGTCGGCCTGATCGCCCGGCCCGGGGAGACCACGGCGGTGATCGGCTCCACCGGCAGCGGCAAGACGACCCTGCTCGGCCTGGTGCCGCGGCTGTTCGACGCCACCGGCGGCCAGGTGCTGATCGACGGCGTCGACGTCCGCGAACTGGACGCGGCGCACCTGGCCGAGACGGTCGCCCTGGTCCCGCAGAAGCCGTACCTGTTCTCCGGGACGGTCGCCTCCAACCTGCGCTACGGCAACCCCGAGGCCACCGACGAGGACCTCTGGCACGCCCTGGAGATCGCGCAGGCCCGGGACTTCGTGGAACGCCTCGCGGAGGAGGGCGGCGGCTCCGGACTCGACGCCCCGATCGCGCAGGGCGGCACCAACGTCTCCGGCGGCCAGCGCCAGCGCCTCGCCATCGCGCGGGCCCTGGTGCGCAAGCCGGCCATCTACCTCTTCGACGACTCCTTCTCGGCGCTGGACTACGCCACCGACGCCGCGCTGCGCCGGGCGCTGGCCCGGGAGACGGCGGACGCGACGGTCGTGATCGTCGCTCAGCGGGTCAGCACCATCCGCGACGCCGACCGGATCGTGGTCCTCGACGAGGGCCGTGTGGTGGGCACCGGCACCCACCGCGAGCTGATGGACGGCAATCCCACGTACCGGGAGATCGTGCTCTCCCAGCTCACCGAGCAGGAGGCGGCATGAGCGTCCCCGCGCCCCGGAGGGGGCCTGGACCCGCGGCGGGTCCGATGCGGTTCATGGGCGGCCAGCCCACCGAGCGGTCCCTGGACTTCAAGGGCTCCGGCAAGCGGCTGCTGGGGCTGATGCGTCCCGAACGCGCCCTGGTCATCGCCATGCTGGCCTGCACGACGCTGGGCGTCACCCTCAACGTCATCGGCCCGAGGATCCTGGGCAGGGCCACCGACCTGATCTTCGCCGGGGTGCTCGGCCGTTCGCTGCCGGCCGGCACCGACAAGGCCGGGGCGATCGAGCACCTGCGGCAGCAGGGCAGCGACGCCCTCGCCGACCTGCTGCAGTCCACCGACTTCACCCCGGGCGCCGGGATCGACTTCGACGCCGTGGGCCACGTCCTGCTGACCGCCCTCGCGGTCTACGCGGCCGCCGCGGTCTTCGCGATCGTCCAGGGCCGGCTCGCCACCACCGTCATCCAGCGCACCGTGTTCCGGCTGCGCCAGGACGTCGAGGCGAAGCTGTCCCGGCTGCCGCTGTCGTACTTCGACCGGCAGCCGCGCGGCGAGGTGCTGAGCCGGGCCACCAACGACATCGACAACATCGGCCAGACGCTCCAGCAGACGATGGGGCAGATCATCTTCGCGCTGCTGTCCATCGTGGGCGTGCTGGTGATGATGTTCTCGATCTCCTGGCTGCTGGCGCTGGTGGCACTGGTGACCGTGCCGCTGTCGGTGTTCGTCGCCACTGCGGTCGGCAAGCGGGCCCAGCCGCAGTTCGTGCGGCAGTGGGCGACCACCGGCAAGCTCAACGCCCACATCGAGGAGATGTACACCGGGCACACCCTGGTGAAGGTCTTCGGCCGCCAGGAGGAGTCGGCGGAGGCCTTCCGCGAGCAGAACGAGGCGCTCTACCAGTCGGGCTTCCGCGCACAGTTCATCTCGGGCGTCATCCAGCCCGCGATGATGTTCATCGGGAACGTCAACTACATCCTGGTCGCCGTCGTGGGCGGCCTGCGGGTGGCGAGCGGCGCGCTGTCCATCGGCGACGTTCAGGCCTTCATCCAGTACAGCCGCCAGTTCAGCCAGCCGCTGACGCAGGTGGCGAGCATGTCCAACCTGGTGCAGTCCGGGGTCGCCTCCGCCGAGCGGGTCTTCGAGCTGCTGGACGCGCAGGAGCAGAGCCCGGAGCCGAAGACGCTCTCGCTGCGCAAGGAGCAGCGCGGTGAGGTCCGGTTCGAGGACGTGGCGTTCCGCTACGAGCCGGAGAAGCCGCTCATCGAGGACCTGTCGCTGACCGTCGAGCCGGGCCACACGGTGGCCATCGTCGGCCCGACCGGCGCGGGCAAGACCACCCTGGTCAACCTGCTCATGCGCTTCTACGAGGTCACCGGCGGGCGGATCACCCTCGACGGCACCGACATCGCGTCCATGCCGCGGGAGGAACTGCGCTCCGGCATCGGCATGGTGCTGCAGGACACCTGGCTGTTCGGCGGCACGATCGCGGAGAACATCGCGTACGGAACCGAGGGAGCCACCCGCGAGCAGATCGAGGAGGCCGCGCGCGCCGCGCACGCGGACCGCTTCATCCGCACCCTCCCGGACGGCTACGACACCGTCATCGACGACGACGGCACGGGCGTCAGCGCCGGCGAGAAGCAGCTGATCACCATCGCGCGGGCGTTCCTGTCCGACCCGGTGATCCTCGTCCTCGACGAGGCCACCAGCTCGGTCGACACGCGCACCGAGGTGCTGATCCAGCGGGCCATGGCGCAGCTCAGCCACGGCCGCACCAGCTTCGTCATCGCGCACCGGCTGTCCACGATCCGCGACGCGGACGTCATCTTGGTGATGGAGAGCGGCGACATCGTCGAACAGGGCACCCACCAGGAGCTGCTGGCCAAGGACGGCGCCTACGCCCGGCTGTACGCGGCGCAGTTCGCGCAGGCGGTGGCGGAGGTCGACTGACCGCCCGCGCCGCCGCGACACGAGCCCCCGCCGGCCCGGCCGGCGGGGGCTCACGCGTCCTCAGTCCAGGTAGCCGCGCAACTGGTCGGCGAAGGCGTGGTCGCGCAGCTTGCCCAGGGTCTTGGACTCGATCTGCCGGATGCGCTCACGGGTCACGCCGAAGATCCGGCCGATCTCCTCCAGGGTGCGCGGGCGTCCGTCGGCCAGGCCGTACCGCAGCTGGACGACCTTGCGCTCGCGCTCGCCGAGGGTGGACAGCACCGCCTCCAGGTGCTCGCGCAGCAGCAGGAAGGCGGCGGACTCCACGGGCGAGGCGGCGTCGCCGTCCTCGATGAGGTCGCCGAGGGCGACGTCCTCCTCCTCGCCCACCGGGGCGTGCAGGCTCACCGGTTCCTGCGCCAGCCGCAGCACCTCGGTGACCCGCTCCGGGGGGATCTCCAGGTGGGCGCCGACCTCCTCGGTGGTGGGCTCGTAGCCGCGTTCCTGCAGCAGGCGGCGCTGGACGCGGACGACGCGGTTGATCAGCTCCACGACGTGGACCGGGACCCGGATGGTGCGGGCCTGGTCGGCCAGCGCGCGGCTCATGGCCTGGCGGATCCACCAGGTCGCGTAGGTGGAGAACTTGTAGCCGCGGGCGTAGTCGAACTTCTCCACGGCGCGGATCAACCCGAGGTTGCCCTCCTGGACCAGGTCGAGCATGGTCAGGCCGCGGCCGACGTAACGCTTGGCGACCGAGACGACCAGGCGCAGATTGGCCTCGATCAGGCGGCGTTTGGCCATCCGGCCGAGCACCACCAGCCGGTCGAGGTCGACGGCGAGCCGGGAGTCGGGGTCCGGGGTGCTGCCCAGCTTCTCCTCCGCGAAGAGGCCGGCCTCGACCCGGCGGGCGAGCTCGACCTCCTCCTCTGCGGTGAGCAGGGGTATCCGGCCGATCTCCCGCAGGTACTGGCGGAAGAGGTCGGCGGACGGGCCGGAGACCTCGTCGCCCGACCGCCGTCGTACGGGGCCCGGGTCGGGATCGGACTCGGGGCCGGGCTGGAGGTCGGACTGGAGGTCAGGGTCGGGCCCGGCCTCGGCCGCGGCCTGCGCACGCGCATGCGCTTGTCTCTCGCCGGGTTCGCCGGCCGGCTCCTCGGGGTGCACGGCCGCGTGGTTCTGCTCCGGCACGCACTCCAGCAGGTCGTCGGCCGGGAGCGCCGGGGGCGTCAGGGTCCGGATGTGCACGGGAGCGACCTCCACGGTGAGCGCAGCCACGGACTCGGAGACACGCACCGGCGGAACGGTCGCGGCGCCCTCGCCGCGGCTCGTCCGGGAGTTCGCCGTCAGCGGTACTCCGGTGGCGTCACCGTCGACACCGCTCGGTAGTCCGCGCTCCGAGGACTCTTGCACCACCCCCAGTGTGGCGTACGGCACACCGTGCCCACGAGGGTCGTGCGCCGCTTTTTTGTGACGGAGGGCAACCCCCTCGTCACGCCCGCGTCCCCGTCCGTTCCGGGGCCGGACGGCCCGGCGCGGCCCGGCTCACAGGGCTGCGGCGCCCTGCTCGCGCAGCCGCTGGCCGTACTGCTGGAGGGCCCACAGCTCGCCCTGGACGGCCGCGAGCCGAGCCTCGTCGGCACGGGGACCGAGCCGGGTGAGGGAGGCGCGGACCTCGGCGACACGACGCTCGACCGCGAGCAGGCGGACCCGGACGAGGACCTCGCCCGCGTAGATGTCGGGGGCCTTGTGCATCACGGCCTCGACGGCGAGTTCCGTCACCATGCCGCGGACCGTGTCGTCCGGCGCGACGTCCCGCACGCGGGCCAGGTAGTCGGCGTCCGCGGACTCCGCGCCGCCCGCCTCGGCGATGGCGCGGCGCACGGCGGTGTACGGCGGGGCGGTGAACTCGTCCTCCCCGTAGGCGTCGAAGGCCGGGGAGACCAGCTGCGGGTGCTGCAGGGCCAGCTTGAGCAGCTCACGCTCGACGCGGTGCGCCGGGCTGCGCAGGTCCAGCCGGGGACCGCGCGGCGCCGCCGGCCCGGCGGGGGCCGCCTGCTGCGCCGGCGGCGGGCCGCCACGGGTGCCGTGGCCGGGGCCGCCCGGGCCCGACGGGCCTTGGGACTGGCGGCGTTCGCGCTGCCAGCGGGCGAGCTGTGCGACGCGGCGCACCACGAACTGCGAGTCGAGGATGCCGAGCATGCCGGCGAGCTGCACCGCGTACTCGTGCTGGATGGCGGCGTTCTTGATGCCCGCGACGATGGGCGCGCCCGCCTCCAGTGCGGAGGCCCGGCCCTCGGCGGTGTCGAGGTTGTAGCGGGCGACGGCCGACCGCAGAGCGAAGGCGAACAGCGGCGTGCGGGTGTCCATCAGCCGCTGCACGGCCGCGTCCCCCTCGGCCAGGCGCAGTTCGCACGGGTCCATGCCGCCGGGGGTGATGGCGATGGAGGTCTCGGCGGCGAACTTCTGGTCGTCCTCGAAGGCACGCAGGGCGGCCTTCTGGCCGGCCTCGTCGCCGTCGAAGGTGAAGACCACCTCGGCGTTGGCGTTGTCCATCAGCATCCGGCGGAGGATCTTGATGTGATCGCCGCCGAAGGCGGTGCCGCAGGTCGCGATGGCGGTGGTGACGCCCGCGAGGTGGCAGGCCATGACGTCGGTGTAGCCCTCGACCACGACGGCCCGGCTGGTGCGGCCGATCTCCTTCTTGGCCAGATCGATGCCGTACAGGACCTGGGACTTCTTGTAGATCGGCGTCTCGGGGGTGTTGAGGTACTTCGGGCCCTGGTCGTCCTCGCGCAGCTTGCGCGCGCCGAAGCCGATCACCTCGCCGGTGATGTCGCGGATCGGCCAGATCAGCCGGCCGCGGAAGCGGTCGATGGCGCCGCCGCGGCGGCTCTCGCTGGCCAGCCCGGAGACGATCAGCTCGCGGTCGGTGAAGCCCCTGCCGCGCAGGAAGCGGACGAGGTGGTCCCACCCGGCCGGGGCGTAACCGACGCCGAAGTGTTCTGCGGCGGCCTGGTCGAAGCCGCGCTCGGCGAGGAACTTCCGGCCGATCTCCGCCTCGGCGCCGCCGAGCTGCTCGACGTAGAACTGCGCGGCGGCCTTGTGCGCCTCGATCAGCCGGATCCGCTCGCCCTGCTGGCGGCCCGGGGTGTAGCCGCCCTCCTCGTACCGCAGCGTGATGCCCGCCACGGCGGCGAGCCGCTCGACCGCCTCGGAGAAGGACAGGTGGTCGACCTTCATCACGAAGTCGAGGGTGTCGCCGCCCTCCTGGCAGCCGAAGCAGTGGTAGAGCCCCTTGCTGGGGCTCACGTGGAAGGACGGGGACTTCTCGTCGTGGAAGGGGCACAGGCCCTTCAGATTGCCGCCGCCCGCGTTCCTGAGCTGCAGGTACTCGGACACGACGGCGTCGATCGGGACCGCGTCCCGCACCGCCTTGACGTCCTCGTCCCTGATCCGCCCAGCCACGGAAGGATTCTACGGCGCTGCCCGCGGAAGGTCAGACCAGCTTGGCGACGAAGAGGAAGTGCGGACCGGCCGGCTCCAGCACGAACTCCTCCCCCACCGCCGTGAAGCCCTGGCCCTCCCAGAAGCCGCGCGCCGAGGTGCGGCCGTTGCACCACACCAGCTCGGCCCCGCGCTGCCGGGCCTGCTCCAGCGCGGCGCGCAGCAGCGCCGACCCGTAGCCGCGGCCGCGGACCTCGGGCGCGCTGGCCATGCCGCGGATCCGGTACTCGACCGCGGTGTCGCCGGGCAGCCGCTCCGGGAAGAGCGTGACGCACGCCACGACCTCGTCGCCGCCGTCGCCGTAGGCCGCCATGTGGAAGGCGAGCGGGTGGCCGTCCTCCAGGAAGATCGCCGAAACGCGGGGGAGCCCGGGCCGCAGCACCCTCCAGCGCAGATCGAAGATCTCCTCAACGGGTACGACGGCGGTTCTGGGCTCCATGACAGCCATGCTAGGTGACCGCTCCCGGGGTCACTCCAGGAGGGAGGCCAGCGGCACCTTGGGGTCGGCCAGCGCGTCGGGGTCGACCTGGCGGCCGCAGCGGATGAGCTTCTGGACGGTGTCGGTCACGTCCCACACATTGACGTTCATCCCGGCCAGCACCCGGCCCTCGCGCAGCCAGAAGGCGATGAACTGCCGCTTGCCCATGTCGCCCCGGGCCAGCACCTGGTCGTAGGTGCCGGGGGCGGCGTGCCCGGAGAACTCCATGCCCAGGTCGTACTGGTCGGTGAAGAAGTACGGGACCCGGTCGTACACGACGTCCCTGCCGAGCATGGCACGCGCCGCCACGGGCCCGCTGTTGAGCGCGTTCGCCCAGTGCTCGACCCGCAACCGGCCGCCCAGCAGGGGGTGTTCGGCGTTGGCGACGTCACCGGCGGCGAAGACGTCGGGGTCGGAGGTGCGCAGGGAGGCGTCCACGGCGATCCCGCCGCCGGCGGCACGGTCGGCCAGCGCGAGCCCGGAGGCCTCGGCGAGCGCGGTGCGCGGCGCGGCGCCGATCGCGGCGAGCACGTGGTGGGCGGGGTGCTCCTCGCCGTCGTCGGTGAGCACCGACATCACCATGCCGTCCTGGCCGGTGATCTCGGTGAGCCGCGCGCCGAAGTGGAAGCGCACCCCGTGCTCGCGGTGCAGGTCGGCGAAGACCTCGCCGAGCTCCGGGCCGAGGACGGAGTGCAGCGGGCACGGCTGCGGCTCGACGACCGTGACCTCGACGCCGTAGCCGCGGGCGGCGGCCGCCACCTCCAGGCCGATCCAGCCCGCCCCGGCGATGACCAGATGGCCGTTCTCGCGGCCGAGCGCGGTCAGCACGTTCTTCAGCCGCTCGGCGTGCGCGAGGCGGCGCAGGTGGTGCACCCCGGCCAGGTCGGTGCCGGGGATGTCCAGCCGGCGCGGCTCGGCGCCGGTGGTCAGCAGCAGCCGGTCGTACGGGATGGCGGTGCCGTCGCCCAGGGTGATGCGCCGGCCGGCCCGGTCCAGGCCGGTGACCGGCTGGCCGAGGTGGAGTTCGACGTCGTGCTCGGCGTACCAGGCGGCGGGATGGACGAAGACCGAGTCGCGCTCCTCGTTGCCGAGCAGGAAGCCCTTGGAGAGCGGCGGTCGCTCGTAGGGGTGGTCGCGTTCGTCCCCGATCAGTATCACGCGGCCGGTGAAGCCCTCGGAGCGCAGCGTCTCCGCCGCTTTCGCCCCGGCGAGCCCCGCCCCGACGATGACGAATGTGTGGTCTGCGTCCACCACTGTGCGCCTCCCTGGTGTCCTCGGGTGCCCGGCGGCCCTCCCTCTGGCAATTGCCAGTGATGTGAGCGTCCCGCACGGCAGGGCCGACGTGAAGAGTGCCGCGCCGACCGGGAACGGGGGCGGCACGGCGCGCGGGGGCGGACGGGGGCCCGCCGGGAGCTCACCGGGAGGCGGTGAGCCGGGCGTGCAGAGCGGTCGCGGCGGCGTCCGTGAGCGAGGCGATCTGGTCGACGACGGCCCGCTGCCGGGCCCGGTCGTCCTTGGCCGCGTCGAAGATGCCGCGGAACTGCGGGTCCAGCCCCTCCGGCGCCCTGGCCAGCAGGGCCTCGGCGAGTTCCCCGATGACCACGCGCTGCTGGGCGCGCCGCCGCTCCTGCGCCTCGCGCTGCATGACGTAACGGTCGGCGACCGCCTTCAGTACGGCGCACTCCAGCCGCTGGTCGCGCGGTACGACCAGCTGGGCGCGGTGGCGGGTGAGCCGGCCGGTGCCGTAGGCGTCGCGGGTGGCGCGCTCGGCGGCCAGGCAGAAACGGCCGATCAGCTGCGAGCTGGCGTCCTTCAGCCGGGCCTGGGCGATGGCGGAGCCGTCGTAGCCGTGCGGCCACCACTCCATGTCCAGCAGCCGGTCCAGGGCCTCGGCGAGCTCGTCCCCGGCCGCCCCGGGGGCGTAGCGGGCGGCTGCCACGGCGAAGATCTCCCGGCGCTCGGGGTCGGCGAGCAGCACCGCCGGGTCCAGGTGGCCGGCGTGCAGACCGTCCTCGACGTCGTGGACGGAGTACGCCACGTCGTCGGCCCAGTCCATGACCTGTGCCTCGAAGCACTGCACGTACGGGCGGTCGGCGGGGGCGGTGCGGCGCAGCCACTCGAAGACCGGCAGGTCGTCCTCGTACACGCCGAACTTGGGGCTGGTGGGGTCGGTGGGGTGTCCGCCGCGCGTCCACGGGTACTTCGTCGCCGCGTCCAGCGCCGCCCGGGTCAGGTTGAGGCCCACGCTGATCAGGGTGCCGTCGTCGGCGTGGGCGAAACGCTTCGGCTCCAGCCGGGTCAGGATGCGCAGGCTCTGGGCGTTGCCCTCGAAGCCGCCGCAGCCGGCCGCGACCTCGGCGAGCACCATCTCGCCGTTGTGGCCGAACGGCGGATGGCCGATGTCGTGGGCCAGGCAGGCGGTCTCCACCAGGTCCGGGTCGCAGCCGAGGGCCGCCCCGAGTTCCCGGCCGACCTGGGCGCACTCCAGGCTGTGCGTCAGCCGCGTCCGCGGGCTGCTGTTGATCGCCCGGGCGTCGTCGACCGGGTCCACCACCTGCGTCTTCCCGGCCAGCCTGCGCAGTGCCGCGGAGTGCAGCATGCGGGCCCGGTCCCGCTGGAACGAGGTGCGACCGGCCCGCTTGTCGGGCTCGGGCACGTAGCGTTCGGTGTCGGCTTCGCTGTAGGGGGCGTAGTCGGCCGCCGCGGGGTGGTTCGCGTCCATACCGCGACGGTAGCGGGCGCGACCGGATACCGGCGGCTACGCCGTGGCCGGCTGCGCCGCGGCGGCGGAACCCGCCGTGCCGGCCAGCGCCCGGTCGTAGCGGTGCAGCACCAGCGCGGCCATCGCCGGATGCGCGCCGAGCGGGGCCGCGGCGATCCACGGCGCCGCGGCGGCCGTCGCCGTCGCGAAGCGGCCCGGCGCAGCGAAGCAGGACGCCACCGCGACCCGGTCCCGGCCGCCGGCCGCCAGCCGCCGCACCGCGCCCGCGACGTCCGGCCCCGCCGACGCGTACGCGGGCACCACCGGGACGTTCCCGCCCAGCCGGGCCCGCAGCAGCGCCGCCGTCGCCTCGGTGTCCCGGGCCGACCGCGGGTCCCGGGACCCGGCGGCGGCCAGCACGATCCCGGCGCGCCGGGCGGCCCGCGGGGAGCCGGTGCGCCAGCCGGCCTCGGCCAGCCGGTCGTGCAGCGCCTCGGCCAGCAGCGGGTGCGGGCCGAGCGGCGCCGCGACCCGTCCGCGCAGGTGCGGGGCACGGGCCAGCGCCCCGGGGATGTCCCGCTTGACGTGGTGGCCGCGGGTCAGCATCAGCGGTACCAGGACGGCCTCCCCGTCCAGGGCGGCCAGGGTGTCGTCCAGCGGCGGCTCGTCGATCTCGATGTGGCCGAGCCGCACGGACAGCCCCGGGCGCAGGTCCCTGATCCGGTCCACGAGGGCGAGCGCGGTGCGCAGCGCCGCCGGGTCGCGGCTGCCGTGCGCGACGGCGACCAGGACCGGGGGGCGCGGGGCCGCGGAGCGCAGTGTCACCCGGGCGAGCCGGCTGCTGAGCTGCGTGGTGATCCGGGACATGAGCTGTGCCGTGCTGTCGAAGTGCTCCGGTCCTGGCACGCCGTGCGGTGCGGGTTCCTTGGCCGTCATGCACTGAGTGTGGCGAGCGGGGATTGCCGGGCCGTTGCACCGGCATGACGACTGGTTTCCGCCGCATCACACGTCGCACGGGCCGGTGTGAGGGCCCCGCGCACACGGGCCGCGTCAGCGGCGCTTCCAGTCGCCGCCGGCGATGGGGCGTCCCTTCTCCCGCAGGTCGCGCTCGTGGTCGGCGGCCGCCAGGTAGACCCAGGCCGGCAGCGTCCGCCCGGCGTAGGTGCGCACGTCGCGGACGACGCGTTCGTACAGGTTACCGGGCTCATCGGGGCTGTACTCCTCCAGACGGTCGAGGTCCGCGAGCACCTCCTGGTACAGGTCATCGACCGGGTGGATCACATCGCCGTGGACGCGGCCGTGGTCGTCGGCGACGGCGTACGGGTAGCCCGGGCCCTCGAAGAGCAGCGCGCCGTGCAGCACGGCGGGCGTCTCGGACGTCGTCCGGCCGCGCAGCAGCCAGGAATGGTTGATCTCGCCCGGCCGCAGGGTCCCGTACACGAAGAACGGGAGTCGGGAATGGTCGTCACGCATCATCATCATGGAACCGCAAGGACGTGCGGGACGTCGACTCGGACGTGGAACGAAGCGTGAACCGGAAGGCGCCGGAGGCGGGCGGAGGAGCCGTCCTGCCACGGCTGCGGCGGCTCGCGCGGCTGCGGCGGCTCACGGGAGTGCGACGGCTCACGCGACTCACACGGCTGCCGCGGTCCAGGCGGGGACGGCGGCGCCTGCTGTGGGGGGCCGTGGCGCTGGGCGTGCTGGCGCTGCTCCCCTCGACGTGGCTCCAGGTCACGACCGACGACCGGGTCCGCACGGTGGCGACCGCCCCCGCGGAGCCCGTCGCCGTCGTCTTCGGCGCGGGCCTGTGGAACGGTGAGCCCTCCCCCTACCTGGCCCACCGCCTCGACGCGGCCGCCGAGCTGTGGGCGGCGGGCAAGGTGCGGGCGGTCCTCGTCACCGGCGACAACAGCCGCACCGACTACGACGAGCCGAGCGCGATGCGGGACTACCTGGCGGCGCACGGCGTGCCCTCGGAAAAGGTCGTCCTCGACTACGCCGGCTTCGACACGTGGGACTCCTGCACCCGGGCCCGGCGGGTCTTCGGCGTCGACCGGGCGCTCCTGGTCAGCCAGGGCTTCCACATACGTCGGGCGCTGGCGCTGTGCGGGGCGGCCGGGATCGAGGCGTACGGGATCGGGGTCGACGAGCGGCACGACGCCACCTGGTACTACGGGGGGACCCGCGAGGTCGCGGGAGCCGTGAAGGCCGCCTTCGACGCGGCGTTCACCCCGGATCCCCGTTTCCTCGGCCCTCGTGAGCGGGGCGTCCAGCGCACCCTGGGTTGACATCCTCGCCGCCCCGAACCGGCCGCTCTGACCCGGGCTGAGGCGAACAGCGCGGATCCGTGCACACAACTGAGGTCACAGCGGGCCAAAGATTCGCTTCACCACCGGGCTGAGCCCGGTGGTGAAGCGAATAGACCCGGTAGCCCCGGACCGGGGTGCCCCTTGCGGCCGGTTGCCGTGTGCGGGTCGTCTGCGCCTGCGGCGGGCGGTGCCTCGTGGGCGGACGTCGCGCCTGCGGCGGGCGGTTCGCCCGCCCTCCTCCCCAGCCTTCGACCGGAGTAGCCCCCATCCGGCGCGATGGTGAGGGCCTGCGCCCGTGCGTGGCGGCGACCAACCGCGGCGGCTGGGGAACCGCCCGCCGCAGGCACCCGCACCCGCGGCACCGGTCGCACAGCCTCACACCCGGCACAACCCCGCGGGGAGCGCCCCGTGCGCCGGGCGTAACGCCCGCGGGCGTGGGGCGAAACACCGGCGCCGCATCGTGGACGGCATGAGCGCCAGCGGAACCGTCGACACGCACTGTCCGTACTGTGCCCTGCAGTGCGGAATGGGCCTGCGTCCAGGCAGCGGGGGCATCCCCGAGGTGGTGGAGCGGGACTTCCCCGTGAACAGGGGAGCCCTGTGCGGCAAGGGCCGCACCGCGCCCGCCGTGCTGTCCCCGACGGCACGGCTGACCGGACCGCTGGTCAGGGACCGCGCCTCCGGGCAGCTGGAGCCGGCCACCTGGGAGGACGCCCTGGACCGGGTCGCGGAAGGCCTGCTCCGGGTGCGGGCCGCCCACGGCCCCGACGCCGTCGGCGTCTTCGGCGGCGGGGGCCTGACCAACGAGAAGGCGTACGCGCTGGGCAAGTTCGCCCGCGTCGTGCTGCGGACGTCCCAGATCGACTACAACGGCCGCTTCTGCATGTCCTCCGCCGCGGCCGCCCACACCAGGGCCTTCGGCCTGGACCGGGGCCTGCCGTTCCCGCTGGCGGACATCCCGCGGACCGGCTGCGTGATCCTGGTCGGCTCGAACCTCGCCGAGACGATGCCGCCCGCGCTGCGCTACTTCACGGAGCTGAAGGAGAACGGCGGCCGCCTGATCGTCGTGGACCCGCGCCGCACGCGCACCGCCGAGCACGCCGACCTGCACCTGCAACCGCGTCCCGGCACCGACCTCGCCCTCGCGCTGGGCCTGCTGCACCTGGTGGTCGCGCAGGGCCGCGTGGACGAGGACTTCGTCGCGCGGCGCACGACCGGCTGGCCGGAGGCGCGCGCCGCGGCGATGTCGCTCTGGCCGGAGCTGGTCGAGCGGATCACGGGGGTGCCGGTGCCCAGCCTGCGTGCGGCGGTGGAGATGTTCTGCGCCGTGCCGGAGGCGATGGTGCTGACCGCGCGCGGCCCGGAGCAGCAGTCGAAGGGCACGGACACGGTGAGCGCGTGGATCAACCTGTGCCTGGCGACGGGCCGCGCGGGGCGCCCGCTGTCGGGGTACGGCTGCCTCACGGGGCAGGGCAACGGCCAGGGCGGCCGGGAACACGGCCAGAAGGCCGACCAGCTGCCCGGCTACCGCAAGCTGGACGACCCGGCGGCGCGCGCCCACCTGGCCGGGGTGTGGGGGGTCGACCCGGACGACCTGCCGGGGCCGGGGCGCAGCGCGTACGAGCTGCTGGACGCGCTGGGCCGGGACGTGAAGGGCCTGCTGCTGATGGGCTCCAACCCGGTGGTCTCCGCGCCGCGGGCGGCGCACGTCACGGAGCGCATCGCGGCGCTGGACTTCCTCGCCGTGTGCGACGTGGTGCTGTCGGAGACGGCGGCGATGGCCGACGTGGTGCTGCCGGTGACGCAGTGGGCCGAGGAGACGGGCACCACGACGAGCCTGGAAGGCAGGGTGCTGCTGCGGCGCAAGGCCCTGGACCCACCGGAGGGTGTGCGCAGCGACCTGTACGTGCTGAACCGGCTGGCCGCGCGGCTGGGCTGGGAGAAGGGCTTTCCGGCCGACCCGGAGGAGGTCTTCGAGGAGCTGCGCCGCGCGTCGGCGGGCGGGCCCGCGGACTACTCGGGGATCACCTACCGCCGGACCGAGGCGGAGGACGGGGTGTTCTGGCCGTGCCCGGACGCCCCGGCCGGGGACGCCGCCGCGCACCCGGGCACGCCCCGGCTGTTCCTCGACCGGTTCGCGACGCCGGACGGCCGGGCGAGGTTCGTGCCGGTGCTGCACCGGCCGGCGGCCGAGGAGCCGGACGGGGACTTCCCTCTGTACCTGACGACCGGCCGGGTGCTGGCGCAGTACCAGTCGGGCGCCCAGACACGTCGGGTGGCGGAGCTGAACGCGGCCGCGCCAGGGCCCTTCGTGCAGCTCCACCCGCGCCTGGCCGAGCGCATCGGCGTCGCCGAGGGCGAGCCGGTCGCCGTCACGTCGCGCCGGGGCCGCGCGGTGGCGCCGGCCCGGGTGGACCGCGCCATCCGTCCGGACACGGTCTTCATGCCCTTCCACTGGGCGGGCGAGGGCCGGGCCAACACCCTGACCAACCCGGCGCTCGACCCGACGTCCCGCATGCCGGAGTTCAAGGTGTGCGCGGTCCGCGTCGAACGGGCGGAGCCGCGGACCATCGACGTCTGATATCGCTGTTGATATACTGGCATCCCACCTGATATCAACCGGGGAGGCCGTCATGGCACGCACGGTCATCGATCTGGACGACGCGATGCTCGCCCTCGCCCAGCGGCAGCTCGGCACCAGGACGAAGCGCGAGACGATCAATCTGGCCCTGTCGATAGCGGCCGGGACGAGCGCCGACGACCGTGCCCGCGGACTGGCATGGCTCCAGGAACATGCCGAGGACGTCCTGGACTTCGACTACCTGGCGGAGCAGGAGCGCGGCGGCCGATGAGCTACCTCGCCGACACCTCGGCGGTGTGGCGCCTGTTGCGGCGGCAGATCCCCGAGCCGTGGCCCACGCATGTGGCCCGGGGGCTGGTCGCCATGTGTCCGCCGGTCGAAGCCGAGTTGATGACCGGTGTGCGCGCCGATCGGGAGTACGAGCCCTTTCTCTCCGTGCTGCGCCGGACCTTCGGCCGGTGCCCGGCGCTCGACGATCCCTGGCGCCGGATCCACGCCGTGCAGCGTGATCTGATCGCCATCGGGCACCACCGCGGACCGTCGCCCATGGACATCCTCATCGCGCTGACCGCGGAGGCCCACGGTCTGACCCTGATCCACGCCGACCAGGACTTCGCGTCGGTGGCCAAGGTCCGGCCCGGGATCGCCATGATCAGGGTCGACCGTCGGTAGCGAGGGCGCGGGGCCGGGCGAGCCGGGTCGCGGGTCCCATGGCGTGGGCCGCCGCGAGGAAGAGGGCGCCGAGGACGAGCCAGCCCGCGGTGCCGCCCGACAGGACTAGGGGCGTGAGGAGGGCCGGGCCGAGGGTGCGGGCGGCGGCGGTGCCGGCGCCGAAGAAGCCCTGGTACTGGCCCTGGCGGTCCGGTGGGGCCAGGTCGAAGGCGATCTGCCAGGAGCCCGCGGACTGCAGCATCTCCCCCGCGACCTGCAGGGCCGCGGCCGCCAGCAGCACACCCGCCGCGACGGCGGCCGAACCGCCGTACGCCGAGAGCGCGAAGACGGCGCAGGAGGCGAGCAGGAGGACACCGGAGCGGCGCACGGCGCGGCACGCGGAAGGCAGGCCGGTGACGGCGCGCGCCGCCCGCACCTGACAGAGCGTCACGGCGGCGGTGTTGAGCAGCAGCAGGGCGGCCACGATCCAGCCGGGGGCGGAAGTGTGCTCCACGACCCAGAGCGGGACGACCAGCGACAGCAGCGGCATGCGCAGCAGCAGGATCGCGTTGAGCGCGGTGACCAGGGCGTACCGGCGGTCGCGGAGCACCGCGAAGGCCGGTTCGGCAGCGGCGACGGGCGGCCGGGGCGGTACGGCGGGCAGCCGGGACAGCACGGCCGCGCAGACGAGGAATCCCGCCACGTCGACGGCGAGGACCGCGAGGTAGGCGGTGCGTGTGCCGGCGTGCAGGGCGAGCCCGCCCAGCGCGGCTCCGGCGCCCAGCCCGGCGTTGAGCGTGGACTGGAGGTATGCCAGCAGCCCGGTCCTTTTCTCGGGCCGTACCAGGGCGGCCAGCAGGGCCTGGCGGGCGGCGGCGAGCCCGCACTGGCCGACGGCGTACGCGCACACGGCGAGGAGGAAGGCCGCGAAGGAGCGGGCAGCGAGGAGGCCGGCCACCGAGGCGGCCGTGGTGAGCGCCAGCACAACGGCCGTGCCGCGCGGGCCGCGCCGGTCGGCGAGGTGGCCGAGGGGCACACCCGCGACGGAGCCGAGGCCCCAGGCGACAGTGAGGCCGAGGCCGACCTGCTCGGGCGGGAGGCCGACGATCCGGGTGAAGTAGAGCGCGGAGCAGACGAGATAGGCGCCGTCGCCGACGGAGTTGGCGAGCTGGGCGAGCGCGAGGAGTCTGGGTGGGCCGGCGGGCGGGGTGAGTCGCGCCAGGGTCATGGGTCAACCGTAGGGACCAGGTGGACTGGCGGACAGGGCCACCAAGCCGCGGGATCGGTGGGCCACTTCGGCCTCACAGCCATGCCGGCCCGACGCTGAGGGCACTGTTCCCCCCGGGAAACGACGGGGATGCGGCCGGGTAACAGCGGCACCGCAGGCTCGTGCCATGAAAATGGTGGTGGTCGGCGGCGGCTTGGCGGGGGCGCGACTCGCGCAGCGTCTGGCGCCCTCCGGCGTGGACGTCACGGTGATCGGCGAGGAGCGGCACACCCCGTACAACCGGGTGCTGCTCGCGGAGGTGCTGGCGGGCCGGTACGCGCCGGAGGTGGTCGCCCTGCCGGGTGCGCCCGGAGCGGTGGTGCGCCGGGGTGTCCGGGTGGTGCGGATCGACCGCGACGAGCGGGCCGTGGTCTGCGACGACGGCGGTGTGGTCCGGTACGACCGGCTGGTGCTGGCGACCGGCTCCAATCCGGTGCTGCCGCCGCTGCGCGGGCTGTTCGCGCGGGACAGCGGCATGGTGCCGGAGGGGGTGCACGCCTTCCGCACGATGGACGACTGCCTCGCGCTCTCGGCGGCCGTGCGTCCCGGGGCCCGCGCGGTGGTCGTCGGCGGCGGGTTGCTCGGGGTGTCGGCGGCGCGGGCGCTGGCGGCGCGCGGGGCGCAGGTGGTGGTCGCCACCCAGGGTGAGCACCTGCTGGAACGCCATCTCGACGAGGCCGCCGCGGAGTTGCTGCGCGCCCATCTGGAGGGGCTGGGCGTCGAGGTGCACACCCAGTGCCGGGTGCGCGGTCTGCTGACCCGCGACGAGGACGGGGGCGCGCAGCCCTCCCGGCAGCTGCGGCTGGTGATGGCCGCGCGTACGGGAGGCGGGCCCGCCGGGGCGCGTCCGCTGACCCTGCCCCGGGGGGCCGCTGATGACGGCCGGGCGGCGCGTCCGGTGGTCACCGCGGTCGAACTCGCCGACGGCTACCACCTCGGCGCCGACCTGGTCGTGCTGGCCTGCGGCGTCCGGCCGCGCGTCGGTCTCGCCCAGGCGGCGGGGCTGGCGGTCGCCAAGGGGGTGGTGGTGGACGACACGCTGCGCACCTCGGACCCGTCGGTCCACGCCATCGGCGACTGCGCCCAGCACGACGGCGTCGTCTACGGCCTCGCGGGCCCGGCCACCGAGCAGGCGGATGCGCTGGCCGACGTCCTGACGGCCGACCCCGCGGCGCGCTACGGCGGCACCCGCTCGCTGACCCGGCTCACCCTGGGCGGCCCGGCGACCCTGGACATCGCCTCCTTCGGCGAGACGACCCCCGCGCCGGGCGACGACGTGCTCCGTCTCGCCGACGCCACGCGCGGCGCTTACCGGAAGGTCGTCCTGCGCGGTGACCGCCTCGTCGGCGGCATCCTCCTCGGCGACCTCAGCACCGTGGGCACCCTCGCCCGCACCTGGGAGGGCGACGAGCCACTGCCCGCTCCCCCGCTCCACCTGCTCACCGACAACGGAGGGTCCTGACATGACCACGCCTACCATTGTGCTCGTCGGCCACGGGATGGTCGGACAGCGGTTCCTGGAGGCGCTGGCCGACCGGGGCCTGACCTCCCGCGCCCGGGTGGTGGTGCTCTGCGAGGAGCCCCGCCCGGCGTACGACCGCGTCCACCTCAGCTCGTACTTCGCCGGCGCGGGCCCCGAGTCGCTCTCCCTGGTGGAGGCCGGCTTCATGGCGGAGCACGGCATCGAAGTCCATCTGGGCGACCCGGCGGTCGCCGTGGACCGGCAGGCCCGGACGGTCACCGCCCGCTCCGGCCTGACCGTCGGCTACGACACCCTGGTGCTCGCCACCGGCTCGTACCCCTTCGTGCCGCCGGTCCCGGGAAAGGACGCGGGCGGCTGCTTCGTCTACCGCACGATCGAGGACCTGCTGGCGATCGAGGAGTACGCGATGACCTCGCGCACCGGCGCGGTGGTCGGCGGCGGGCTCCTCGGGCTGGAGGCGGCGGGCGCGCTCAAGGGGCTCGGACTGGACACCCACGTCGTGGAGTTCGCGCCCCGGCTGATGCCGGTGCAGGTCGACGAGGGCGGCGGGGAGGCCCTGCGGCGCACCGTCGAGGACATGGGCGTGACCGTCCACACGGGCGTGGGCACGCAGGAGATCCTCACGACCGGCGACGGCTCGGTCAGGGCCATGGCGCTGTCGGACGGCTCGTCGCTCGACGTCGACCTGGTGGTCTTCTCGGCGGGCGTACGGCCGCGCGACCAGCTCGCACGTGAGTGCGGGCTGCCGGTCGGCGAGCGCGGCGGCATCGTCGTCGACGCGACCTGCCGCACCGAGGACCCGTACGTCTATGCGATCGGCGAGTGCGCCCTGGCCTCGGACGGCCGGGTGTACGGCCTGGTGGCGCCGGGCTACGACATGGCCGAGACCGCGGCGAAGGCCATCGCCGGCGAGGAGGGCTCCTTCACCGGCGCCGACACCTCCACCAAGCTGAAGCTGCTCGGTGTGGACGTCGCCTCCTTCGGCGACGCGCACGGCGCGACCGCCGGCTGCCTCGACGTGGTCTACTCCGACTCCCGCTCCGGGGTCTACAAGAAGCTGGTCGTCTCGCGGGACGGTGTGCTGCTGGGCGGCATCCTCGTCGGCGACGCCGAGCAGTACGGCATGCTGCGCCCGCTCACCGGCTCGGTGCCGCCGGTCCCCGCGGAGCAGCTGGTGCTCCCGGCGGGCGCGGGCGCCCCCGTGGCGCTGGGCCCCTCGGCGCTGCCGGACGAGGCGGTGATCTGCTCCTGCCACAACGTCACCAAGGCCGCGATCCGCGGCGCGGTCACCGAGCACGGCTGCGCCACCGTCCCCGAGGTCAAGAAGTGCACCAAGGCCGGGACCGGCTGCGGCAGTTGCGTGAAGGTGCTGGGCCAGCTGGTCACCGCCGAGCTGGAGGCCTCGGGCGTCGAGGTCGACAAGGGGCTGTGCGGCTGCTTCGCCCACACCCGCCAGGAGCTCTACGAGATCGTGCGCGCGCTGCGGATCACCGGATTCCGCGAGCTGCTCGACCGTCACGGCCGCGACGGCGCCCGCGGCGGCGACGGCTGCGAGATCTGCAAGCCGGCCGTCGGGTCGATCATCGCCTCGCTCGCCCCCACGATCGGTGCCTCCGGCTACGTCCTGGACGGCGAGCAGGCGGCGCTGCAGGACACCAACGACCACTTCCTGGCCAACATGCAGCGCAACGGCTCGTACTCGATCGTGCCCCGTATCCCCGGCGGTGAGATCACCCCGGAGAAGCTGATCGTGATCGGCGAGGTGGCCCGCGACTTCGGCCTCTACACCAAGATCACCGGGGGCCAGCGGATCGACCTGTTCGGCGCCCGGGTCGACCAGCTCCCGGTGATCTGGGCCCGGCTGGTGGACGCCGGTTTCGAGTCCGGGCACGCGTACGGCAAGGCGCTGCGCACCGTGAAGTCCTGCGTCGGGCAGACCTGGTGCCGCTACGGCGTGCAGGACAGCGTCCGCATGGCCATCGACCTGGAGCTGCGCTACCGGGGCCTGCGCTCACCGCACAAGCTCAAGTCCGCCGTCTCCGGCTGCCAGCGCGAGTGCGCGGAGGCCCGGAGCAAGGACTTCGGCGTCATCGCCACCGTGGGCGGCTGGAACCTCTACGTCGGCGGCAACGGCGGCGCCACCCCGCGCCACGCGGACCTGCTCGCCCAGGACCTGAGCGACGCCGAGCTGGTCAGGCTGATCGACCGCTTCCTGATGTTCTACATCCGCACCGCCGACCGCCTGGAGCGCACCTCCGCCTGGCTGGAGCGGCTCGAGGGCGGGCTCGGCCACGTACGGGACGTCGTCGTCCACGACTCCCTCGGCATCTGCGCGGAGCTGGAGCGGCTGATGGCCGACCACGTCGCCCACTACCGCGACGAGTGGGCGCAGACGCTGGGCGACCCGGAGCGGCTGCGGCGCTTCGTCTCCTTCGTCAACGCGCCCGGCGTCCCCGACCCCTCCGTGCGCTTCGTCCCCGAGCGGGACCAGGTCAAGCCCGACCTCGACCTGCTCGCCGGCCCCGTGCTCCCCGTCCGCACCCTCGAAGGGACCACCACCGCATGACCGTCGAAGTCCTCCTCCCCGGCACCGCCGACTGGTTCGCCGTCTGCGAGCACGAAGCCCTGACCCCCGGCCGCGGCGTCGCCGCCCTCCTCCCCGACGGCCGGCAGGCCGCCCTCTTCACCGACCGGCACGGGCGCCTGTACGCCATCGACAACCGCGACCCGTTCACCGGCGCCTACGTCCTGTCCCGCGGCCTGACCGGCTCCACCGCCGAAGGCCGGGCCTTCGTCGCCTCCCCGCTGCTCAAGCAGCGCTTCGACCTGGAGAACGGCCGCTGCCTCGACGACGAGGCGGTCTCGGTCCCGGCCTTCCCGGTGCGGATGCGGTGACGGACGCGGCACCTGCTTGAATCGGTCCATGGCCGAGGTCGAGGTAGAGGTGCTGCGGGTGTTCGTCGGTCCCGACGGGCGGGGCGGGAACCTGCTCGGGGTGGTACGCAACGGCGCGTCCGTGCCGGGGACGGAGGCACGGCAGCGGCTGGCCGCCGAGCTCGGCTACAGCGAGACCGTGTTCGTCGACGACGCCGGGCGCGGCGTCGTCGACATCTGGACGCCGAGTGTGCGGCTGCCCTTCGCGGGTCACGCGACGGTGGGGACGGCATGGCTGCTCGGGGCCGAGGTGCTGCGGCCGCCGGCCGGCGCGGTGAAGGCCTGGGCGGAGGGCGAGTTCACCTGGGTGCGCGGGCGCGCCGAGTGGGCGTCGGGGCGTCGCACCCAGCGGTTGGGCTCGCCCGCCGAGGTGGACGCGCTGCCCGCGCCGCCGCCCGGCGAGGGCTGGCTCTACGCGTGGGCCTGGGCGGACGAGGCGGCCGGACGCGTGCGGGCGCGGGCCTTCCCGCGCCGCGGCGACGCGATCGTGGAGGACGAGGCGACGGGAGCCGCCGCCCTCGTACTCACCGCCGGACTCGGGCGCCCGCTGGATGTCCGCCAGGGCCTGGGCTCACAGATCCTGACCCGCCCCCACCCCGACGGCACCGTCGACATCGGCGGCCGGGTGGCCCTGGCCCCCTGACCGGTCGTCGATCCGGCACGACCCCAGCAACCCCCGCACGCACACCGGCCGAACCGGCCGTCGGCCCCCGCGATCACCGCCCCGGGCGCGTACACGGCCCCGGGGAGCCGGCAGCCCGGGGCGCCGAGCCCGTCCGCTCGCCGACGGCCCAACGGCCGGTGCCCGGTGGCGACGCGCGGGCGCGCTCACGAGGCCCGACGACCGACCGCCACGGCAAGGAGCAGCCGCCGGGGCCGTGGCTCCCGCCCGTCACACGGGAGGGGCGGGCCGCCGGCCGCCCGCCCCCGTCATCCGGCGCAGGGCCCAGGGCGGACCGGGCCCGCGTCGCCGTCGCAACCGCCCGCGGCGCAACGGGCCGCTGCCCCGTGATCGACGCCGCGCCCACCCGTCACCGACCCTCTGCCCTCGGCCAGGACGGCACGTCGCGCCGGCCCGGGAGGCGGATCCCGTGGCCGGCGCCCCGGATTCTCTCGCGGTACCCGGCAACGGCCGACGCGCCCTCCCGGCCGGCCGCCCGGGCCCCGTGGCCCGCGCCGGCCTCAGCCCCGTCCTCGCCCGGGGCGGGACATCGCGCCCGCTTCCCGCAATGCCCTCGCCCGACACGCAACGCCACCGTGCACACCGGCCCGCGCCGGCCGACACGGGGCGCCCTCGCCGTGGCCGCGCCTCGCGGCACCGCTTTGACCTGCGATTTTGCGGCCCCGGAGGTTCCGGATGCGGATCTTCGGTGGGGCGGTGATGCTGAGAGAAGTGCCACTACGGCGAGGAGGACAGCGATGTCCATGTTCGACAAGATCAAAGCCAAGCTGAAGGGCCACGAGAGCCAGACCCACAAGGGCATCGACAAGGGCGGCGACATGCTGGACGAGAAGACCGGCGGGAAGTACCAGCGCCAGGTCGACACCGCTCAGGACAAGCTGGGCGACGAGTTCGGCACGGGCAGCTCCGGCGAGGACCGTCCCCCGCACTCCTGACGCCGTAGGGCCGTCGCGCCCCCGTGTGGAGGGCGGCGCGGCGGCCCTACGCTGACCCGCATGGTGTGGACCGCGAACGACATCCCCGACCAGAGCGGCCGCACGGCCGTCGTCACCGGCGCGAACAGCGGTATCGGCTACTGCGCAGCCCGCGAGCTCGCCCGCAGGGGCGCCAGGGTGCTCCTCGCCTGCCGCAGCGAGACGCGCGGCAAGCAGGCGGTCGAGCGCCTGAAGGCCGAAGTGCCCGAGGCCCGCGCCGGATACCGCCACCTCGACCTGGGCGACCTGTCCTCGGTGCGCGCCTTCGCCGCCGGGTACGGCGGCACCGGGCTGGACCTGCTGCTCAACAACGCCGGCGTGATGGCCCTGCCGTACGGCACCACCGCCGACGGCTTCGAGACCCAGATGGGCGTGAACCACCTCGGCCACTTCGCCCTCACCGGACTCCTGCTGCCGCGCCTGCTGGCCACCCCGGGATCCCGCGTCGTCACCGTCTCCAGCAGCATGCACGTGGTCGCCACCATCGACCCCACGGACCTCAACAGCCGGCGCCGCTACCGCCGTTGGATCGCGTATGCCCGCTCCAAGAGCGCCAACCTGCTCTTCGTCCACGAGTTGTCCCGGCGGCTGGCGGCCGCGGGCGCCGGCACCGTCGCCACCGCGGCGCACCCCGGCTACGCGAGCACCGGGCTGCAGACCCGCGCCGCGCGCATGGAGAACCGCCGGACCCTCGAACGCGTGGTGAACCTCGGCAACCGGGTGATCGCCCAGTCCGCGGACGCCGGCGCGCTCCCGCTGCTGTACGCCGCCACGGCGCCCGGCGTGCTCCCCGACTCCTTCACCGGTCCCCGGTTCCAGGGGTGGCGCGGCTCCCCCGTCCCCTCCTGGCGTGCCCCGTGGACCCGCGACGACCGCGCCGGCGAGCTGCTGTGGGCGGCTTCCGAACAGCTCACGCGCGTCCGTTACGAGCTGCCCGCGGCGGGGTGAGCCGCCGCGTACCGGGACGCCCGTCGCCATGACGGTGAACTCCGGCGGACCGCGGCATCACCTGCGAGGGTGCGCGGCCCGTTCCGCTCGTAGAGGGGCGGAACGAAAGTGGGGGCGGCACCTTCGCACAAAGGTGCCGCCCCCGGTGAGGGTGGGAGATGGTCCTCCTGGCCGGGGTTACCGGCTGTCGCTGCCCTTGCTCAGCGCCGCGGCCCGGCCCGCCTCCAGGCGGGCGACGGGGATGCGGAACGGGGAGCAGGAGACGTAGTCCAGGCCCACCTCGTGGAAGAAGTGGACGGACTCGGGGTCGCCGCCGTGCTCGCCGCAGACGCCGAGCTTGAGGTCGGGCCGGGTGGCGCGGCCGGCCGCGGCGGCGGAGCGGACGAGGGCGCCGACGCCGTCCTTGTCGATGGTCTCGAACGGGGAGACGCCGAAGATGCCCTTCTCCAGGTAGGCGGTGAAGAAGCTGGCCTCGACGTCGTCGCGGCTGAAGCCCCAGACCGTCTGGGTCAGGTCGTTGGTGCCGAAGGAGAAGAACTCGGCGGCCTCGGCGATCTGAGCGGCGGTCAGGGCGGCGCGGGGCAGCTCGATCATCGTGCCCAGGGTGAGCCCCAGCTCGGTGCCGGTGGCGGCCTCGACCTCGGCGATCACGGCCCCGGCCTCCTCGCGCACGATCTCCAGCTCCTGGACCGTGCCCACCAGCGGGATCATGATCTCGGGGCGGGGGTCGCCCTTGGCGTTCTTGCGCTCCGCGGCGGCCTCGGCGATGGCCCGCACCTGCATGGCGAACAGGCCGGGGATGACCAGGCCGAGACGGACACCCCGCAGGCCGAGCATCGGGTTCTGCTCGTGCAGCTTGTGGACGGCCTGGAGCAGGCGCAGGTCGTTCTCGTTGGCGTCCTTGCGGGACTCGGCGAGCGCGACGCGCACCGACAGCTCGGTGATGTCGGGCAGGAACTCGTGCAGCGGCGGGTCCAGCAGGCGCACGGTCACCGGCAGCCCGTCCATCGCCTCGAAGAGCTCCACGAAGTCGGCCCTCTGCAGCGGCAGCAGCGCGGACAGCGCCTTGTCGCGCTCGGAGTCGGTGTGGGCGAGGATCAGCCGCTCCACCAGCTCGCGGCGCTCGCCGAGGAACATGTGCTCGGTGCGGCACAGGCCGATGCCCTGGGCGCCGAAGCGGCGGGCGCGCGAGGCGTCCTCGGCGTTGTCGGCGTTGGCGCGCACCCGCAGCCGGCGGACCCGGTCGGCATACGCCATGATCCGGTGCACGGCCCGCACCAGCTCGTCGGCGTCGTCGGCGCCGGCGTGCATGCGGCCCTCGAAGTACTCCACGACCGGGGACGGGACGACCGGCACCTTGCCCAGGTAGACCTTGCCGGAGGAGCCGTCGATGGAGATGACGTCGCCCTCCTCGACCACGACCCCGCCGGGGGCCGTCATCCGGCGGCGCTTGGTGTCGACCTCGAGCTCCTCGGCGCCGCACACACAGGTCTTGCCCATGCCGCGGGCGACGACGGCCGCGTGCGAGGTCTTGCCGCCGCGCGAGGTGAGGATGCCCTCTGCGGCGATCATGCCGTTGAGGTCGTCGGGGTTGGTCTCGCGGCGGATGAGGATGACCTTCTCGCCGGAGCGCGACCACTTCACGGCGGTGTACGAGTCGAAGACGGCCTTGCCGACCGCCGCGCCCGGCGAGGCGGCGATGCCCCAGCCGATCCGCTCGGCCTTCGCCTTCTCGTCGAAACGGGGGAACATCAGTTGCGCCAGCTGCGCACCGTTGACCCGCTGCAGCGCCTCGGCCTCGTCGATCAGGCCCTGGTCGACCAGCTGGGTGGCGATACGAAAGGCGGCGGCGGCGGTGCGCTTGCCGACACGGGTCTGCAGCATCCACAGTTTGCCGCGCTCGATGGTGAACTCGATGTCGCACAGGTCCTTGTAGTGCGTCTCGAGGGTCTCCATGATCTGCATCAGCTGGTCGTAGGAGGCCTTGTCCAGCTGCTCCAGCTCGGCGAGCGGCACGGTGTTGCGGATGCCCGCCACGACGTCCTCGCCCTGCGCGTTGCTCAGGTAGTCGCCGTACACGCCCTGGTGGCCGGTGGCCGGGTCGCGGGTGAAGGCGACGCCGGTGCCGGAGTCGGAGCCGAGGTTGCCGAAGACCATGGAGCAGACGTTCACAGCCGTGCCGAGGTCGCCCGGGATGCGCTCCTGGCGGCGGTAGAGCTTGGCGCGCTCGCCGTTCCACGAGTCGAAGACGGCGCGGACGGCCAGGTCCATCTGCTCCCGCGGGTCCTGCGGGAAGTCCCGCCCGGTCTCCTTGGCGACGACGGCCTTGAACTGATCGACCAGGCCCTGCAGATCGGCCGCGTCCAGGTCGAGGTCATCGTGGGTGCCCTTGGCCCGCTTGGCGTCCTCCAGCGCGTCCTCGAAGAGTTCGCCGTCGACGCCCAGCACGGTCTTGCCGAACATCTGGATGAGGCGCCGGTAGGAGTCCCATGCGAAGCGCTCGTTGCCGGCCTGCGCGGCCAGGCCCGCGACCGAGGCGTCGGACAGGCCGATGTTGAGGACGGTGTCCATCATGCCCGGCATGCTGAACTTCGCCCCCGACCGGACGGAGACGAGCAGCGGGTCGTCCGCCTGGCCGAGCTTCTTGCCCATCTTCCGCTCGAGCGCCTCGAGGTGCGCACTCACCTCGTCGCGCAGCGCCGCGGGTTCGGCGCCCGACTCCAGGTAGACCTTGCACGCCTCGGTGGTGATCGTGAAGCCCGGGGGGACGGGCAGACCGAGGTTGGTCATCTCGGCGAGGTTCGCACCCTTGCCGCCGAGCAGGTCCTTGAGGTCCTTGTTGCCCTCAGTGAAGTCGTAGACGAACTTCTGGATTACTTGTTCTTCCGACACGGGACTCGCTCCTCGCGGCCGGGATGCCCTGACGGCGGGGAGCGTACCCATCTCGAAGGCGCTGCAGTACGTCAATCACCAGGTCACACGGGCGTAACCACCCATCCGCCGAGAGATCGAAAGTCGTGGCGTCCTTCCGGGTGAACGATGGGTGTGTTCAACCGTCGAACACATGCTCTCGCCACGTGATCGGCACACTCGGAGTCGGTCACTCCACGTGACGGATGACTTGAGCATGTGGCCACGACAACCTTGGCACCCAGTGCCACTCATTGGAGAGGTGTGGTGACACTCCCACCGCTCATTTGAGCGATACCCCTATCAGGCGTGGCGAGAATCACTCGGCCTCCCCGCCTTTTGTCTTACAGTCCGGACCTCCCCATGGACCGGAGAAACCTCCTCAGCCGCCCGAAGTGTCCAGCTCGGCATCGGCGCCGACGACCACCGAGCAGTCGTACGGGTCCTCCAGCCAGCGGTCCGGGAGCACCACGCGCTTGCTCCCGGCCGTCCGACCGCGCGGGCCTTCGGCGCCATCCGGCCATTCCTGGTCCAGGTCGAGGTCGGCGAGGTGGGCGTCGAGCTCGGCGAGGGAGGAGGTCATCGCCAGCTTGCGGCGCATCTCCGAGCCGACCGAGAAGCCCTTGGTGTACCAGGCGACGTGCTTGCGGAAGTCGATGACGCCGCGCTCCTCGTCGCCCAGCCACTCCCCCAGCAGCTCGGCGTGGCGCCGCATGACGCCGGCGACCTCGCGCAGCGACGGTGCGGCCGGGGCGCCGCCGCCCTCGAAGGCGGCCACGAGGTCGCCGAAGAGCCAGGGGCGGCCGAGGCAGCCGCGCCCGACGACGACGCCGTCGCAGCCGGTCTCCCGCATCATCCGGACCGCGTCCCGGGCGCTCCAGATGTCGCCGTTGCCCAGCACCGGGATCTCCGGGACGTGCTCCTTGAGGCGGGCGATCGCCTCCCAGTCGGCCGTCCCGCCGTAGTGCTGGGCGGCGGTCCTGCCGTGCAGCGCGACGGCGGTGACGCCCTCCTCGACGGCGATCCGGCCGGCGTCCAGATAGGTGGTGTGGTCGTCGTCGATGCCCTTGCGCATCTTGATCGTGACCGGCAGGTCGCCCGCGTTGCCGACCGCCTCGCGCAGGATCGAGCGGAGCAGGTTGCGCTTGTAGGGCAGGGCCGAGCCGCCGCCCCGGCGGGTCACCTTGGGGACCGGGCAGCCGAAGTTCAGGTCGATGTGGTCGGCGAGGTCCTCGTCGACGATCATCCGGACCGCCTTGCCGACGGTCACCGGGTCGACCCCGTACAGCTGGATCGAGCGCGGCTTCTCGGTGCCGTCGAAGTGGATCAGCTGCATGGTCTTGTCGTTGCGCTCGACCAGGGCCCGGGTAGTGATCATCTCAGAGACGAAGAGCCCCTTGCCGCCGGAGAACTCGCGGCACAGCGTGCGGAACGGCGCGTTGGTGATCCCGGCCATCGGTGCCAGCACCACCGGGGGCCACACGGTGTGCGGGCCGATGCGGAGTGCGGGAGCGGTGGCGTCAGCAGTCATGCGGACCATTCTCCCGTATCACCCGGGAGGGATTGGGTGTAGCGTGAAATGGTTACACACATACAATCAATCCGCCCGATCACAGCGATCACGGAGACGGGAACGGCCGATGCCGGAGCTGAGCCGGGGCAGACGTCTGCTGGTGCTGGCGATCTGCTGCATGAGTCTGCTGATCGTCAGCCTCGACAACACCATCCTCAACGTCGCGCTGCCCGCCATGCGCCGGGACCTGCACACCTCCATCTCCGGGCTGCAGTGGACGATCGACGCCTACACGCTCGTGCTGGCCTCGCTGCTCATGCTCTCCGGCTCCACAGCCGACCGGATCGGCCGCCGCCGGATCTTCCGCACCGGGCTGGTGATCTTCACCGTCGCGTCCGGTCTGTGCAGCATCGCCCCCAGCCTGGAATGGCTGGTGGTCTTCCGCATGCTGCAGGCGGTCGGCGGCTCGATGCTCAACCCCGTCGCGATGTCGATCATCACCAACGTCTTCACAGATCCGCGCGAGCGCGCGCGGGCGATCGGGGCGTGGGGCGGTGTCGTGGGCATCAGCATGGCCGCCGGTCCGATCATCGGCGGCGCGCTCGTGGAGTCGGTCGGCTGGCGCTCGGTGTTCTGGCTCAACCTGCCCATCGGCCTGCTCGCCCTGGTGCTCACCACACTGTACGTGCCCGAGTCCCGGGCCCCCCGGCCGCGCCGGATCGACCCGGTCGGTCAACTGCTGGTCATCGCGCTGCTCGGCTCACTGACGTACGCCATCATCGAGGCGCCCGCGGCGGGCTGGGGCTCCCCGGTCATCGTCGGCTGCCTGGTGCTCGCCGCGTGCTCCGCGGTGGGCCTGGTCCCCTACGAGCGGCGGCGCAGGGAACCGCTGATCGACCCGCGCTTCTTCCGCAGCGCGCCGTTCAGCGGGGCGACGGTGATAGCGGTCAGCGCCTTCGCGGCCCTCGCCGGTTTCCTCTTCCTCAACACCCTGTACCTCCAGGACGTTCGCGGGATGTCGGCCCTGGACGCCGGTCTGCACCTGCTGCCGATGGCGGCCATGGCCCTGGTCTGCGCCCCGTTGTCCGGCCGCATGGTCGGCAGCCGTGGCCCGCGGCTGCCGCTGCTGCTGGCGGGTGTGGCCACCACGGCGAGCGGCGTGATGTTCGCCGCGCTGGACGCGACCGCCTCGGACGCGAAGCTGTTCACCGCGTACGTCCTGTTCGGCGTCGGCTTCGGCTTCGTCAACGCGCCGATCACCAACACCGCCGTCTCCGGTATGCCGCGGACCCAGGCCGGGGTCGCCGCGGCGGTGGCCTCGACCAGCCGGCAGGTCGGGCAGTCCCTGGGCGTGGCCGTCATGGGCGCCGCGCTCGCCGCCGGACTCGACCTCACCGCGTGGTGGATCATCACCGGCTGCGGAGTGGCGATCCTGGCGCTGGGGGCCCTGACCTCGGGCCACTGGGCGGCGGGCACCGCGGAACGCGCCGCGAAGCGGCTCGGCGCGGACGCCGCCCGGGAGCCGGTGGGTGCCCGGTGAACGAGGCCACGGCCACCCGGGTATGGCGCGGCCTGCGGACGCTCGTCCTCGAGCGCAACGAACGCCGCCGCGAGGTGGCCGACGCCCTCGGCATGAGCTTCTTCCGGGTCAAGGCGCTGCGCCGGATCGCGGCGGCCCCCGTGACCCCGGGCGACCTCGCCGCCGACCTCATCACGGACCGCCCGTATGTCACACTCGTCGTCGACGACCTCGCCCGGCGGGGGCTGGTGGAACGCACGCCGCACCCGCGCGACCGGCGCCGCAAGCTCCTGAGCGTCACACCCGCCGGGGCCGCGGCGGCGCGGGAGGCCGACCGCATCCTGGGCGCTCCCCCGCCGGGCCTGGTGGAGCTGGACGCGGAGGAACTCGCGGCGCTGGACCGGGTGGTGACCAAGCTGCTCGGATCGGCCCAGGGGTGAGCCGGGGAAAACCGGGGGCCGTTGTCGGTGCCCGGCGCTACCGTCACTGACATGACGACGCAGATCACCGAGCCCCGCGACGCCCGTTCCCGGGCAGCGCTGACGGAGCTGACCGCGCGCGGCATACGGCCCAGGTACCTGTTCTTCTGGGGCCACCGGCCGCAGCGCGACGGCAGCGTGGGCGCGGGCTGCCTGAGCCAGTGGTGGCCCTCGGAGTTCACCGTCGACGGCATCGGCTACGCCACCGCCGAACACTGGATGATGGCCGGCAAGGCCCGCCTCTTCGGCGACGACCGGGCCCTCGCCGCGATCCTCGACGCCCCGCACCCGAACGCCGCGAAGAAGCTGGGCCGCCAGGTCCGCGGCTTCGACAACGCCACCTGGGAGCGGCACCGCGAGGAACTCGTCGTCGAGGGCAACGTCGCCAAGTTCGGCCAGGACCCGGCGCTGCGCGACTACCTGCTGGGCACCGGCTCACGCGTGCTGGTCGAGGCCAGCCCGGTGGACCGCGTATGGGGCATCGGCCTGGCCGCCGACGACGAGGGCGCCGCCGACCCCCTGCGGTGGCGCGGCCTGAACCTGCTGGGCTTCGCCCTCATGGAGGCGCGGCAGCAGCTCCTCACACCGGCATCGGCATAGCGCTCGGCGCGGACCCGGCCATCTCGTACGCGTACAGCCGTTCCAGCCGTTCGCGGGTGGCAGCGTCCGCCGGGCAGTAGGTGACCAGCCGCGGACCCTGGCTGGGGCCGAGCCACAGGTGCGTGAAGTGGAAGGTCAGCAGACCGACCCGGGGGTTGAGGAAGCGCTTGGTGCGGTTCTCCGGTTCCTGCACCTCATGACGCTCCCACAGCTCGCGGAACTCCGGTGAGGCCTGCTCCAGCCGCTTGACCAGGGACTTCCACGCGGGCTCCGCGAGGTGCTCGGCCATCGCCGCACGGTACTTGGCGACCAGCTGCCGGCTGGTGTCGTGCCAGTCGGGCAGGCCCTCGCGCCAGGCCGGGTCGGTGAAGACCAGCCACATGATGTTGCGGTCCTCGAAGGGGAGGCTGTCGAGGTCGCTGATGAGCCGCGCGTAGGTGCGGTTGTGCGCGATGACGTCGGTGCGGCTGTTGAGGACCGCGGCCGGCAGCGGCTCCAGCTTCGCCAGCATCTCCCGGATCTGGTCGGACATCCCCGGGCACTGGGCGCGCGGGTTGGGGTCCTGCACCCCGGCGAGCAGGAAGAGGTGGGTGCGCTCGTTCGGGTCCAGCATCAGGGCCCTGGCGATGGAGTCGGCCACCTGGGCGGAGATCCGGATCTCGCGGGCCTGCTCGAGCCACGTGTACCAGGTCACCCCGACCGCGGCGAGCTGTGCCACCTCCTCACGGCGCAGCCCGGGAGTGCGGCGTCGGCGGCCGGGCGGGAGTCCGACCTGCTCGGGGGAGATCCGTTCACGGCGGCTGCGGAGGAAGGAAGCGAGTTCGCTCCGCGCGGCGGCGCTGGGAGACGTCATACCTCCAGGGTGCCTGACACCCCAGACCATTGCCAGGTGGTCGCGATACCTGGATAAACGCTCTCTGGTACCCCCCTGGGAACAAGGTCATCGTGGCATACGTGACCGATCGCATCGAAACCTCCGTATCCACCGGCCTCCGTTCCCGCGCCGAGGTACGACCCCACGTCATCCAGGTGGACGCCACCGGCCCGGCACCGGCCGCGAGAACCGCGCCACCGGCCGCGGGGGCGCCGCCCGGCCCCGCCGCGCCGGCGCTCAGCCCGCTGGGACTGTTCACCGTGCTGCTGGGCGCGGCGCTGCCGCTCATCGACTTCTTCATCGTCAACGTCGCCCTGCCCGCCATCGAGACCGACCTGCACGCCGGGGTCGCCGTGCTGGAGCTCGTCGTGGCCGGTTACGGCGTGGCGTACGCCGTGCTGCTGGTGCTCGGCGGCCGGCTCGGCGACTCCTTCGGCCGCCGCCGGCTCTTCCTCGCCGGCATGGCGGCCTTCGGCCTGACCTCGCTCGCCTGCGGCCTGGCGCCGGACGCGTGGGTGCTGGTGGGCGCCCGCGTCGCGCAGGGCGCGGCGGCCGCGCTGATGCTGCCCCAGGTGCTGGCCACCATCCACTCCGCGACCGCCGGTCACCGCAGGGCCAGGGCGCTGAGCCTGTATGGCGCGACCGCCGGCCTGTCCATGGTCGCGGGCCAGATCCTCGGCGGCGTCCTGGTCGCCGCGGACATCGCGGGCACCGGCTGGCGCGCGGTGTTCCTGGTCAACGTGCCGGTCGCGGCGGCCGGTCTGCTGCTCGCGCTGCGCTCGGTGCCGGAGACTCGTTCCGACCGTCCCGCGCCGGTCGACCGGCCGGGCACCTTGCTGCTGGCGGTGTCGCTGGTGACCCTGCTGGCGCCGCTGACCGAGGGCCGGGCGGCCGGCTGGCCGGCGTGGACGTGGGTGTCGCTGGCGATCTTCCCGTTCGCGGCCCTGGCGTTCTTCCTGGTCGAGCGGCGGGCCGACCGGGCCGGGCGGATCCCGCTGGTGCCGCCGAGCCTGTTCGTGCTCACCGGGATGCGGCGGGCGCTGCCGCTGATGGTGCCGTTCTCCATCGGCTTCGGCGGTTTCATGTTCGTGATCGCCGTCGCCCTGCAACAGGGCCTGCGCTACGGGCCGGTGGAGGCGGGCGCCACGCTCGTGCCGATGGCCGTGGCGTTCTTCCTGGCCTCGCTGGCCGGACCGCGCCTGGTGGGCCGCTACGGCGGGCGCGTGGTCACGGCGGGCGGCGTCCTGCAGGGCGTCGGCGTCGCGGTGCTGGCGCTGACCGTGGCCCGCAGCTGGGGACCGGGGATGACGGCCTGGGCCCTGCTGCCGGGTGTGGCGATCGCGGGCCTCGGTCAGGGACTGCAGCTGCCGGTGCTGTTCCGGCTGGTGCTCGCGGACGTCCCGGCCGAGCGGGCCGGGGTGGGCAGCGGGGTCATGGTCACCACCCAGCAGTCGGCGCTGGCTCTGGGCGTGGCCACCCTCGGAACACTCTTCCTCGCCCTGGCCCCCTCGCACGGGACGCGGGAGGCACTGGTCACGGTGCTGGTCGTGCAGCTCGCGGCGGTGGTCGTGACGGCGCTGGCCAGCCTGCGGCTGCCGCGCCAGGTGGCCTGAGGAGCCGCCGGGCCGGGTCCGGGACCCTGGTCCGGCCCGTGGAGACGGAGCCGGGAGTGACACGTGTGCTGACAGATATTGAAATCTGTCAGCACATGTGCCATTGTTGCCGGCATCCCCGCACGACCTCCTGATGCGACCAAGGAGTCCCCTTTGCAGAACCGCACCCTCGGTTCCTCCGGCCCCACCGTCTCCGCCCTCGGCCTCGGCGCCATGGGCATGTCCGCCCTCTACGGCGACGCCGACCGCGGCGAGTCGATCGCCACCGTCCACGCCGCCCTCGACGCCGGCGTGACGCTGATCGACACCGGCGACTTCTACGGCATGGGCCACAACGAGCTGCTCGTCGGCCAGGCCCTGCGCACGGCCTCCCCGGCCGACCGCGAGAAGGCACTGGTCAGCGTCAAGTTCGGCGCCCTGCGCGGGCCCGGCGGCGAGTGGCTGGGCCTCGACGGCCGCCCGGCCGCCGTGAAGAACTTCGCCGCGTACTCCCTGCAGCGCCTGGGCGCGGACCACATCGACGTCTACCGCATCGCCCGGGTCGACCCGGACGTCCCGATCGAGGAGACCGTCGGCGCCATCGCCGAGCTCGTCGAGGCCGGCTACGTACGGCACATCGGCCTGTCCGAGGTCGGCGCCGCCACCCTGCGCCGGGCCGCCGCCGTGGCCCCGATCAGCGACCTGCAGATCGAGTACTCGCTGATCTCCCGCGGCATCGAGGACGAGATCCTGCCCACCGCCCGCGAACTGGGCATCGGCGTCACGGCGTACGGTGTGCTGTCCCGCGGTCTGATCAGCGGCCACTTCACCCGCGACCGGCAGCTGGCCGGCAACGACTTCCGCGCCATGAGCCCCCGTTTCCAGGGCGAGAACCTGGAGCACAACCTCGGGCTGGTCGAGGCGCTGCGCAAGATCGCGGAGCAGAAGGGCGTCACGGTCGCCCAGACCGCCATCGCCTGGGTGCTGTCCCGGGGCGAGGACATCGTCCCGCTGGTGGGCGCCCGCACCCGCGAGCGGCTGGCCGAGGCGCTGGGCGCGCTGGACGTGACCCTGGACGCGGACGACCTGGCGGCGATCGAGACCGCCGTCCCGGCCGGCGCGGCCGCCGGCGAGCGCTACCCGCAGTCGCAGATGGCCCACCTGGACAGTGAGCACCGGCACTGACGGGCACCCGCCCGGCCCTGGGAGAATGGCGACCATGCCACCCGAGACGCTGACCGCCGAACGCATCCTCGAGACCACGGAAGAGGTGCTGCGCCGTTACGGCCCGGCCAAGGCCACCGTGGTCGACGTGGCCCGTGCCCTCGGCGTCAGCCACGGCAGCGTCTACCGGCACTTCCGCACCAAGGCCGCGCTGCGCGAGGCCGTCACCCAGCGGTGGCTCGACCAGGCCCACGCGGAGCTGTCGGCGATAGCGGAGGACGGCGGGCGGCCGGCCCAGGCGCGGCTGCGCGCCTGGCTGGAGGCCCTGTTCGCGGCCAAGCGGCGCAAGGCGGGCGGCGACCCCGAGCTGTTCGCCACCTACATGGCGCTGACCGAGGAGCACAGCTCCGTGGTCGCCGGTCACGTCGCGGTCATGGTCGGGCTCCTCACCCGGATCATCCGGGACGGCGTGGCCGGCGGGGAGTTCGCCGCCGGCGACCCCGGGGCCGCCGCACAGGCGGTGTGGGACGCCACCGCCCGCTTCCACGACCCGGCGTACGCCGGGTCGTGGTTCAGCCCGGGCGTCGACGCCGCGTACTCCGCGGTCAACGACCTGATCCTGCGCGGCCTGAGGCCCTGAGCCCCGGCCGCCCGGGCCCCGCGGACGCGCGAAAGGCGCCCGGCCACCCCGAGGGGGGTGACCGGGCGCCTTTCGCATGCGTCCGGGTCCGGGCCTAGCAGCCGAGCAGCCGGCCGCCGAGGTAGGCCTCGACCTGGTCCAGCGAGACGCGCTCCTGCTTCATGGTGTCGCGCTCGCGCACGGTGACCGCGTTGTCCTCGAGGGTGTCGAAGTCGACCGTCACGCAGAACGGGGTGCCGATCTCGTCCTGACGGCGGTAGCGGCGGCCGATGGCGCCGGCGTCGTCGAACTCGATGTTCCAGTGGCGCCGCAGGTCGGCCGCGAGGCCCTTCGCCTTGGGCGAGAGCTGCGGGTTGCGCGACAGCGGCAGGACGGCGACCTTGACCGGCGCCAGGCGCGGGTCGAGGCGCATGACGGTGCGCTTCTCCATCACGCCCTTGGCGTTGGGGGCCTCGTCCTCGTTGTACGCGTCGAGCATGAAGGCGAGCATGGCGCGGTTGAGACCCGCCGCGGGCTCGATGACGTACGGGAAGTAGCGCTCACCGGCCTCCTGGTCGAAGTACGACAGGTCCTGGCCGCTGGCCTGGCTGTGCGCCTTGAGGTCGTAGTCCGTGCGGTTGGCGATGCCCTCGAGCTCGGAGAACTCGGTGCCGCCGAAGTTGAAGCGGTACTCGATGTCGACGGTGCGCTTCGAGTAGTGGGACAGCTTCTCCTTGGCGTGCTCGTACCAGCGCATGTTCTCCTCGCGCATGCCGAGGCCCCGGTACCAGTCCCAGCGCTGCTGCATCCAGTACTCGTGCCAGGTCTCGTCCTCGCCCGGCTTGACGAAGAACTCCATCTCCATCTGCTCGAACTCACGGGTCCGGAAGATGAAGTTGCCGGGCGTGATCTCGTTGCGGAAGGACTTGCCGGTCTGGGCGATGCCGAACGGCGGCTTGCGGCGCGAGGTGGTCTGCACCAGCGAGAAGTTGGTGAAGATGCCCTGCGCGGTCTCCGGACGCAGGTACGCGACCGAGCCGGAGTCCTGGGTCGGGCCCAGGTGGGTGGCGAGGAGGCCGGAGAACTGCTTGGGCTCGGTGAAGGTGCCCTTGTTGCCGCAGTTGGGGCAGTTGAGGTCCGACAGGCCGTTGGCGGGCAGGTGGCCGTGCTTGGCCTCGTACGCCTCCTCCAGGTGGTCGGCGCGGTAACGCTTGTGACAGGAGGTGCACTCGGTGAGCGGATCGGTGAACGTGGCGACGTGACCCGAGGCCTCCCAGACCTCACGGGCCAGGATCACCGAGGAGTCGAGGCCGACCACGTCCTCCCGGGAGGTGACCATCGCGCGCCACCACTGGCGCTTGATGTTCTCCTTCAGTTCGACGCCCAGCGGCCCATAGTCCCAGGCGGCGCGCTGACCGCCGTAGATCTCGCTGCAGGGGAAAACGAAGCCACGGCGCTTGCTCAGGCTGACGATGGTGTCGATCTTGTCGGCGGCCACGGTGCTCTCTTCAGACGACGAAGCGGTCGGTGAGGTCCGCCGGGTCGCGTGCGGTCCGGCGAATACCTCAGATTACCGGCGGGTGCGGGGGCTGTATCAAATCGGTTCCACAGTGCGGGGGCGGCGGGTCCGGCCACTAAGCCAATTGACAATCGTTTCCAGTTTTGTTGAAAATGGGTGTCATGAACATAGGTCGTGCTCTGGTCCCCCTCACCGCCGTCGCCGGGCTGGTCGCCCTCTGCGCCTGTTCCACCGCCGGCGCGAGCGGGAACGACGGCAGGCTCAAGGTCACCGCCTCCTTCTATCCGATGCAGTTCCTGGCCGAGCAGATCGGCGGCGGGCACGTCGACGTGACCGGACTGACCAAACCCGGGACCGAGCCCCACGACCTGGAGCTCACCCCCCGGCAGACCGGCGAGCTGGGCGAGTCCGACGTCATCGTCTACCTCAAGGGCCTGCAGCCCGCGGTCGACGACGCGATAGCCCAGTCCGGCGTGGCGAACACCGTCGACGCCGCGGCGCTGACCACCCTGGAGGACCACGGCACCGAGGTCGACGGCCAGCACCACACCACCGGGGACAACCACACCGGGCACGAGGACGAGGTGGGGTCCCCCATGCCGGAGGCCCGGGGAGCGTCCGCCGACCCGCACATCTGGCTCGACCCGGTCCGCTACGCCGAGGTCGCCGAGGGTGTCGGCAAGGCCCTCGCCAAGGCCGACCCCGGCCACGAGGCGACCTACGAGAAGAACACCGCCGCGCTGGTGAAGAAGCTCGACGCGCTGAACACCGACTTCGAGGACGGGCTGAAGAACCGCACCTCGGACACCTTCATCACCACCCACGCCGCCTTCGGCTACCTCGCCGAGCGCTACGGGTTGGTCGAGGAGGCGGTCAACGGCATCGACCCGGAGTCCGAGCCCAGCGCCGCCCGGATGAAGACGCTGCACACCCTCGCCAAGGACAAGGGAGTCAGCACCGTATTCTTCGAGACGCTCGCCAGCGACCGGACCGCCAGGACCCTCGCGGGCGACCTCGGCCTGAAGACCGCGGTGCTCGACCCGATCGAGGGCATCACGGACAAGTCCGCGGGCCGCGACTACTTCGAGGTCCAGCACGGCAACCTTCAGGCCCTGCGCGCGGCGCTCGGCGCGAAGTGAGGCCACGATGACGGAGCCAGGTACGGAGGCTGGAATGGACACGGTCATATCGATGCGGGGCGCGACCGCCTCGCTCGGCTCACGGCCGGTGCTGCGCGGCGTCGACCTGACCGTGCGGCGCGGAGAGGTCGTCGCGCTGCTCGGCGCCAACGGCTCGGGCAAGTCCACCGCGATCCGCGCCGTGGTCGGCCAGGTGCCGCTCACCTCGGGCGGACTGGAGCTGTTCGGCACCCCGCTGAACCGGTTCCGCGACTGGTCCCGCATCGGCTACGTGCCGCAGCGCACCACGGCGGCCTCCGGCGTCCCCGCCACCGTGCGCGAGGTCGTCTCCGCCGGGCGGCTGGCCCGTACGAGGCTGGGCCCGCCCCGCAAGGCGGACCGCCGGGCCGTGGAACGCGCCCTGGAACTGGTCGGGATGGCCGACCGGGCCGGCGACCCGGTCGAGGCGCTCTCCGGCGGCCAGCACCAGCGGGTGCTCATCGCCCGCGCGCTGTCCGTCGAGCCCGAACTGCTGATCATGGACGAGCCGATGGCCGGCGTCGACCTCGCCAGCCAGGAGGTGCTCGCCGGGACGCTGCGCGAACAGGTCTCCGTGGGCACCACGGTGCTGCTGGTCCTGCACGAACTCGGGCCGCTGGAGCCGCTGATCGACCGCGCGGTGGTGCTGCGCGACGGCTGCGTCGTCCACGACGGACCCCCGCCGAAGGCCCAGGGGCAGCACGCGCTGCCCGGCCACGACCATGTCCACCCGCACGCCGGTCACACGGCCGAGCCGATCCGGACGGGGCTGTTCTGATGGAGCTGTTCTCCTACGCCTTCATGCAGCGGGCGCTGATCGCCGCCGTCCTCGTCGGCATCACCGCCCCCGCGATCGGCATCTACCTCGTCCAGCGCCGTCAGTCGCTCATGGGCGACGGCATCGGCCACGTCGCCCTCACCGGCGTCGGCCTCGGCTTCCTGCTCAGCACCAACCCGGTGTGGATGGCGACGGCCGTGGCGGTCGCGGGCGCGGTCGTCATGGAACTCATCCGCTGGTACGGCAGGACGCGCGGCGACATCGCGCTCGCCATGCTCTTCTACGGCGGCATGGCGGCCGGCGTGCTGTTCACCTCGCTCGCGCCGAACGGCTCCAACGCCAACCTGCTCACCTATCTGTTCGGCTCCATCACCACCGTCTCGCCGCAGGACATCACCGCGATCTGCCTGCTGGCCGGCTTCGTGGTGCTGGTCACCGTGGGCCTGCGACGGCAGTTGTTCGCGGTCTCCCAGGACGAGGAGTTCGCCCGGGTCACCGGCCTGCCGGTGCGGCTGCTCAACCTGCTGGTCGCCGTCACGGCGGCGGTCACGGTCACCGTCGCCATGCGGGTCGTCGGGCTGCTGCTGGTCAGCGCGCTGATGGTGATCCCGGTCGCCGCCTCCCAGCAGATCGCCCGCAGCTTCGCCACGGCCTTCGCGCTGTCGGTCGTGATCGGCGTGGCGGTCGCCTTCTCCGGCACGGTGACCTCGTACTACGCCGACGTGCCCTCCGGGGCGACGATCGTGCTGCTGGCCATCGGCGTCTTCGTCACGCTGACGCTGCTGGCCGCGCCCCTGGCGAAAAAGCGTGCACGCCGTGCCGCGGTGGACGGGACACGGTGCACCCTGGAAGTACCCGCGGCGCGTCCCACCGAGGACGACGTCCGGGTGTGAGCACCCGGCCTGGCAGAATGACCGACCGAACCGATCGAGTAGGAGGCCACCGGTGACGACCGCCAAGCCCCCCGTCCGCGGACGATCGACACGGCAGCGTGCCGCCGTAGCCGCGGCCCTCGCCGAGGTCGACGAGTTCCGCAGCGCCCAGGAGCTGCACGACCTCCTGAGGCACCGGGGTGACTCGGTCGGCCTCACCACGGTCTACCGCACGCTGCAGTCCCTCGCCGACGCCGGCGAGATCGACGTGCTCCGCACCGGGGACGGAGAGTCCGTCTACCGGCGCTGCAGCAGCGGTCACCACCACCACCTGGTCTGCCGCGTCTGCGGCAAGGCCGTCGAGGTCGAGGGTCCCGCGGTCGAGAAGTGGGCGGACACCATCGCCGATGAGCACGGTTTCGTCGACGTCGCCCACACCGTGGAGATCTTCGGCACCTGCGCCGACTGCGCCGGCTGCGGGGGGGGGGG
>NZ_JBYIQW010000046.1:0-59913 GCF_057707815.1 Actinacidiphila sp. bgisy160
CGAAGATCTCCTCGGCCTCGGAGCCCAGGTGCGGGCCCGCCAGCCAGCGGGGGCTGTCCTGCGGGCCGATGGAGGTGTTGCTGACCAGGGCCGGCTTCCCGCCGGGCCCCCGGGCGAACCAGCCGCCGCCGGAGGAGCCCGCCGTCATGGTGCAGCCCAGCCAGTGCATGGCGGGCGCGCCCGCGTTCAGCGCGAGGCGGACCGGATCGCCCGAGCACTGGTACTGCTGGTAGCCGAAGCCGTCGAAGGGGGCCGCGGCGGGGTAGCCGCGGATGTCCATGGAGTCGATGCCGGCCGAGGTGGGCGCGTCGAACCAGACCGGCACGGAGGCCCCGACCGTCTCCTCCAGCGACCGGGTCGAGTCCGGATCGGTCACCTTCAGCACCGCGAAGTCGTAGGGGTAGGCGGAACTGGTCTGCGAGGACTCCCCGCCCCCGTCGATCCACTGCTGGGAGGTCCCCGCCTTCGTCGCCCACCACGTGCCGTAGGGGGCCAGCTGCTCCTTGCCTGCGCTCCGCAGCGCGGCGCCGCTCAGGCCCGTGTCGTTGAAGGACGGCACGAAGACGATGTTGCGGTACCAGCCGCCCCGGGCGCCCGCGTGCACGCAGTGGCCCGCCGTCCACACCAGGTTGCTGCGGCCCGGGTTCGCCGGGTCGCTCACCACGGTGGCCGAGCAGACCGCCTGGCCGTCGGGCATGTCGAAGAGCAGTTTGCCCGTCGCCGGGGAGGCCCCGTGGTACGGGGCCGGCAGGTGCCGCGCCCGGATCGCGGCGGGCTCCGGGTCGCTGGTGCCGTCGTCCACCTGCCCCAGGTCGGGCCGTTGCTCGTCGTCCGGGGTCTCGTCGGCGCTGCGGAGCCGGTCGGCGTCCCAGAGGTCCTTGATGATGGGATTGATGAAGTCGGCCGCGTCGCGCAGCCACTTGTCCTTGTCCCAGTCCTTCCACCCGCCGTCCTTCAGAGCGTCGGCCCACTTGTCCAGATCGTCCAGGCTGGTGGGGAGGGCGGTCGGCAGCTGGAGGCCGCCGCCACCGGCCGTCGCGGTGGGTGTCGGGCCGGGTTTGGCGTCGGCGTTGTCGTCGGACGGGCCGCAGGCCGTCGCCGTCACGGCGAGCAGGGCCGCCGCGACAGCGGCTGCGGCCAACCGGCTTATCGGTGCCATGGGTTGCGCTCCCCCTGTTGTCAACACGTTGTCAACAGTCGTCTGCCCACTCGAGGGCGACCCCTCACCGTGCCCTCAAGGGGAGGACGGCGGGCGCCCCGCCGACGGTTCCTCACCAGGATCTGCGCTCCAGACAGTTGCCGGTCAGCGCGTACGTCGTTGGTAGCTCCGGGGACGCAAGCACCGACACCGAGGAGTGAGCACGTGGCCGCCATGCCGAGCGCGAGGAGCCGACCGGCGGTGCGCGGGGGCGAGCACGAGTCCGACACCGAGTTCGACGACACCGAGGGCATTCTGAGGCGTCAGTCGATGCGCGAGTCGGCCGCCCGCACCTACGCCCGCTCGCTGCCCGTCGTGCCCGTGCGGGCCCAGGGCATGACCGTCGAGGGCGCCGACGGCCGCCGCTACCTCGACTGCCTCTCCGGCGCCGGCACCCTCGCCCTCGGCCACAACCACCCCGTCGTCCTCGAGGCCATCCGCGCCCTCCTCGACTCCGGCGCCCCGCTCCACGTGCTGGACCTCGCCACGCCCGTCAAGGACGCCTTCACCACCGCCCTCTTCGAGACCCTGCCGCGTGAACTCGCCGACCACGGACGCATCCAGTTCTGCGGCCCGGCCGGCACCGACGCCGTCGAAGCCGCCCTCAAGCTCGTCCGCACCGCCACCGGCCGCGGCGGACTGCTCGCCTTCACCGGCGGCTACCACGGCATGACCGCCGCGGCCCTCGCCGCCACCGGCGACACCGCCGTGCGCGGGGCGGCCGGCGGTACCGTCGACGCGCGGGTCACGCGGCTGCCGTACCCGTACGACTACCGCTGCCCGTTCGGGGTGGGCGGGGAGCAAGGCGCAGAGCTGTCCGCGCGGCTGACGGAGAGCCTGCTCGACGACCCCAAGGGCGGCATCCAGCCGCCCGCGGGCATGCTCTTCGAACCCGTCCAGGGCGAAGGCGGCGTCATCCCCGCCCCCGACACCTGGCTGCGGCGGATGCGCGACCTCACCGCGGCCCGCGGCATCCCGCTCATCGCCGACGAGGTGCAGACCGGCGTGGGGCGCACCGGGGCCTTCTGGGCGATCGAGCACAGCGGCGTCGTCCCGGACGTGATGGTGATGTCCAAGGCGATCGGCGGCAGCCTCCCGCTCGCCGTCATCGTCTACCGCGAGGAACTCGACTCCTGGCGGCCCGGCGCCCACGCCGGCACCTTCCGCGGCAACCAGCTCGCCATGGCGGCGGGCACCGCCACCCTCGGCTACGTGCGGCGCAACGGCCTCGCCGAGCGCGCCGCCCTCCTCGGGGCCCGCATGCTCGCCCGGCTGCGGACGCTGGCCGAGGAACACCCCTGCGTCGGCGACGTCCGCGGCCGCGGCCTCATGCTCGGCGTCGAACTCGTCGACCCCGACACGGACCCCGGGCCGCGGGGCGTCCCCCCGACCGCGCCCCGCCTCGCGGCGGCCGTCCGGCGGGCCGCCCTCGACCGCGGCCTCATCGTCGAACTCGGCGGCCGCGACGGCAGCGTGATCCGGCTGCTGCCCCCGCTGACGATCACCGAAGAACAGTCAGAAGCCGTCCTGGACCGCCTTGCCGACGCCCTCGTCGCCGCGACGGCGGTCCGGGCGTGACCTTGCGCCCAGCGGCCCCGCCCCCGGGGCGGGATCCCACCGGGCGCCGACCCCTCACGGAGCGAAGCGATGACCGTACGTCCCGGCGACGAAGCCACCGCGGCCGTCCCCCATCAGCGCGCCGCCGAGGCCGGCCTGCCGGGCCGGGCCGGCCCCGCGGCCCCGCCGCCCGTCGCCGACCCGCTGGAGCAGGAGGATCCGTGGGCCGCCGCCGACGCCGCCGGCACGGACGCCCTGCTGCGCTGCTGGGTACGTGAGACGGGGCTGCCGCCCGAGCCGGACGGCCGCACCCTGCGCGTGCCGTTGCCCGCCGCCGGCGCCGAGCTCCTCGTCCCGGTCCACCACTGGTCGGCCGTCGGCCACCACCGCTTCGGCGCCCCGCGCCCCGCCGCCGGAGGTGCCCCGCTGGACGCCGTCACCCTCGCCGCGCTGCTCGCACGGGAGGCCGCCGCTCCCGGCCCGGACGGTCCCGGACTCGTCGCGCGGGTCGCCGACTCCGTACACCGCACCGCGGCCTTCCTCACCGCACGCCGCGCCCACCCCGCCGCCCCCCACGGCACCCACCCGTTCCTCGACGCGGAGCAGGACCTCGTCCTGGGCCACCCGCTCCACCCCGCACCCAAGAGCCGGGAAGGAGTCACCGAGGCCGAGGCCGCGGTGTACGCCCCGGAGCAGCGCGGGGCCTTCGCCCTGCACTGGCTGTCCGTGCACCGCTCGCTCCTGGCCACCGACTCCGCCTGGACCGAACGCGGCCGCCCCGTACCCGCCGAGCAGCTGCTGACGGCACTGGGCGGACCGGAGCTCGTCCGGCGGCTCCCCGCGGGTACCGTGCCCCTGCCGCTCCACCCCTGGCAGGCCCGCGAGGCCGCCCACCGTCCGCAGGTGCGCGCCCTGCTGGAGGCCGGGCTGCTCCACGACCTCGGCGCCGCCGGCGACCCCTGGCACCCCACCTCCTCGCTGCGCACCGTGTACCGGCCCGGCGCCCCCGCGATGCTCAAGCTCTCGCTGGCCCTGCGGATCACCAACTGCCGCCGCGAGAACCTCCGCAAGGAACTCCACCGGGGCGTCGAGGTGCACCGGCTGCTCCGGGCCGGCCTCGCCGCGCGCTGGCACGCCGTCCATCCCGGGTTCGACATCGTCCGCGACCCCGCCTGGCTGGCCGTCGGCACCACCGCCGGCGTTCCCGTACCCGGCCTCGACGTCGTCCTGCGGCACAACCCCTTCGGCCCCGGCGACGAGGTGCGCTGCCTCGCCGGCGTCACGGCCCCGCGCCCCGCCCCGGACGGCGGCGGCGCCCTGCGGTCCCGGCTCGCCGAACTGGTGGCGCGGCTCGCCTCCCGTACCGGACGACCGGTGGCGGCCGTCGCCACCGAGTGGTTCCTGCGCTACCTGGAAGCAGTGGTCCGGCCGGTCCTGTGGCTCGACGGCGAGGCGGGCATCGCCCTGGAGGCGCACCAGCAGAACACGCTGGTCGTCCTCGACCCCCACGGCTGGCCGGCCGGCGGCCGCTACCGCGACAACCAGGGCTACTACTTCCGCGAGTCCGCGCGCGCGGCCCTCACCGCCCTGCTGCCCGCAGCGGGCGAGAGCAGCGACACCTTCGTGGCCGACGCCGTCGCCGACGAGCGATTCGCCTACTACCTCGGCGTCAACAACGTCCTCGGTCTCGTCGGCGCCCTGGGCTCCCAGCGCCTCGCCGACGAACGGGTGCTCCTCGCCGCCCTGCGCCGCTTCCTGGAGCAGGCCGCCCGCACCGGCCGCTCCGGGCTGCCCGCGCGGCTGCTGGAGGAGCCCCGGCTGCGCTGCAAGGCCAACCTCCTCACCCGGCTGCACGGGATGGACGAGCTGGTCGGCCCCGTCGACACCCAGTCCGTCTACGTCGCCGTCCCCAACCCCCTCACCACCTGACGAGAGGAGGCCGCGACCACCGTGGCGACCGCCGACCCCACCCCCGCCCCCGTGTCCCCGCCCGGGAACGCCGACGACACCCTTGACCTGGAACTGCCCGCCGACGTCCTCGCCCTCCTCGACGAGGACGTCACGGCCGACGACCGCGCCGGCGGCCCGGCCCCGCTCGACGACCTCCTCGACGGCGTCGCCGACTGGGGCCCGGTCGGCACCCCCGCGGGCACCTTCCAGCTGGTCCCCGTACGTCCCGAGCGCGACCTGCGCGTCATCGCCCACTGGATGAACGACCCCGCCGTCGCCGAGTTCTGGGACCTCGCGGGCCGGCCCGAGGTCGCCGAGCGGCACCTGCGCGCCCAGCTCGACGGCGACGGGCGCAGCGTGCCGTGCGTCGGGGTCCTCGACGGGGTGCCCATGAGCTACTGGGAGATCTACCGGGCCGACCTCGACCCGGTGGCCCGCTACTACCCGGCCCGCCCCCACGACACCGGGCTCCACCTGCTCATCGGCCCCGTCGCCGACCGGGCCCGCGGGCTCGGCGGCATCCTGCTGCGAGCCGTGGCCGACCACGCACTGCGGCAGCGGCCCCGCTGCACCCGGGTGATCGCCGAGCCGGACCTGCGCAACACCCCGTCCGTCGCCGCCTTCCTCGCCGCGGGCTTCCGCTTCTCGGCGGAGGTCGACCTGCCGGGCAAGCGGGCGGCACTCGTCGTCCGCGACCGCGCACTGCGTCACCTCCTGTGACCCGCCGGCCACGCGGGAGGGTCGCCGTACGGGCGGTGGCGACCGCGTTGTCGGTGCCGCCCCGTAGGCTGGACCCGCTATGACACAGCCCTCGAAGCCCGCCCTCACCGACCTCCTCCACGCCGCCGTCTCCGCGGTCGGCGGGGTGGAGCGGCCCGGCCAGGTCGCCATGGCCGAAGCCGTCGCCGAAGCCGTGGACAACGGCTCCCACCTGCTCGTCCAGGCCGGCACCGGAACCGGCAAGTCGCTCGGCTACCTGGTGCCCGCGCTGGCCCACGGCGAGCGCGTGGTCGTCGCCACCGCGACCTTGGCCCTGCAGCGCCAGCTCGTCGAGCGGGACCTGCCGCGCACCGTCGACGCGCTGCATCCGCTGCTGCGGCGCGAGCCGCAGTTCGCGATGCTCAAGGGCCGCTCCAACTACCTGTGCCTGCACCGGCTCCACGAGGGCGTGCCGCAGGACGAGGGCGACGGGCTGTTCGACCAGTTCGAGGCCGCCGCGCCGACCAGCAAGCTCGGTCAGGACCTGCTCCGGCTGCGCGACTGGTCGGACGAGACCGAGAGCGGAGACCGCGACGACCTGACGCCCGGCGTCTCCGACAGTGCCTGGCAGCAGGTCTCGGTGACCTCCCGCGAGTGCCTGGGCGCCTCGCGCTGCGCGTACGGCGCCGAGTGCTTCGCGGAGGCGGCGCGCGAGCGCGCCAAACTCGCCGACGTCGTGGTCACCAACCACGCGCTGCTGGCCATCGACGCCCTCGAAGGCGCGCCCGTCCTGCCCAGCCATGAGGTGCTCGTCGTCGACGAGGCCCATGAACTGGTCTCGCGCGTCACCGGCGTCGCCACCGGTGAGCTCACACCCGGCCGGGTCAACCGGACGGTGAAGCTCGCGGCCAAGCTGGTCAACGAGAAGGCCGCGGACGCCTTGATGAGCGCGTCGGAGGGCTTCGAACGGCTCATGGAACTGGCCCTCCCCGGGCGTCTGGAAGAGCTGCCCGAGGATCTGCGCTACGCCCTGATGGCGCTGCGCGACGCGTGCCGTCTGGTCATCACCTCGCTCGGCGAGACCCGTGACCGCTCCGTGCAGGACGAGGACGCCGTCCGGAAGATGGCCCTCGCCGCCACGGAGAACGTCCACGAGGTCGCCGAGCGCATCGTCGAGGGCTCGGATTACGACGTCGTCTGGTACGAGCGCCACGACCGCTTCGGTGCCTCGCTGCGGGTGGCCCCGCTCAGCGTCTCCGGCCTGCTGCGGGAGAAGCTGTTCACCGAGCGCTCCGTCGTCCTGACCTCCGCCACGCTCCGGCTGGGCGCCGACTTCAACGGCGTCGCGGCCTCACTGGGACTGGCCCCTGAGGGCGCCGTGGCGGCCGAGGGGGAGGAGGACCCGCCGGAGTGGAAGGGCCTCGACGTCGGCTCGCCCTTCGACTACCCCAAGCAGGGCATCCTCTACGTCGCCCGCCATCTGTCACAGCCCGGCCGGGACAGTGGCCGCGAGGACATGCTGGACGAGCTCACCGAGCTGATCGAGGCCGCGGGCGGCCGCACACTCGGGCTGTTCTCGTCCATGCGCGCGGCTCAGGGCGCCGCCGAGGCGCTGCGCGGCCGCATCGACCACCCGATCCTGCTGCAGGGCGAGGAGACCCTGGGCGAGCTGATCCGCCGCTTCGCCGCGGACGCCCGCACCTGCCTGTTCGGCACCCTCTCGCTCTGGCAGGGCGTGGACGTGCCCGGGCCGAACTGCCAGTTGGTGGTGATGGACCGGATCCCGTTCCCCCGCCCGGACGACCCGTTGATGAGCGCGCGCCAGAAGGCGGTGGAGGAGAAGGGCGGCAACGGCTTCATGGCGGTGGCCGCCACGCACGCGGCCCTGCTGATGGCGCAGGGCGCCGGCCGGCTGGTACGGGCCTCCGGGGACCGCGGGGTCGTCGCCGTCCTCGATCCCCGGCTGGTCACGGCCCGCTACGGCGGCTTCATCAAGGCCTCGATGCCGGACTTCTGGCAGACAACGGACCGCAACCAGGTCCGCCGTTCGCTGGCCGCCATCGACGCCGCCGCCTCGGCGGCCGAGTGACGTCGCCGGGGCGACCCCCGGCAGCGCACAGGAACAGCCCCCGCCCACAACGGGGCCCCGGAACCGGCGCAGAGGTCCCGGGGCCCGGTCACGGGCGGGTCCTGGCTCAGACCCGGCGCAGCACCGCCACCACCTTGCCGAGGATGGTGGCCTCGTCACCCGGGATGGGCTGGTAGGCGGCGTTGTGGGGCATCAGCCACACATGCCCGTCCTCGCGCTTGAAGCGCTTGACCGTGGCCTCTCCCTCGATCATCGCCGCGACGATGTCGCCGTTCTCCGCGACCGGCTGACGGCGCACCGTCACCCAGTCGCCGTCGCAGATGGCGGCCTCGATCATCGAGTCACCGACGACCTTGAGCACGAACAGCTCGCCGTCGCCCACCAGCTGGCGGGGGAGCGGGAACACGTCCTCCACGGACTCCTCGGCGAGGATCGGGCCACCGGCGGCGATCCGGCCCACCAGGGGAACGTACGACGCGGAGGGCTTGCCCGCGGTGTCCGTGGGCTGCGCCTGCGCGGAGTCGGAGGCGCGCACCTCGTACGCACGGGGGCGGTGCGGATCACGCCGGAGGAAGCCCTTGCGCTCCAGCGCCATGAGCTGATGGGCGACCGACGACGTGCTCGACAGCCCGACGGCCTGGCCGATCTCACGCATGGAAGGCGGGTATCCGCGCCGCTGGACGGAATCCCGGATCACCTCGATGACGCGCCTTTGGCGGTCGGTGAGTCCGGAACTGTCCGCCCGGATTCCCGGAGGTCGTCCTGGTAGCGCTCGCGCGGGCTTTGGCGTCTCGTCGTTCATCGCTTCCATCGGGCGTAGCCGGTCCTGGGGGCGGTCATGGGCGGTCAATGTGGCGCTGTCGGCGGTGGTGGTCACGGCGGCCCCTCTCGAGATGTTCTCCCTAGTAGGACAACGGTAGTTGCTTTCGAAAGGTTGCGCCAAACACACGTTCGAGTGAATTTGTGCTGATCCACTGTTGCGATCAAGCTGCAGATGGTATTGATCGAATATGAATTCGAATTCATCCGGCATTCGGGTTCCGAACGCCGTTTCCGCGGGCCGGTATTGCGTCGTCGCCTCCTGTCCGCCCGTCCGGCTCCATGATGCGCGAGTCGTGACGATCCGTACACCCAGTGTGTCACTCGCGCCCCGGCTCTCCCGGGAGGCCGCGCGTCGCGTAGGCTCCCGTCCCGTCGGCGAGCCGCGACACGCGGTTCGCGCGATGGGTGCGTTTGGCCACCACGCCACCAGATCTAGTGGTTGGATGGGGTCCTGCCCCCACAAGTAGTGGTCCCCGGGTCATCAGACCCTTCCGGATCGCCTATGCTTGTGGCTGCTTCGCGGGGCCCTGACCGGCCCCTCGGGCTCAGAAGCCGTGCGCTCACCGTGGGTGAGGGAGGGAGAGGGAAACGATGCACTGCCCCTTCTGCCGACACCCCGACAGCCGCGTCGTCGACAGCCGGACCACCGACGACGGCACCTCGATCCGCCGTCGCCGGCAGTGCCCCGACTGCGGCCGCCGCTTCACCACCGTGGAGACGGCCTCGCTGATGGTCATCAAGCGCAGCGGGGTCACCGAACCCTTCAGCCGGAACAAGGTCATCGCCGGAGTCCGCAAGGCCTGCCAGGGCCGGCCCGTCACCGAGGACGCCCTCGCCCAGCTCGGGCAGCGCGTCGAGGAGGCGGTGCGCGCCACGGGCAGCGCCGAGCTGTCGACCCACGATGTCGGGCTGGCCATACTCGGCCCGCTGAAGGACCTGGACCTGGTCGCCTATCTCCGCTTCGCCTCCGTCTACCGGGCCTTCGACACGCTCGAGGACTTCGAGGCGGCGATCGCCGAGCTGCGCGACCAGGGGCCACCGAACGACACCGGGGGGCGGGACCGGGACGTGGCCGTCCCCACCGCCGCCGTCGCCGCGGAGTAGCGGCGACACACCGGCACCAGACTTGCCGGGCACCTGGGGGGGTGCACCGGCCGTGAGAGACACCGGCGCGGGAAGACCGCGGCGCTTCAGGGCGTTTTACCTGTAATGCCTGTAATGGGAGGCGGCACATGACAGAGACGACGAGCGGCCCGGCAAGGGGTTCCCGAGCCAAGGCCGGCAAGGCGGCCGCGGCGGCCCCGGCTGCCAAGGGCCTGCGCATCGAGCGCATCCACACCACCCCGGGGACGCACCCCTACGACGAGGTGGTCTGGGAACGCCGTGACGTCGTCATGACCAACTGGCGCGACGGCTCGATCAACTTCGAGCAGCGCGGCGTGGAGTTCCCCGACTTCTGGTCGGTGAACGCGGTCAACATCGTCACCAGCAAGTACTTCCGCGGCGCCGTGGGTTCCCCGCAGCGCGAGAGCAGCCTCCGCCAGCTGATCGACCGTGTGGTCACGACGTACCGCAAGGCCGGTGAGGACCACGGCTACTTCGCGTCCCCCGCCGACGCGGAGATCTTCGAGCACGAGCTGACCTGGGCCCTGCTCCACCAGGTCTTCAGCTTCAACTCCCCGGTGTGGTTCAACGTCGGCACCGCCCAGCCGCAGCAGGTCTCGGCGTGCTTCATCCTCTCGGTCGACGACTCCATGGAGTCCATCCTCGACTGGTACAAGGAAGAGGGGATGATCTTCAAGGGCGGTTCCGGCGCGGGCCTGAACCTCTCGCGCATCCGCTCCTCCAAGGAGCTGCTCTCCTCCGGCGGCAACGCCTCCGGCCCTGTCTCCTTCATGCGCGGCGCGGACGCCTCCGCCGGCACCATCAAGTCCGGCGGCGCCACCCGCCGCGCGGCCAAGATGGTCGTCCTGGACGTCGACCACCCGGACGTCGAGGCCTTCATCGACACCAAGGTGAAGGAGGAGGAGAAGATTCGCGCCCTGCGCGACGCGGGCTTCGACATGGACCTGGGCGGCGACGACATCACGTCCGTCCAGTACCAGAACGCCAACAACTCCGTGCGCGTGAACGAAGAGTTCATGAAGGCGTACGAGGACGGCGGCAAGTTCGGCCTGCGCGCCCGGATGACCGGAGAGGTCATCGAGGAGGTCGACGCCAAGGCGCTCTTCCGCAAGCTGGCCGAGGCCGCCTGGGCCTGCGCCGACCCCGGCATCCAGTACGACGACGTCATCAACCACTGGCACACCACGCCGGAGACCGGCCGCATCACCGCGTCCAACCCCTGCAGCGAGTACATGCACCTGGACAACTCGTCCTGCAACCTCGCCTCGCTCAACCTGCTGAAGTTCCTGGACGACGACGGCAAGGGCAACCAGCGCTTCGACGCCGTGCGCTTCGCCAAGGTCGTCGAACTCGTCATCACCGCGATGGACATCTCCATCTCCTTCGCGGACTTCCCGACCCAGAAGATCGGCGAGACCACCCGCGCCTTCCGGCAGCTGGGCATCGGATACGCCAACCTCGGCGCCCTGCTCATGGCGACCGGGCACGCCTACGACTCCGACGGCGGCCGCGCGCTCGCCGGTGCGATCACCTCGCTGATGACCGGCGTCTCCTACAAGCGCTCCGCGGAGCTCGCCGCGGTCGTCGGCCCGTACGACGGCTACGCCCGCAACGCCACCGCCCACAAGCGCGTCATGAAGCAGCACTCCGACGCCAACGCCGTCGCCACGCGGATGGACGACCTGGACACCCCGGTCTGGGCCGCGGCCACCGAAGCCTGGCAGGACGTCCTGCGCCTCGGCGAGAAGAACGGTTTCCGCAACGCGCAGGCCTCCCTGCTGGCCCCGACCGGCACCATCGGCCTGATGATGGACTGCGACACCACCGGCATCGAGCCGGACCTCGCCCTGGTCAAGTTCAAGAAACTGGTCGGCGGCGGCTCCATGCAGATCGTGAACAACACGGTCCCGCAGGCCCTGCACCGCCTCGGCTACCAGCAGGAGCAGATCGAGGCGATCGTCGCCCACATCGCCGAGCACGGCAGCGTCATCGACGCGCCCGGCCTAAGGCCCGAGCACTACGAGGTCTTCGACTGCGCCATGGGCGAGCGCTCCATCGCGCCGATGGGCCACGTCCGGATGATGGCCGCGACCCAGCCGTTCCTGTCCGGCGCCATCTCCAAGACGGTCAACATGCCGGAGTCGGCGACCGTCGAGGAGATCGAGGAGATCTACTACGAGGGCTGGAAGCTCGGCCTGAAGGCGCTCGCGATCTACCGCGACAACTGCAAGGTCGGCCAGCCGCTCTCCGCCAAGAAGAAGGCGGCGGAGAAGAAGGCCGAGGAGGCGGTGGCCGCCGCCCCCGCCGCGGTCGAGAAGGTCGTCGAGTACCGCCCGGTCCGCCGTCGGCTCCCCAAGGGCCGTCCGGGGATCACCACCTCCTTCACGGTGGGCGGCGCCGAGGGCTACATGACCGCCAACTCCTACCCGGACGACGGTCTGGGCGAGGTCTTCCTGAAGATGTCCAAGCAGGGCTCGACCCTCGCGGGCATGATGGACGCCTTCTCCATCGCCGTCTCGGTCGGCCTGCAGTACGGGGTGCCGCTGGAGACCTACGTCTCGAAGTTCACCAACATGCGCTTCGAGCCGGCCGGCCTCACCGACGACCCGGACGTGCGGATGGCGCAGTCGATCGTCGACTACATCTTCCGCCGCCTGGCGCTGGACTTCCTGCCCTTCGAGACCCGCTCCGCCCTCGGCATCCACTCCGCCGAGGAGCGTCAGCGCCATCTCGACACGGGTTCGTACGAGCCCGCCGCCGATGAGGTCGACGTCGAGGGCCTGGCGCAGTCCGCCCCGCGCCAGACCGAGGCGCCCAAGCCGGCCGCCACGGCCAAGCCCGAGGCCGCGGCGACCCCAGCGGCGAAGACCGCCCACAACTCCACGGAGTTGCTGGAGATCCAGCTCGGCCTGAACGCCGACGCCCCGCTCTGCTTCTCCTGCGGCACGAAGATGCGCCGTGCGGGCAGTTGCTACCTCTGCGAGGGCTGTGGCTCCACCAGCGGCTGCAGCTGAGACTTAGGCGGAATTGCATCTGCTGCAACATTTCGCAGGTGTAGCCGATCCGCCTGAACGGCAGCTCAAGGGGGTGTCGACCGATCGTCGGCACCCCCTCGTTCGTCGATGAGCTGGGCGTTCCCGAAGGCCGCGTAGCCGATTCAACGATGTTGCGTTGCACGCAAGCAGCGGAGGCCGCTGTGGCTGTTCTTGGAGTACCTCACGGACGCGCGGTATTCGTGGCCGGCGGTCTGCCAGGAACGTCAGCTGACAACAACCGGCACATTGCCGATGCTGCGGCGACTCGAAGCCGCCAACGCCCGCATCCGGCGCCTCACCGAGGAGAACCAGCGGCTCCGTGAGCAACTCGCCCGCGCACTCGGCGAACAGCGCCCGGCGACGAATCGCACGGGCCCGCCGCGGGCGAGTGCGAGGAGTGTCGGGGATGTCTGATCTGACTTTCGCCACCCCGTGCTCGGCACTTCCCCGGACCTGCTCACCTTGGATCCTCACTGCGAGGTGCGGGAACCGTCTGGGTGCGGTCGGCGGTGCGTCGTGCTGGATTGTCCAGGAATGCCTTGGACGGAGACGCAGGGCCTATCGGAAGGCGGCGATGTGGCGCTGGGCCCAGTCGGCGAAGGTGCGGGGCGCGCGGCCGAGGAGCCGCTCGACGTCGGGGCTGATGCGCTGCTCAGCGGGGGTGGGCTCACCCAGGATGGTCAGCGTGGTCTCGACCACGGGCTCGGGCATGAACCGCAGCATCTGCGCCTGGGCCTCGGCGCGGGTCTGCTCGATGAACCGGACGGGTTCGCCGAGTGCGTCGGCAATCGCCTCGGCCCGCTGGCGGGGCGTGCTGAGGGCGGGGCCGGTCAGCTCGTAGATCTGTCCGGCGTGGCCGTCCTCCCGCAGGGCTGTGGCGGCGACCTCGGCGATGTCGTCCGGGTCGATGGTCGGCAGGCCGATGTCGGCGAACGGCGCGGCGATGGTCCTTCGGGCGCGGACCGACTCGGCCCAGGCGTACGCGTTGGAGTTGAAGCCTCCGGGCCGCAGGATCGTCCAGTCCATGCCTGACTGCCGGACGGCGTCCTCGATGGTTCGTCCCAGGTTCCCGTGAGAGGCCGAATGCGGTCGGGTCGCGACTCCTTGGGAGGACAGCAGGACGACCCGCCCGACGCCGCCGGCCTTGGCGACGTCGAGGATGTCTCGTGGGCTCAGCAGGTGGGCGCTGGGGCCGCCGCTTTGCAGGAACAGCGCGTCGGCTCCGTTGAGAACGGGCCGAAGGCTCTCAGGATCGACCAGGTCCGCCTGCGCGTACTGGACGCTCTCCGGCACGTCCGCGTCCGAGATCCCCCGGGATGTCGCGGTCACCTGCGCACCGGCTGCCGCGAGGGCCCGCACGAGCGATCGGCCGACGTTGCCGGTCGCACCCGTCACTACGAACATGAACAACTCCCGTGTCGATTCAGCATGGTTGTCGCCGCCCGAGCGGGCGGGGCCGCCGCGGAGAGTTGCTCTCCGGGCGACACGGGGACGCTAACACCGTCGATATAGTAGGTACCTACAGGAAAGTGACTATCCCGAGGGGGCGTGCATGGCCGGCGACGCTGACTGGGTGGCAGCCGCTGCGACCGACCCAGAACTCGCCTGTCCGACCAGTGCGGTCGTGGACATCGTGTTCAGCCGGTGGACCACGCCGATCCTGTGGACTCTCCACATGCATGGTCGGCAACGGTTCGTCGAGCTGGAACGACGGATCGGCACGATCACACCAAAGGTACTGACCCAGCGGCTGCGTCAGCTGGAACGCGACGGCATGGTCGTGCGTACGTACCACCCGGAGGTCCCCCCTCGGGTCGAGTACGAGATCAGCGAGCTGGGCCGCAGCCTCGCCCCACTCTTCGCGCACCTCGCAGAATGGGCTGCCGGCAACCTGGACAAGGTCGAGCAGGCCCGGCACGACTACGACACCGTTCCACCCCGGTAGCGCGCCAGTGGGAGGACTCGATCCTTGTCCGAACTTCCGCTGCCTGGTTGATTCCGCAAGCAAGTGGCCGGTCCGCCGCGGCCCGAAATAGGGTCGAGGGGATCGCTGTCGCATTCCCGTGACCGTCAGGCGTATTCCTCCTCCGGCGATCGGCGCTTTCTTCCCCCGTACGCCAAGGAGTTCCTGTCGTCCACCGATCCCATCGCCGACACTGTCGCATCGCTCATTCGGCAGCGCCGAAGGAACTCGCGGAACTCGTCGGGTTCAGGTCGGTCGCGGACCCGGACGTCGCACCTCACCTGATCGCTGGAGGAGCCGGCCGCCGCGAGGAGGGTGGCCCTCGACGCCTGTGCGGCGCTTTTCTCCCGCGCAATCTCGGAGCGACCGTGTTCCGGGCTCAGTGCGAGGCCCCGCGGCGAGCGACTGCCTGCGGCCGCCGCGGGAGCCGCCGGACCCGCGGGGGCGGGCCCGGCAGCCCGCGGTCAGGCCGGTGGAGGGGCGTGCCGCCCACGCCGCGGCCGAAGGATCACCAGCGCGAGGAGGAAAGCCGCCGCGAGCAGGCCCGCGCCGGTGCCGAAGGCGAGGCGGAAGCCGCCGGTGAGTGCGGAGGCGGCGTCGTGCCCGTCGGCGGCCAGGGCGTGTGTCCGGGAGTCGGCGAGGGTGGACAGGACGGCCACGCCGAGGGCGCCGCCCACCTGCTGGGTGGTGTTGAACAGGCCCGAGGCGACGCCCGCGTCCTGCGGCCCCGCGCCTGACATGCCGAGCACGGTCAGGGCGGAGACGGCGAGGCCGAAGCCGGCCGCCAGCAGCATCGTGGGCAGCAGGTCGGCGGCGTAGCCTGCGCGGACCGGCAGCCGGGTGAGCAGGCCGAGTGCCACTACGAGCAGGGCGATCCCGGTGAGCAGGACACGGCGTTCGCCGAAGCGGGCGCCCAGCCGGGCGGAGAGCAGCAGCGAGACGGTGCCGATGGACAGCGCGGCAGGCAGCATGGCCAGCCCCGTGGCGGTGGCCCCGTACCCCCGGACGGTCTGCAGGTAGAGCGCCATGAGGATCTGGAAGCCGAAGAGGGCGGAGACCATCAGCACTTGGACGAGGTTGGCCCCGAAGACCTCGCGCGAGCGGAACATGCGCAGCGGCAGCAGCGGGGACGCCGCCATCGCCTGGCGGACCACGAATGCTCCGAGCAGCGCCGTGGCGAGGGCGGCGAGGCCGAGGGTGCGTGCGGAGGACCAGCCGTGACCGCCGGTCTGGACGATCGTGTAGACGCCGGTCATCAGGCCGGTCGTGACCAGGAGCGCGCCGAGGGCGTCGGCGCCCCGGGCGGGGGGACGCACGGGGTCGGGCTCCAGTACGCGGACGGCCAGGAGCGCGGCCGCCAGTCCGATGGGCAGGTTGATGAAGAAGATCCAGTGCCAGTTGACGGCCTGGGTGAGGACGCCGCCGAGTACTTGTCCGATCGACGCCCCGGCGGCGCCGACGAAGCTGAACGCGCCGATGGCCCGCCCGCGTTCACGGGGTCCGGGGAAGAGCGTGACGAGCAGGCCGAGGCTGACGGCGGAGGTCATGGCGCCGCCGATGCCCTGGAGGAAGCGGGCGCCGATGAGCACGGCCTGGCCGGTGGCGAGGCCGCAGAGGAGCGAGGCCCCGGTGAAGACGGACAGCCCGGCGATGAACATCCGCTTGCGTCCGAGGAGGTCGCCGAGTCGGCCGGACAGCAGGAGCAGTCCGCCGAAGGCGATCATGTAGGCGTTGACGGTCCAGGTCAGGTCGGCGGAAGAGAAGTGCAGGTCACGCTGGATGGCAGGCAGCGCCACTGTGACGATGCTGCCGTCCAGGATGATCATGAGCATCCCCGCGCACAGGACCGCGAGGGCCAGTCCGCCGGAGCGGCTGTCGGGGACGGCTCCCGCGGTTGCCGCCGTGGGCGTGATCCGGGCGCGTAAGGACATGGCGTCGTCTCCTGGTTGTCGAGGACCCAGGTAAGACGCTAACAGATGGTTTCGTTAAAGACTATTTGTTTCAGTGCTTCTGAGGTCCGGCGGGTCCGGCAGGTCCGGTGGTCAGGGTGAGTCCGGCAGGTTCGGGTGAGTCCGGTCAGTACGACTGGAGCTCCACGCGGCTGCCGGCCGGGGTGCGCAGATGCGCGGTTCGCGGGCCGGGGCCCATTCGGGCCGGTCCTTGCGGCTCGGCGAGGACGGTCGCACCGTGCGCGGTCAGCTTTCCCGAGGCCGTTTCGATGTCGTCGACCCGCAGGACGAGCATGGTCGCGTCCTGCGCGAGGGCCTGTGTGGGCAGGGTGCCGGTGTCGCTCGCCGGGCGAGCGCGGCACGGGAGAAGCGTGTGCGGGCGGCCTCGCCACCCAGATCCCCATTGGCGTAGCCGGCCTGCGCGATCAACCTGACCGGCTCGATGCCGAGCAGGTCGCGCGGGGCGGCGGTCAGAAGCGGGCGGCGGTGCCGATGTCCTCGACCGAGGAGGCGTGGGTGGAGGGCGTGCACGGCCTGATCGTATTCCTCTCTCGTTCAGGGGAGTTGGTACTCGGATGGGGCGGAAGGCCCGCCGGCGGGCCATAGGATGGCGCGGTGCTGGTGAAGTGGATTCGCTGCGGAATCGTCGATCGCGCCGGATTCGAGCGCGGGCAGCGGAAATGGGCCAACGGGCTCATGGGGGAGCCGGGCTTCCGAGGGCAGGGCGGCGGCTGGAGCCGCAGCCAGCCGGGCGTGGCGCACCTGTTCGCGTTCTGGGAGGACCGCGACTACTACGACGCCTTCATGGCGGGCCCGCACGACCGCCTCGCGGCCGCCCAGGCCGGCACTTACGAGAGTCTGGGCGTCAAGCTCTTCGAGCACCGTCTGGACGTCAAGGTCGGCTTCCGGCCCCGCTTCGCCGACAGCGACTTGCTGCGCCTTGCGCACTGCAAGGTGCGGCCGGACCGCGTCGAGCACTTCGTGCTCATGCAGGAGAAGGTCTGGAACCCGGCCATGGCCGGCTCCCCGGGGATGCTGCGCGGGGTCTTCGCGCAGGGACCCGGGTCCGACTTCCTGGTGCTGTCGATGTGGGACTCGGCCTCCGAGCACGCCAAGTACCGGGACGGCTCCATTCTGCGACTGTCCGAACGTGCCGATCTGGAAGCCGACGTGCTCACCGTCGCCGGGGACCTCGTCGACCTGGAACAGGCCTGGTCGATATGACGGCACGGCTGACGGCACGGCGACCGGGGACCCGCCCGGGAGTCGTCCGCGTCAGCCCTTCCCGCCCTGTGCGGGACGGGTGATGACCGAGAAGTACGCGCCGTGCGGATCGTCGAGCACGGCGACCCGCCCGACGTGCTCGAGGTCGAAGGGCGGCACGCAGACGCTGCCCCCGAGCTCCGTGGCCCGCGCGGCGGCCGCGTCGGTGTCGGCGACGGAGAAGTAGTGCATCCAGTGCTGGGGTATCTCCTGCGGCCAGGCGTCGTTGATGAGCAGGATGCCGCCGAACTTGCGGTCCGTCCCCTCCACTTCGATCTCGGTGTACGAGCTGTCCCCGGCGAAGGGGTGGGTCTCGCCCGTCCAGCCGAAGACGCTGCGGTAGAAGGCCCGGGAGCCTTCCACATCCCGGGTGTTGAGCTCGATCCAGCACAGCGTGCCCGGCTCGTCGAGCAGGCCCGCGCCGCTGAACCGGCCCGGCTGCCACGCGGCGAACTCCGCCCCGTGCGGGTCCGTGAACTGCGCGAAGCTGCCCTCATCGAAGACCGCCATGGGCGGCACGCACACCGAGCCGCCCGCGGCCTCGACCGCCTTGGCCGTGTCGGTCACGTCGCTCGTGGCCATGTAGGTGATCCACCGCGGCCGGTCGCCCTCGGCCATCACCGGGCCGACGGCCGCCACGTGTTCGCCGCGCAGGCTGAAGAAGGTGTATCCCCCGGCCTCCGGGGGGCCCGCCTGGGAGTCCCAGCCGAACAGGCCGCCGTAGAACGCACAGGAGGCCTCGATGTCGGGACTGCTCAGATCGGTCCAGCAGGGTGTGCCGGGAACGAACGACGTGGTCTTCATGGCGGCCTCCAACCGTGGCGCGCGAAGGCTCCCCCTCTTCATGCTGAGTCTGCGGTACGCCACTGACAATCGGGGGCGGGGACGCCCGGCCTGTGGACGGAGCGTGCGAGCGCCGTCACGACCCTGGTCAGGCACGTGACAGGCCCGGACGGGGACCCGCCCACGGCCTCGCGCGGGGACCGCCGCGACCTTGCCCACGCGTAAGAATTACAGTGAGGCCATGGCCCGACCGCGTCGCATAGTGCTCATCAGGCACGGAGAGTCCCAGGGCAATGCCGACGACACGATCTACGAGCGGGTGCCCGACCACGCGCTGACCCTCACCACGAGAGGCGAGGAGCAGGCCCGCGCGGCCGGCCGGGAGCTGCGCGAGCTGTTCGACGGGGAACGGGTGCAGGCCTTCGTCTCGCCATATCGCCGGACGCATCAGACCTTCCACCTGCTCGGCCTCGATCCCTGCCGTACCCGGGCCAAGGAGGAGCCCCGGCTGCGCGAGCAGGACTGGGGGAACTACCAGGACGCCGGGGACGTGCAGCGGCAGCGCAAGGCCAGGGACGCCTACGGCCACTTCTTCTACCGCTTCGCCCAGGGCGAGTCCGGGGCGGACGTCTACGACCGCGTCGGGTCCTTCCTGGAGACGCTCTACCGCGCCTTCGACAAGCCCGAGTTCCCGCCGAACGTCCTGCTGGTCACGCACGGGCTCACCATGCGGCTGTTCTGCATGCGGTGGTTCCACTGGACGGTCGACGAGTTCGAGTGCCTGTCGAACCCCGACAACGGCGAGACGCGGATGCTGCTGGCCGAGCCCGACGGCCGGTACCGGCTCGACCGGCCCTTCGCCCGCTGGCGGACCACCGACTCCGGCCTGGCGCGATATCACGGGTGAGATTGCGCACAGGACGATTGACCCGGGTGGCACCGGATGTCAGAGTTCTCCCGCCATGACCGCTGACCCTCGTGACCTCCCACGCCGCCGCGCGCTGTCCAGCCTGCGCGGTCTCGCCCTGGGCGACGCCCTCGGCTCCCAGTTCTTCGTGCCGGCGCACTACCCGGCACTGCAGGGCCGCGCGCTGCCGCCGGGAACATGGCAGTGGACGGACGACACCGAGATGGCGTGCTCGGTCGTCGCGGTCCTGGACTCGCACGGTGCGATTGACCAGGACGCGCTGGCCGCCTCCTTCGCGGCGCATCACGACTTCGACCGTGGCTACGGCCCCGGCGTGAACCGGATGCTGCGGCTGATCCGGCAGGAGGGCGCCGACTGGCGCACGCTCGCGGCCGAGATGTTCAACGGCCAGGGCTCCTGGGGCAACGGAGCGGCCATGCGCGTGGCGCCCCTGGGCGCCTGGTACGCGGGCGAGCCGGAGAAGGCCGCCGAGCAGGCCGAGCTGTCGGCTTACACCACCCACCAGCACCGGGAGGCCGTCGTCGGCGCGATGGCCGTCGCGGCCGCCGCCGCGCTCGCCGCGGACCCGGCCGGCCCCGGCGACCCCGCGGACCTCATCACCCGCGTCGTGGCGCTGCTGCCGCGCAGCGCCGTGCACGCCGGACTGCGCCGCGCCGTCGACATGCTCGATTACGACGACGTGGCCACCGTCGCGGCCGTGCTCGGCAACGGCCGTCGCACCAGCGCGCACGACACCGTCCCCTTCGCCATGTGGTCCGCCGCCCGGGGCCTGGGCGACTACGAGGGTGCCTTCTGGACCACCGCCCGCGCGGGCGGCGACGTGGACACCACCTGCGCCATCGTCGGCGGGATCATCGCCGCCGGGGCCGGTGGCGAGCCCCCGCGACATTGGCAGGAGCGCTGCGAGCCGTTGCCGGAATGGCTGCCCGCGGACTGAGCCCCGTCCACGGGCCGCATCCACGGGCCCCATCCCTGGACCCCGTCCACGGGTCCCAGGTCCCGTCCGGGGGTCTCGCCATCCTGTGCATTGTCACGGCCCTGTCACAGACTCCGCCGTCGGGCCCGTACCGCGTTTGCGCAGCTGGTCGGCGCGCCTAGCCTGTCGGCCACGCCGTCCGGCTGATCTTCGCCGGACGCGCAGTCGAGCACCGGTCCGGCGCGCGGCCCCCGGCCGCCGTGCGACCGGCGGGGAGGGGTTCTCATGTCCGACACGCCGTCCGACGCCGCGCCGACGGCGCAGGCGCCCGCGCAGGCACAGCCGCAGTCACCGCTGCGGAAGCAAGGTCCACCCGTCCATCCGGCGCCACCGTACGCACGTCCCTGGACGCCACCGCCCCCGCCCACGCCGCCGGCGTGGGTGACCGCGAGCCGGCCCCGGACCCCGCGTGCCGTGCGGCCCGCCGTGCTGTGGACGGCGCTGCTCACCGGTGTGCTGGCCGCGACCCTGCTGCGCGGCGGCCTGGGGATCAACCTGCTGCTGGTCAGCGTTCCCGCCGCGGTCGCGGCCGCGGTCGCCGCCCTGGACCACGGCCGGCGGCTCAGACCCTGGTCGGCGGTCTGGTCGGTGGCCGGCCTGACGCTGCTGCTGATCCCGGCCCTTCGGGACGCCTGGTGGCCGTCGTTCCTGGCCGTCGTCGCCGGCGCCTTCCTGGGCTCGCTGGCCCTGCACGGCGGCCGTCGCTGGCCCGGCGTGCTGCTCGGCGGTGCCGGGCTGTGGTTCGCTCCGGCACCGGCGATCGGCTGGGCACTGCGCGGGCTGCGCGAGCGCGCCACCCACGACCGGAGCCGGCTGCTGCCGATGCTGAAGACGGTCGGCGTGACCGTCGTGCTGCTCGTCGTCTTCGGCGCGCTCTTCGCCGGGGCCGACGCGGCCTTCGCCGACCTGCTGGGTGACCTGACGCCCGATGTGAAGGTCACAGACGTCCCGCTGCGGTTCCTGCTCCTCGCCCTCGGCACGCTGTTCGCGCTCTGCGCCGCGTGGAGCGCCGCCGCGCCGCGCCGCTGGGACCGGATCGAGGTGAAGCCGGGACGCGCGCGCCGGCGTGTGGAATGGGCGCTGCCGCTGGTCGTCCTGGCCGCGCTGTTCGCCGCCTTCAACGCCGTCCAGCTGACGGTGCTGTTCGGCGGCTACGGGAAGGTGCTCGACAAGACCGGCCTGACCTACGCGGAGTACGCCCGGCAGGGGTTCTGGCAGTTGCTCGTCGTCACGGTGCTCACCGTGGTGGTGATCGCCCTTGCCCTGCGCTGGGCGCCACGCGGCACCGAGCGCGACCGCCTGCTCGTGCGTTCCGTCCTCGGCACGATCTGCGTGCTGACCCTGGTCGTGGTCGCGTCCGCGCTGCGCCGCATGGACCTGTACGTCGACGCGTACGGGCTGACCCGGCTGCGGATATCGGTGGCGGGGGTGGAGCTGTGGCTCGGGCTGCTGATCGTCCTCGTCATGGCGGCCGGGCTGTTCGGCGCGCGCTGGCTGCCGCGCGCCGTGGTGGTGAGCGCCGCGGCGTCCGTGCTCGTCTTCGGACTGGTGTCGCCCGACGCGCTCATCGCCGACCAGCAGGTGAGCCGCTACCAGAGCACCGGCAAGATCGACCTGGCGTACCTGCGGAACCTCTCCGCGGACGCCGTCCCGGAGCTGGACCGGCTGCCGGAGCCGCAGCGCTCCTGCGCCCTGGAGAAGATCGTGGAGCACCTCTACGAGGACGGCACCGAGGCCTGGTTCACCACCAGCCTGGGTGAGGTCCGGGCGCGGTCGCTGCTCGACGAGCGCCCGCCGCGGACCGATGACCAGCCGTGCGACGCCGCAGGGCTGGAGGGCTTCTACGACGAGTGGCGCGACCCCGAGTTCCCGTGACGTGAACGCCTTGTGCCGCCGCCCCGGCCTCCCCTCGGGCCGGGCGGCGGCGCCGGCGTCAGGCCGCGGGCATGCCCGCGCTGCCGCTGAGCGCCTCCAGGTCGCTCTTGCGGACCCGGATCACGAACAACGCCGTGAGCAGGGCGAGCGCGACCAGCCCCACGCCCGCGTAGAACGCGGTCGAGATGCCGTGCGCGAGCACCTCGTGGCCCCACGGCGGCGGCAGTTCGTGCGTCTGCTGGAAGGCGGCCTGCTGCTCCGGAGTGGAGTGCGCGAGGAAGTCCGGGACGAGACCGGTGGCCTTGTCGCGGCTCGCGGTGCCGAACACCGTCACCAGGATGGACAGCCCGAGCGAGCCGCCCACCTGCTGCATCGCGTTGAGGAGCCCGGAGGCTGCCCCCGCCTCGTGCTGGGCGACGCCGGAGACGGCCGTCAGGGTCAGCGTGACGAAGTTCAGGCCCATGCCGAAGCCGAAGAGCAGCATCGGGCCGAGGACGCCGCCCACGTAGCTGCTGCCGGGGTCGATCAGGGTCAGCCACGCCATACCGGAACCGGTCAGCGCCGAGCCGGTGACCAGGAACGGCTTCGGCCCGAGCACCGGCAGGAAGCGGGTGGACAGCCCGGCCCCGGTCACGATCGCCGCGGTGACCGGCAGGAAGGCGAAGCCTGCCGCGATCGCGCTGTAGCCGAGCACGTTCTGCACGAAGATGACGATGAAGAAGAACATGCCGAACATGGCCGCGGCCAGGCTCAGCATCATCAGGTAGGTGCCGGAGCGGTTGCGGTCGGCGAACATCCGCAGTGGGGTGATCGGCTCCCGGGCCCGCCGCTCGACGACCACGAAGGCGCCCAGCAGCACGACGGCCACCACGAACGAGGAAACGGTCAGGGTGTCCCGCCACCCCGAGTGGGCGGCTCGGATGAAGCCGTAGACGAGCGAGGCCATGCCGAGCGTCGAGGTGACGGCTCCGGCGATGTCGAACCGGCCCGGGTGCCGCTGCGACTCGCTGATGAAGCGCGGCGCCAGGAAGGCGATCAGCAGGCCGATCGGCACGTTGACGAAGAACACCCAGCGCCAGTCGAGCCAGTCGGTGAGCATGCCGCCCGCCAGCAGGCCTACGGCGCCGCCGCCCGCGGAGACCGCGGCGAACACACCGAAGGCGCGGTTGCGCTGCGGACCCTCGGGGAAGTTGGTGGTGATGAGTGCGAGCGAGGTCGGCGAGGCGATCGCGCCGCCGACGCCCTGCAGCGATCGCGCGGCCAGAAGTTGCCACGGCTCCTGGGCGAAGCCTCCGAGGAGGGAGGCGAGGGAGAACAGCAGGATGCCGAAGACGAACACCCTGCGCCGTCCCAGGATGTCGCCCGCGCGTCCGCCGAGCAGCAGCAGACCGCCGAAGGTGAGCGTATAGGCGTTGAGCACCCAGGACAGATCGGTGGTGGAGAAGGAGAGCGCGTCCTGGATGTGCGGGAGCGCGATGTTCACAATGGTGGCGTCCAGCACGACCATGAGCTGGCAGGCCGCGATCACCGCGAGTGCGATGCCCGGCCTGCCGTCGCGTCGCGCGGCTCCGGGCTTTCGTGGTGAGGTGAGTTGCCCAGTCGTCACGAGGTCCCCCAGTCGGTGACTTAGTGAACGGTTGCGTTCACTGTGTACGACACTAGGCTGATGGTGGTAGTGAACGCAAGCGTTCACTAGAGAGTGAATGAGAAGGTGGCATGGTCATGTCGCAGGGAGCGGGGACCCGTCGTCGCGGGCCCGTTCTGGAGCGGGCGATCCTCGGAGCCGCCCTGGAGCAGCTGAGCACGGTGGGCTGGCGAGGGCTGACCATGGAGGGCGTCGCGGCCGGCGCCCAGACCGGCAAGGCGGCCGTCTACCGCCGCTGGCCGTCCAAGCAGGCGCTCGTCGCCGACGCCCTGCAGACGGCCTTCCCCGAGGTCCCCGACGTCCCGGACCTGGGCGGTCTGCGGGAGGATCTGGTCTTCCTCGTACTACGGATGCGCGAGGCGATGTACTCGCGCGGCGGGCTCGCCCTGCGTTCGGTGATCGACGAGTGCGACCAGGAAGCGGCCCACTGCTTCGTGCGGCTGATCTTGGAAGGGGTTGTTGAACCCACCAAGAACCGCATCCTGGACGTGGTCCGGCGCGGCATCGAGCGGGGCGAGGTGCGGCCCGACGCCACCGGGGACATCGTCGCCGACGTCGTGCCCGCGCTGATGATGTACCGGTCGAAGATCGGTGGACGGGAGATCACCGAGGAGGATCTGATCGAGGTCGTCGACCAGGTGATGCTGCCCTTGCTGCGCCCCTGATCCGGTCGCCGGGCCGGTCGCCCCCCGGCCCGCGTCCCACCCTGGCCGACCTGCTCTCGGGCGGCCCAACGCGGGAGCGTAGGCTAAGCCTTGCCATGGTCCACGAACCCCCCACCCACACTGTCGAACGCTCGCTGCGCGCGACCCTCGGCGCCAAGGTCATCGCGGGCGTCGACGAGGTCGGACGGGGTGCCTGGGCCGGACCTGTCACGGTGTGCGCGGCCGTCACCGGCCTTCGGCGGCCCCCCGATGGCCTCACCGACTCCAAGCTGATCACCGTCAAGCGCCGTACCGAACTCGCCGGTGTGCTCACCGGATGGGTGAACTCCTTCGCGCTCGGCCACTCCTCCCCGGAGGAGATCGACGGGCTGGGGATGACCGCCGCGCTGCGGCTCGCCGCCACGCGCGCCCTGGACGCCCTGCCCGTGCGGCCGGACGCGGTGATACTCGACGGAAAGCACGACTACCTGGGGGGCCCCTGGCGGGTGCGCACGGTGATCAAGGGCGACCGTTCGTGCGTGGCCGTGGCGGCCGCATCCGTGATCGCCAAGGTGCGGCGGGACGCGATGATGGCGGAACTGGGCGTGGACTATGCTCCGTTCGGTTTCGAGGACAATGCCGGGTACCCTTCGCCGGTGCACCGGGCGGCGCTGGAGGAGCTGGGGCCCACCCCCCTTCACCGGCTGTCCTGGGCATATCTCGATACGCTGCCGCGTTGGCAACACCTGAAGAAGGTCCGGGAGACCGTGGAGGCGGGCGAGTCGGGTGAGCAACTCGGGTTCGACTTCGGAGCCGAGTTGTGACCTGAGCCGATTTGTGACCTACCCGCCGCTGCGTTGTTCCGGTGCATTTGATAGACATCAGCACATGCCTCTCACCCCCGAGGAGCCTCAGATTCACGAGAGTGTCCCAGGTCCCCGCGTAGCCCCGGCCTCCGGCCGGCCCGCGTCGACCCCCCGTCCCGTACCGGGCCCCGGCCCCCGTCCCGCGCCTCCGCGTGGTGCTCCGGCGGTGAACGCCCGGCCTGGCCGTCCTGGTCCGACCCGCGGGTCCGTCGTACCCCCGCAGCAGCGATCGCCGCGGGAGTCCGAGGCCGTGGCCTCCGGCTCCGCCGGCCCGTCCGCGCAGATCCAGCTCATCCCCGCCTCGGTGGAGGGCGCCCTCGACGCCGCCGACGAGACCGTCGACCTGCTGCTGGACAGCGGGCGCGCTCCGGGTGAGGTCCTGGTGCTCACCACCGGCGAGCAGCACCCCTGGGCGGCCCACGAGTTGAGCTTCGGCGAGGCGTCCTACTGGGCGCAGCACGACGCCGGCGACGACGTGTTCTACGCCGCGCACGACGCCGACCGCGCCAAGGGCCGGCCCGTCGTGGTCGTGGCCGTCAACGGCGGCTCCGACGAGACCGTGGCGGATGTCCTGCCCTCCGCGATGGCGAGGGCCGGAACGCTGCTGGTCGTCTGCGGAGACCCGCAGCGGATCAACGCGCTGCTCGGCGTCAACGCCTGATCAGCGCGCCGCCGCGCGGCGCAGGGGCGGCGTCCCGCTGGGACGCAGGCTCGCTGCGCCGCGGCTCGTGGCCGACCACGAGGCGGCGTTCGGGGTCCGTCCGGCACGTTCCTCGCCCTGCACCCGCCAGCCGTCGTCGGTCATGGTGATGTACGAACCGGGGCGTAGGCCGTACAGCGAGCAGGCGTCCCGCAGTCCCCACATCCAGGCACCGTCCACCTCGGTCCACCCCGCTCCGCCGTCACGGCAGACGAGCAGCACCGCGGTGCGCACCGGCCTGCGCCGCCGCAGGTCGTCCGCGGTGATCCGACGCAGGTGGACGAGGATCGCGTTGCGGCGCTCCCAGCCGTCGGTGACGTGGGGGCGCTGCGCGAAGGACGCGCTGGCCGTCAGCCGTTCGTCGGGGGAGTAGACCGCGACCACGGCGGTGCCCGGTGCCGGGAGGTGGCGCGTGTGGAGGTCCGTGACCACTTCGCGCGGGTTGATCAGCAGGGGGATGCCCGCGGCGGTCCATTCGGCAGGCTCGAGGTTGCGATGGCGTGCGGCACGGCGGGAGGAATTCACGGAAGCGGTTTCCGGAGCGAAGCCGATGGCCACGGTCCTCCCTTCGGGTATGCGTCCGCGACCGGGCGTGCGTGGGCATGCCGGTCGGGGGGCTCCAAGAGCCGATGCGGGGATCCAGAGTCAATTGTTCCTGTCGCACACCCAGGCGGCAACGGTCATTTTGTCGACCTGTCTGTTATCTGACCCTCCGCCGCATAGATCCCGTCTCTGTCTCACATGGTGACTACCGGTCAGCCCTGCAGGGCCAGGACCAGCGGAAACACCGCGGTAACACCGGAACGGCGCAAGAGCCGCGCTGCGACGGCCACGGTCCACCCCGTCTCGGTGAAGTCGTCGACCAGCAGGACCGGTCCCGCGGCCGAGCCGAGCGCCTCGCTGAGGGCGGGCGGAACGGTGAACGCACCGTGCAGCGCCCGCAGTCGCTGTGCGCTGTTGCTGCGCGGCACCCGCGAGGGCTCCAGGTCACCGCTGTGCGCGACCTCCCCGAGCAGGGGCATGCGGCCGATCTCGGCGATCCGCGCGCCCAGTGACGCGATGAGCTGCGGCCGGGTGTGCGAGGCGATGGTGACGACGCCGACCGGTCGCTGCGGGGCGTCGGGCTCGCCGCTCGCCCAGCCGCCGGGGCCCTTCGCCCAGTCGGCCAGCACCTGCACCACGGCCTGCGACACGTCCTCCGGGACGGGGCCGTCCGTGGCGTTCTCGGCGAACAGGGGGCGGAGCCGGTTGCCCCAGCCGATGTCGGAGAGCCGTCCGAGGGCCCGACCGGTCGCGGCCTGCTCACCCGGCGGGATCTTCCCCCTCAGGTCGATGCCGATCGCGGGCAGACCCGTCGGCCACATCCGGCGGGGCTCGACCTCGACCCCGGGGCGCCCGAGCGCGGCCCGCGCCGCCTCCAGGGCCTCGCGGGAGACCTCCGCGGTGAACCGGGGCCCGGCGCAGTTGTCGCAGCGGCCGCAGGGGGCGGCCTCCTCGTCGTCGAGCTGACGGCGCAGGTACTCCATGCGGCACAGCGAAGTCGTGGCGTACTCGCGCATCGCCTGCTGTTCGGCCTTGCGCTGCCGGTCGACCCACGCGTACCGCTCGGTGTCGTACGCCCAGGGCCGGCCCGTGGCTGTCCAGCCGCCGCGCACCCTGTGCACGGCGCCGTCCACGTCGAGCACCTTGAGCATGGTCTCCAGCCGGTTGCGGCGCAGGTCCACCCGGGTCTCGAGCGCGGGGACCGACATCGGGCCGTCGGAGGCGGCCAGAGTCTCCAGGGTGTGCCGCACCTGTTCCTCACGGGGGAAGGCGAGCGAGGCGAAGTAGCGCCAGATCGCCTCGTCCTCGGGCCCGGGGAGCAGCAGCACCTCCGCGTGGTCGACACCGCGGCCGGCGCGGCCGACCTGCTGGTAGTAGGCGATGGGCGAGGAGGGCGAGCCCAGGTGCACCACGAAGCCCAGGTCCGGCTTGTCGAATCCCATGCCGAGCGCCGACGTGGCGATCAGCGCCTTGACCTCGTTGTTCAGCAGCGCGGCTTCGGCGGCCCGGCGGTCGGCGTCCTCCGTGCGCCCGGAGTAGGCGGCGACCCGGTGCCCGCGCTGCCGGAGGAAGGCGGTGACCTCCTCCGCGGCCGCCACCGTCAGGGTGTAGACGATGCCCGAGCCCGGGAGGTCGCCGATGTGGTCGGCGAGCCAGGCGAGCCGGTGGGCGGCGTCGGGCATGCGCAGTACCCCGAGCGACAGGCTCTGGCGGTCCAGCGGTCCGCGCAGCACGAGGGCTCCCTCGTGGTCACCGGTCCCCAACTGCTCGGCCACGTCGGCCGTCACGCGCGCGTTGGCGGTGGCCGTCGTGGCCAGCACCGGGACGCCCGGGGTGAGATCGGCGAGCATCGTCCGCAACCGGCGGTAGTCGGGCCGGAAGTCATGGCCCCAGTCGGAGATGCAGTGGGCCTCGTCGACCACGAGCAGACCGGTCGTGGACACCAGCTTGGGCAGCACCTGGTCACGGAAGTCGGGGTTGTTGAGCCGCTCCGGACTCACCAGGAGGACGTCGACCTCCCCCGAGGCGACCTCGGCCTGCACCGTGTCCCACTCCTCGGGGTTGGCCGAGTTGATCGTGCGGGCGCGGATGCCGGCGCGGTCGGCGGCCTCGATCTGGTTCCGCATCAGCGCCAGCAGCGGGGAGACGATCACCGTGGGACCGCTGCCCCGCTCGCGGAGCAGCGCGGTGGCCACGAAGTAGACGGCCGACTTGCCCCATCCCGTGCGCTGCACCACCAGGGCCCGGCGGCCGTGCGCGACCAGCGCCTCGACGGCACGCCACTGGTCCTCGCGCAGGCGTGCGGTGCCCGTCGGGTCCCCGACGAGCCGGCTGAGGATGGTGTCGGCGGCGGTGCGCAGTGCGGTGGTCATGCCCCCATGCAACCCGATGGCACCGACACCGCGCCAACCGCACGCAGGCGGCCTGTGGACAACCCGCCCCGGATCATTGTGATGATATGCGCAAGTTATCCACAGGTTTTGGAGGGGGCTGGCGGAGATCCACGGCGTACGGGACCTTCGGATCATGACTCAGCACACCGAATCCCCCCGCCCCTCGGACGACCCGAAGGTCACCCTGCGCAGCCCGGCCGACCTCGCCGCCGCACTCCCGTACCTGTGCGGATTCCACCCCGACGACAGCATTCTGTTGATCGCCCTGCACGGCGAGCGCGGCCGCTTCGGCGGCCGGGCCCGGCTCGGCATCCCACGGGACGCCGCCGAGTGGCCCGGCGCCGCCCAGCAGTTGGCGGAGTGCCTGGTGAACGGCAGCGAGCAACGCGGCGGACGGCCGGACGCGATCGTGCTCTTCCTGGTTCAGGAACCCGCTCCCGGCGAGACCCCCCACCAGCTCATGGAACGGCTGCGCCCGCTGGCGCAGCGGCTGCGGATCGCCTGCGGCACGCTCGACGTCCCCGTCGTCGAGGCGCTGTGCGTCTGCGCCGGCCGCTGGTGGTCCTACTGCTGCCCGGACCCGGAGCGGTTCCCGCGCGAAGGCATCGGGATCACAAAGTCCGGCGATTCCGTGATGGCCGCGGCGGCCGCCTACGCGGGCCTGCGGATCAGCGGCTCCCTCAAGGAGATTGAGGAGCGCCTCACCCCGCCCCCGCCGGGCGCACCGGCGTCCGCGGCCCGCGCGGACGCGCTGGACGCGGCGGCCGCCGCCCTCGTCCCCCGCATGCTGGAGCGGGACGACTCCGCAGAGGTGCGGCGCACCACCCTGCGCCTGTTGCGGGCGGCGCTCGAGCGCTTCCGGGCCGCCACCCCGGTGGGGGACGGAGTGGCGGCCGACCGCGACGACGACGCGCTGCTGGACGACGACGAGGCCGCCACGATGATCCTCGGCCTGCAGGACCGCACCACCCGCGACGAGGCCGCGGAGTGGATGGACCCGCCCCACACCGACCCGGCGGTGCGCCTGTGGCGGGCGCTCGCCCGGCGCTGCGTCGAGCCGTACCACGAGCACGCCGCCGCGCCCCTGACCCTCGCCGGCTGGGTGGCCTGGTCCGCCGGGGACGAGGCGGCGGCGCGCGTGGCCTTCGGCCGCGCCCTGCACCTCGCCCCCGACTACACCTTCGCCCGGCTGCTCCACGCCGCCGTCAACAACGGCCTCTCGCCGGAACCGCTGCGCCGCTACCTGCGCCAGCAGAGCATCGGACGTGCCCGCCGGGCCGCGCTCCTCACAGCTCGCCGCGGGCCAGCCGGATCAGCCGGTCGAGGACCCGGCCGCCGCTCACCCGGAGCCCGTCGTGCTCGTACTCGTCGGTGACCCAGGTGCGCAGGCCGCGGACCGAGCGCGCGGTGGTGAGCGATTCGGCGGTGTCCACGTACATGTCGTCGTGGTAGACGGCCGCGGCCACCGGCACCTCGTTCCGCCCCAGCTGAGCCGGGTCGTACAGGTCGGGCCACTCCTCGTGCTGCGCCAGGTGGTGCGCCGTCTCGCGCAGCGGTGCCAGCGCGGGGTCCGTGGCGAACATCCAGGGGTAGATCATCTCGCCGGTCAGCAGCACCGGCGCGTCGTCCGCCAGCGGCTTGTCGACGTCGAACTGGGGGAACTCGCCCCGAACCGAGTCGGCGGCCCAGCCGGTGGCCCGCGGCGAGACCGAACGCTGGCCGTAGATCGACTCGTGCAGCACCGCGTAGAGCGGATTGGCCGCGAACGACAGATGACCCTGGACCTCGGCGAGGAAGAAGTCGGAGAGCTGGAGGCCGGATCCCCCGGCCACGAAGGCGTCCTCGAGCAGGTAGTGCAGCGTGTGCGAGCCGGTGCCCGTGCCCAGCAGCATCCCGGTGGTCTGGAAGGCCTCCGCGGTCAGCAGGCCGCCGCCCGGCAGCCTGACCTCGCGCTCGCGCAGGTGCCGCACGATCGCCCGGACCGTCTCGACGTCCTCCGGGTAACGCGCGTAGTGCGCCGCGGTCTTCCGCTCCACGCGGGGGTAGGCGGCCCGGTAGACGTCCTCGGCTGTGCTGCGCAGACCGGCGAGGCCGCCGGTCACGAAGGCCTCGCGGACGCCCTCGGGGGCGAAGGACAGGTAGGTGAGCGCGCAGAAGCCGCCGTAGCTCTGGCCCAGCAGGCTCCACTGGCCGTCCTCGCCGAGCAGTTCGCGGCGGATCAGCTCGCAGTCGCGGACGATCGAGTCCGCCCGGAAGTGCTCCAGATAGCGGGCCTGGGCCGAGGCGTCCCCGCGCAGCGGCAGGGTCTGCCGGTTCGCCGGGGTGGAGCGGCCGGTGCCCCGCTGGTCGAGCAGCAGCACCCGGTAGTCGTCCAGCGCCCGGGTGAGCCAGCCGTCGCGGCCCAGCGGCCGCGGCGACCGGCCGCCCGGCCCGCCCTGCAGGAACAGCAGCCAGGGCAGCGAATCTCGCTCCTTCCCGGTGGCCACGACCTCCCGTGCGTACACCTCGATCCGCTCGCCGCCCGGGTCCGCGTGGTCGAGCGGCACCTGGAAGGTGTGGTCGGTGATGACGGTTCCCGGCTGGCGGTAGACGGCCATGGCTCTCTTTCCGGTGATACGGACGGCTTCCCGATCAGGAACGGTAGACGGCGCGTGACCCGAGTGCCCACACGGCCGTTCTCGTGGGTAGTGGCGGCAGCGCCCGAGCGATCGAACCGACGAGGAGGTGGCATGAGCCCGCAGCCGGTCAACCGGCCGCCCCGGCAGGACCGGGGGCCGCAGCCGGTGCACGACGCCGTGATGTGCGTCGCGGCCCCGGCCCTCGCGGTCTCGCCGGAGCACGGACAGCTCGACGGAAGCGGCCTGGGCGGCTTCTACCAGGGCGGCCGCCGGGTACTGGCCCGCTGCGAGCTGCGCGTCGCGGGGGTGCCACCGCTCCCCGTGCAGGGCGGGCTGGTCACGGCGGGGCGGGCGCGGTTCACCTCCGTCGCCCGCGTGCCCGGCGACACGGCACCGGACCCCGCTCTCACCGTCGAGCGGCTCCGCACGGCCGGGGGCACCGAGCGCATCACGATCCACAACACCGGTTCCCGCGCCCTGCGCATCCCCTTCGAAGTGGCCCTGGCGACCGACCTCGCGGAGCTGGCGGCGATCGCGGCCGGATCCTCCGGGCCGGAGCTGCAGCCCAGTGTCTGCGACGCGGGACTGCTGTGGTCGGCCGAGGGTCTGCGGGCCCGGGTCACCGCCGTGCCGGCGCCCGAGAGTGCCCTGGCCTCCGCGGGGTTGCTGTGCTGGGAGCTGGCGCTGCCCGCCGGGGCGTCCCGCACGATCGAGCTGCGCGCGACGCTGGAGCCCGCCGTGGCCGGCGTGAACGGTGGATCCGCCCCGGCGGTCCCCGTGCCCTGGTCCGCCCCGGAGGTCCGGGGCGGTGACGGCCGGGCGGAGACGCTGCTGCGGGCCGCCCTCGACGACCTAAGGGCGCTGCTGCTGCGCGACCCGGGGCACCCCCTGGACGTCCATGTGGCGGCGGGCGCGCCATGGCGGCTCGGTCCCGCCCCGGCCGACGCCCTGTGGGCGGCCCGGATGCTGCTGCCGCTCGGCACCCGCCTGGCGGCCGGTACCCTGCGGGCGTTCGCCCGCCGCCAGGACCCGGAGACCGGCGGCCTGCCGGGCCCGCTGCGCCATGCCGGCCCGCTTCTGCCGCCCACCTGCTCCGGGGTGGAGGCGGGGCTCCTCTTCGTCACCCTGCTCGCCGAGGCACGCCGGTGGGGACTTCCGGAGCGGGACACCGAACAGTTGCTGCCGGCCGCCGAGCGCAGTCTGCGGTGGCTGCGGTCGGTGGCGGCCGAGAGCGGGTACGTTCCCGACCCCGTGCCGGGCGGCCCCCTGCGCTGCGACGTGCAGGCACACGCCCACCGGGCCATGCTGCTTGGCGCCGATCTGCTCCAGGCCCTTGGACGCCCGGGTCCGGAGGAGTGGCGGGAGCGGGCCGAGGCGCTGCGCCGCAGGTTCCGCGAGGACTTCTGGCTGGACGACCCCACCGGCGGGAGCCCGGCCGCCGCGCTCACCCCCGACGGCAGACCCGTGCCCCACCTGGGCTCGGCCGCCGCCCATCTGCTCGACACCGGCCTGCTGGGCGGCTGCGAGCTCGCTCCCGGCCTGCTGGACAAGGCGCAGACGGAGCAGCTCGCTCGCCTTCTCGCGGCTCCGGAACTCGACTCGGGATGGGGACTGCGCACCCTGTCCGCCAGGGCCCCCGGCTACAACCCCTTCGGACACCGCGGCGGAGCGGTGCGGATCCACGAGACGGCCGTCGCGGTCGCCGGGCTGGCTGCGGCCGGCCATGAAGACCAGGCCGCGGCACTGCTGCTGGGCGTGCTGGACGCGGCCGGTGCGTTCGGCCATCGCCTGCCCGAGATGTACGCGGGGGAACAGCGTGACGACTCCCGGCGGCCCGCCCCGCACCCGACGGCCTCGCGCCCCGCCGCGCTGGCCGCCGCCGGCGCCGTCCACCTGCTGATGGCCCTCGCCGGGATCCGCCCCGACGCTCCCGAACGCATGGTGGCCGTGCGTCCCCTGGCCGCCGCCCCGCTCGGGGATCTCGGCCTCGCCGGGCTGCGGGTGGCCGAGGAGCCCTTCGCGCTGCGGATCGGCGCGTCCGGTACGGCCGTGATCGAGGAGGCGGCTCCCGGACTCCAGGTCGGTGCCTGAATCCGCCGGGCGGCAGCGGGCGCCGGGCCACCGCCGCGACGTCGAACAACAGGCCGAACGCGAGGCGCGTCATCCCGCCAACCTGCTGTTTATCGTCAGGCAGACGACTATGATCGCGGGCATGGCGCCCTACGACCCGTCAGCTTTCCCGCCCTTCGCCGTCACTGTCGATCTCGTCGTGCTCACAGTGCGCAGCCACGCCCTGTGCGCCCTCGCGGTCCGCCGCGGCGAACCGCCCTACCAGGGCCGGTGGGCGCTGCCCGGCGGCTTCGTACGCGGCGACGAGGACCTGGCCGGGGCGGCCGCCCGCGAACTGGAGGAGGAGACCGGACTGCGCGCGGGCAGCGGCGTCCACCTCGAGCAGCTGGCCACCTACGGCGACCCCAAGCGCGACCCGCGCATGCGCGTGGTGAGCGTCGCCCACCTCGTGCTCGCCCCGGACCTGCCCGCGCCCCGTGCCGGGGGCGACGCGCGAAGCGCCCGCTGGGCCCCGGTCGAGGAGCTGCTGCGCAACGGCGAGGAGGGCACCCTCGCCTTCGACCACGCGCGCATCCTGGCCGACGGCGTGGAGCGCGCCCGCTCCAAGCTCGAGTACTCGGCGCTGGCCACCGCCTTCTGTCCGCCCGAGTTCACCGTCGGCGAGCTGCGCCGCGTCTACGAGGCGGTGTGGGGCGTCGCCCTCGACCCTCGCAACTTCCATCGCAAGGTGACGGGGACGGTCGGCTTCCTCGTCCCCGCCGGTGGCACGACGACCCGTCAGGGCGGCCGTCCCGCACAGCTGTTCCGCGCGGGTGGAGCAACCATTCTCAATCCGCCCATGTTGCGACCAGAGGTGTAAATTCCGGGCCATTTGCGCGTTATGGTGCAATGGTGATCCAGGCCATCGGACTGACCAGCGCGTCCCGGGGCGAAGAGCCCCCTGCCGTCGACGACCTCACCTTCGACGCCCACCCCGGCGAGATCACCGTCCTGCTCGGCGACAGCGGCGCCGGCAAGTCCACCGTCCTGCGGCTGATGCTCGAACTCGAACCGGGCCGCGGCGTCACGCTGTTCGGCGGGCGCCCCCTGCACCGCCACACCCATCCGGCCAACGCGGTGGGAGTGCTCCTCGGTGACGTGGCCGGCCACCCCGCCCGGACCGCACGTGGCCACCTGCGCATGCTCGCAGCCGCGGCGGGGGCCCCGGCCGAACGCGCCGACCACGTCCTGGAGATCGTGGGCCTGCGCGAGACGGCCGGACGCCGCCTGTCGACCTTCTCCCTCGGTATGGACCGCCGCCTGGGCGTGGCTGCGGCGCTCCTCGGGGACCCGCCCGCGCTGGTCCTGGACGACCCGGCCCAGGGGCTTTCCCCGCGCGACAGCGCCTGGTTGTACGGCCTGCTCAAGGCGTACGCGGCGCGCGGCGGCGCCGTCGTGGTCACCTGCGCCGACCCCAAGGCGGCGGGCAGGCTCGGCGATCGCGTCGTCACCCTCGACAAGGGCCGGCTCGTCGCCGACCAGTCCGCCCACGAGTTCTGCCGCCGCCGGCTGCGCCCGTACGTGGCCGTCCAGTCACCCCAGGCCGAACGCCTGGGCCTGCTGCTGACCGGCGACGGGACCGAGATCACCCACGAGAGCGGCAGCCGCATCCGTGTACACGGCGCGACCACCGCCCAGGTCGGCGAAACCGCCTTCCGGAACGGCATCCTCCTGCACCGTCTCGCGGACGAGGTGGCCGACACCGGTGTGCCGGAGGCCCCGGACGGCGACCGAGACCGGCCTGCGGTGCCCCTGGCGGCCGCGCGCGCCGCTGTGCCACCCGCCGGTCCGGCCCGGCCCGTCCGCTACGAACTGCGCCGCCTGACCGGCGTCCGCGGCCCCTGGCTCGTCACGCTCGTCTCCGTCCTGGTCTCGGGTCTGGCCACCCTGGCCCTGCTGCGGACCGGCCATCACACCTTCTCGCTGCGTCTGCTGACCGGCTGGCCGCACTCGCTGCCCCTGCCGCCCGTCGCGTTGGGCGCCGGCCTCATCGGCGCCCTCGCCTACGGCCAGGAGTTCCGCTATCCCGCGCTGGCCCCCGCGCACGCACCCGTGCCGCGACAACTGCGCCTGCTGCTCGCCAAGCTCGTCGTCAACGGTTCGACGGCGGTACTGATCGCCCTCCTGGGAACGACGCTCGGCCTCGTCGCGATGCGCCTCGAACACGGACCGGGCGCACTGCCCTCGACGTTCGTGCTGGCCTCGACCGCGGCCCCCGCGGTCGCCCTCTCGCTCGTCTGCTGCTGGGCCGGGGTGCTGGCCGCCGGGGTGTTCCGCACCACGGCGCTCGGGCTGGCCGGTGTCCTGGCGGTTCCGTTGCTGGTGGCCCCGCTGATGAGGCGGGCGGCGTCCGCCCCGGCGATCGACATGACCCGTCTGGCGACCCAACCGGTCCGGTATTCCTTCGTTTTGTCGCTCCTCGCTCTCTCGTGTGCCTATGTGGCAACGGTCTTGCGTCGGAGAAACCCCATTTCCTTCCGATAAAGCGTCAATTATCAGGTGATGAGTGCTCACCCTTTCGTGTGCTTTTCAGGAAAGCCCTCAAGGCATCCCGCGCCATCGCCGACAAATGATGCGTGAGTACCCTTGCGCACACCATGATGACCGCGGCCCGCCCCGCCGACCCGAGTCTCGGCGGCGGGGACATCGACCGCTATCCGTACGCCGACGCCCCCGCCGGCCTCGACCGCCCGGGCGGCACACCCTCCTGGGACGGCGGCGACGCCGACATGGGCCGGGTCGGCCGCCGCCCCGCCGGGAGCCGTGGCCGCGGGCTGCACGGCCAACTCGTCCAGCAACTCGGCCAGATGATCGTCTCCGGCGATCTCGGGGCCGACCGCCCGCTCGTCCCCGAGGAGATCGGCCAGCGTTTCGAGGTCTCCCGTACCGTCGTCCGCGAGTCGCTGCGGGTACTGGAGGCCAAGGGCCTCGTCAGCGCCCGGCCCAACGTCGGCACCCGGGTCCGCCCGGTCAGTGACTGGAACCTGCTCGACCCCGACATCATCGAATGGCGGGCCTTCGGCCCGCAGCGCGACGACCAGCGTCGCGAGCTGTTCGAACTGCGCTGGACGATCGAGCCCCTGGCCGCCCGCCTCGCGGCGGGTCACGGCCGCGAGGACGTCCAGCAGCGCCTCGTCGACATGACCGACATCATGGCCCACGCCGTGGGGCAGGGTGACGGCCTCACCTTCTCCCGGGCGGACGCCGAGTTCCATGCCCTGCTGCTGCAGGTCGCGGGCAACCGGATGCTGGAACACCTGTCCGGCATCGTCTCCGCCGCCCTGCAGGTCTCCGGCGGCCCCGTCACCGGCTGCGAGCGCCCCGGCGAGCACTCGGTGGCCCTGCACACGCGGGTCGTCGAGGCGCTGGCCGCCTCCGACGGTGCCGAGGCGGAGACCGCCATGCGCCAGCTGCTCGCCGTCCACCCCGACACGGGTCCCGGCGGCGCGGCGGACCATGTCGTCCCGGCCCCCCGCGAGCACTGAGCGTTCCCGCGCAGCACGAGACGGCACCGACTTCCGCCGCCGGCCCACGGCCTCCGGGCCCGGCGGCGGAGCCGTCCGCCATGGTTGACGCACGTATTCAACCGGGCATGGTGCCGGCGTGCACGGGGAGTGTCCCGCTATCGACGGTTTGGCGCCGATGCGGGGTGTGACTCGAACCACGTACGGCGGGGCGTAACGCTCTGGGCGGCAGCGCGATGAGCTTAGAGGTGGCGGCCGCGCGAGGAATATCCGCGACGAACATGACGCTGAGTTGCCGAGCGGTTCCCACCCTAGTCGTTTTCCATCGTTCCGAGAGGTTGTTCGTGTCGGCCAGCACATCCCGTACGCTCCCGCCGGAGATCGCCGAGTCCGAGTCTCTGATGGCGCTCATCGAGCGGGGTAAGGCTCAGGGTCAGATCGCCGGCGACGACGTGCGCCGAGCCTTCGAAGCGGACCAGATCCCGGCAACCCAGTGGAAGAACGTTCTGCGCAGCCTCAACCAGGTCCTCGACGAGGAGGGTGTGACGCTGATGGTGAGTGCCGCCGAGGCGCCCAAGCGCACCCGTAAGAGCGTCGCAGCCAAGAGCCCGGCGAAGCGTACTGCCACCAAGACCGTCGCCACCAAGGCCGCCCCGGTCAAGAAGTCCGTCGCAGCCAAGGCCGCCGCGGCCCCCGCCCCCAGTGGGGCGGCGGAGCCCGTGGGGGAGCCGGAGGACGAGGCCGTGGCACCCGCGAAGAAGGCCGTCGCCAAGAAGACTGCGGCGAAGAAGACCACCGCAACCGCCAAGAAGACCGCCGCGAAGAAGACCACCGCCACCAAGGCCAAGAAGGACGACGAACTCGGCGAGGGCGAGGAGCTCCTCGAGGACGTGGCCCCCGGCAAGGACGAGGACGTCCCCGCCGAGGCCGAGGCGGAGAGCTTCGTCCTGTCCGACGAGGACGAGGACGACGCGCCCGCCCAGCAGGTCGCCGCGGCCGGCGCCACCGCCGACCCGGTGAAGGACTACCTCAAGCAGATCGGCAAGGTCCCGCTGCTCAACGCCGAGCAGGAGGTGGAGCTCGCCAAGCGCATCGAGGCCGGTCTGTTCGCCGAGGACAAGCTGGCCCAGGCCGACAAGCTCGCCCCCAAGCTCAAGCGCGAGCTGGAGATCATCGCCGAGGACGGCCGCTGGGCCAAGAACCACCTCCTGGAGGCCAACCTCCGTCTGGTGGTCTCGCTGGCCAAGCGCTACACCGGCCGCGGCATGCTGTTCCTGGACCTGATCCAGGAGGGCAACCTCGGTCTGATCCGTGCCGTCGAGAAGTTCGACTACACCAAGGGCTTCAAGTTCTCGACGTACGCGACCTGGTGGATCCGCCAGGCGATCACCCGTGCGATGGCCGATCAGGCCCGCACCATCCGCATCCCGGTGCACATGGTCGAGGTCATCAACAAGCTGGCCCGCGTCCAGCGCCAGATGCTCCAGGACCTGGGCCGCGAGCCCACCCCGGAGGAGCTGGCCAAGGAACTCGACATGACTCCCGAGAAGGTCATCGAGGTCCAGAAGTACGGCCGCGAGCCCATCTCGCTGCACACCCCGCTCGGTGAGGACGGCGACAGCGAGTTCGGTGACCTCATCGAGGACTCCGAGGCGGTCGTGCCGGCCGACGCGGTCAGCTTCACGCTGCTGCAGGAGCAGTTGCATTCGGTGCTCGACACGCTCAGTGAGCGCGAGGCGGGCGTGGTCTCCATGCGCTTCGGCCTCACCGACGGTCAGCCGAAGACGCTGGACGAGATCGGCAAGGTGTACGGGGTCACCCGTGAGCGCATCCGCCAGATCGAGTCCAAGACCATGTCCAAGCTGCGTCATCCCTCGCGTTCCCAGGTTCTCCGCGACTACCTGGACTGATCCCGCAGAACGCCCAGATGGGCCCGCGACCGCCACGGCGGTCGCGGGCCCATCGGCCTTTCCGGACAGTTCTCCGGATGCGACCCCCGCCCTGTCAGGTCACTGTGGGTGCTCAGGGCATTCCGGATGGTGAGGAGAATGCATGCGTTCCTCGATCCGCACGCTGATCGGCGGGCTCATAGCCGGGTCCGCGCTCGCGCTGTCGCTACCGGCTTCCGCCACCGCCGCGGTGTTGGCGTACGCTCCGGTGGCCCCGGGCGCCGACAACGGTGTCATAGGCGGCACGCCGGTCACCACGGAGCAGTACCCGTGGGCGGTGGTCCTGTCGAGCCGGTCCCGCTACGGCACGGGCCGCTCGGGGCAGTTCTGCGGCGGAGCGCTCGTCGGGCCGAACACCGTGGTCAGCGCGGCGCACTGCTTCAGCCCGACCGCGCTGGGCGGGGACTGGAACCAGGTGTCCGACCTTCGTGTCATCGCCGGGCGGACGGATCTCGCCGGCTCCGCGGGCAGGGAGGTGGCGGTCCGCCGGGTCTGGGTCAATCCCGCGTACGATCCCACGACCAACAGCGGCGACGTCGCGGTCGTGACGACCGCGGAGCCGTTTCCCGCCGGAAGCACGATACCCATGGCGGCACCCGGGGACCTGGGTTCCTACGAGGCGGGCACGCCGGCGCAGGTCTTCGGCTGGGGGGACACGGCGGGCCTGGGGACCTACTCGAACGTCCTGATGGCGGCGAACGTCTCGGTGCTCGACGACTCGGTCTGTGAGCAGGCGTATCCGGGCAGTGTGGAAGGCAAGTACCAGAAGAACGGCATGGTCTGCGCCGGCGACCTGGCCGGCGGGCACGACTCGTGCCAGGGGGACAGCGGCGGTCCGCTGGTGGCGGGCGGGCGGCTGATAGGGCTGGTGTCCTGGGGCGCGGGATGCGCCCAGGCCGGCCATCCCGGTGTGTACACCCGGGTTTCGGCGGTGGCGGGACTGGTGGGCCAGCACTCTTCATGACGCGGCGGACAAGCCGACGGGCGGCCTCCCTCACGGGAGGCCGCCCGTCGTGAGAGCTCGTCGCAGTGCTATGCGTCAGCGTTCGTCATCGGCCGCGACGGCCGGGGCGGCGGTGAGCCGACCGGTCTCGTCCTGTATTTCCGCAGCGATCTTCTTCAATTCGGGCTCGAACTTACGCCCATGGTGCGCGCAGAAGAGCAGCTCGCCGCCACTGATGAGTACGACGCGCAGGTATGCCTGGGCGCCGCAACGGTCGCAGCGGTCCGCCGCCGTCAGCGGGCTCGCGGGGGTCAGAACAGTAGTCACGTCGCCTCTTCTCTAGCTCGACGAGCTGTCGTACCAGGGTCAACATCCAACCAGGCCGAAACTGTTCCCGCTCAGGTCTTTTCCTTGGAAACTGTTGTTGTTGCGGCCGGATGCTACCGATTGGCGGCGAATGATCCTCTGGCGTCTTATCTGTCGGCTTCGGGTCGTTCTGGCGGATCTGGTCAGATTGTTCGGTTGCGTCCCCCCGGCCCTGCGGCCGGTTGTTGAGGAGGACGTGCCCCGAGCCTAAATGGTTCATGCCTCCAGTGGAACGTGACATGTGTATCACTCAAACGAGGGATCGAACATGTCTTCGAAAGCGGGCTAGCATGGTGCCCATACCGGGTCGCGGCGAAACGGCCGTGCGTGACCTCGGTACCCTCTCACCGATACGGCTGAAGAACTTCATGAGGAGACGTTCGCGTGACCGCCGAAACATCCGTGCCGTCCACCGCGTTGCTGACCGGTGCAGATCGTGACGGCTCCAACTACACCGCGCGACACCTGCTCGTGCTCGAGGGCCTCGAAGCGGTCCGCAAGCGCCCGGGCATGTACATCGGTTCCACCGACAGCCGCGGCCTCATGCACTGCCTGTGGGAGATCATCGACAACTCGGTGGACGAGGCCCTGGGCGGGCACTGCGACCACATCGAGGTCATCCTCCACGACGACGCCTCCGTCGAGGTCCGGGACAACGGCCGCGGCATCCCCGTCGACGTCGAGCCCAAGACCGGCCTGTCCGGTGTCGAGGTCGTCATGACCAAGCTGCACGCCGGCGGCAAGTTCGGCGGCGGCTCCTACGCGGCCTCCGGCGGTCTGCACGGCGTCGGCGCCTCCGTCGTCAACGCGCTCTCCGCCCGCCTGGACGTCGAGGTCGACCGCGGCGGGCACACGCACGCGATCAGCTTCCGCCGCGGCGTCCCCGGCGGCTTCGCCAAGGCCGGCCCCGAGGCGCCCTTCGAGCCGGGCAACGGGCTGGACAAGGTCAAGAAGGTGCCGCGGGCCCGTACCGGCACCCGCGTTCGCTACTGGGCGGACCGTCAGATCTTCCTCAAGGACGCCAAGCTCTCCCTGGAGACGCTTCACCAGCGCGCCCGCCAGACCGCGTTCCTGGTCCCCGGGCTCACGATCGTCGTCCGCGACGAGCGCCCCGACAACGGCTCCGAGGACGGGAAGCCGGTTGAGGAGACCTTCCACTTCGACGGCGGAATCAGCGAGTTCGCCGAGTACCTCACTCCGGACAAGCCGATCTGCGACGTGCTGCGGCTGACCGGCAGCGGCACATTCAAGGAGACCGTCCCCGTCCTCGACGACCGGGGCCACATGACCCCCTCCGAGGTCACCCGCGAGCTCGGCGTCGATGTCGCCCTGCGCTGGGGCACCGGTTACGACAGCACGCTGCGCTCCTTCGTGAACATCATCGCCACCCCCAAGGGCGGCACCCATGTGCGCGGCTTCGAGGGCGCCGTCACCAGGACGTTCAACGAGGTGCTGCGCGCCACCAAGATGCTGCGCGTCGCCGAGGACGACATCGTCAAGGACGACGCCCTGGAGGGGCTGACCGCGGTCGTCACGGTCCGTCTCGCCGAGCCGCAGTTCGAGGGCCAGACCAAGGAGGTGCTGGGCACCTCGGCGGCCAACCGCATCGTGGCCAACGTGGTGTCCCGCGAGCTCAAGGCCTTCCTCACCTCCACCAAGCGGGACGACAAGCAGCAGGCCCGAGCCGTCCTGGAGAAGGCCGTCGCCGCGGCCCGAACCCGGATCGCCGCCCGGCAGCACAAGGAGGCGCAGCGACGCAAGACCGCGCTGGAGTCCTCGTCGCTGCCGGCCAAGCTGGCCGACTGCCGAAGCGACGACGTCGACCGCAGCGAACTGTTCATCGTCGAGGGTGATTCGGCGCTGGGTACCGCCAAGCTCGCACGCAACTCGGAATTCCAGGCGCTGCTCCCGATCCGGGGCAAGATCCTCAACGTCCAGAAGTCCTCGGTGTCGGACATGCTGAAGAACGCCGAGTGCGGCGCCATCATCCAGGTCATAGGAGCCGGCTCGGGCCGTACGTTCGACATCGACCAGGCCCGTTACGGCAAGATCATCATGATGACGGACGCCGACGTCGACGGCAGCCACATCCGCTGTCTGCTGCTGACGCTCTTCCAGCGCTACATGCGACCCATGGTCGAGGCCGGCCGGGTCTTCGCCGCCGTGCCGCCGCTGCACCGGGTCGAGCTGACCAACCCCCGCAAGGGCCAGGACAAGTACGTCTACACGTACTCCGACCGGGAGCTGCGCGAGACTCTGCTGGAGTTCGAGCGCAAGGGCATCCGTTACAAGGAGTCCATCCAGCGCTACAAGGGCCTGGGCGAGATGGACGCCGACCAGCTGGCCGAGACCACGATGGACCCGCGCCACCGCACCCTGCGCCGGATCAACATCAGCGACCTGGAGGGCGCGGAGCTCGCCTTCGACCTGCTGATGGGCAACGAGGTCGCGCCGCGCCGCGAGTTCATCGCCAACTCCGCCGCCACGCTCGACCGTTCGCGGATCGACGCCTGACGGACCGGTTCCCCGCGGCGGCGTCCTCCACGGGCACCCGCCCGTGGAGGACGTCGGCGCTGCCCCACCCCAAGGGGTGGGGCACCATCACCCGATGAGGTGAAGGATTCCGCTTGGAGGCTCCCGGATCTTCCCGCAATGTCCATGCTTGGGCGCACGGCCGATCGGCCCGTGAAGCGAGGAGAGTTCGTGAAAGAGCACGACCGGGCGGAAACCGGAGGGCTGCGGGTGGACGACCCCTGGTACGACGTCCTGACCGCGGGGAAGTGGGAGGGACCCGAGCCGCCGCCCGTCTCCCTCCCTTCGCAGGCCCGCCCGGCCGACGGGCACGCCGGGGTCTACCGGGAGGTGCAGGCCAGCGGCCCCTTCATGGAGGTGCGTTCCCGTTACCGGCGATTCGTCTTCCCGGCGGCCGGCGCCTTCCTCGCCTGGTACCTGCTCTACGTCGTCCTGGCGACGGCCGCGCCGCGCCTGATGGCCCGGCCACTGGCCGGCGAGCTCAACGTGGCCATGGTCCTCGGCCTCGCCCAGTTCGCCTCGACCTTCCTCCTGACCTGGGCCTACGCCCGGCATGCCCGGCTGCGCCGAGACCGGGCCGCCCTTGACCTGCGCTGGGACACCCAGGAGCGGATGCGGTGACCGGCAACCACCAGGGCATGGCACTGGTCCTCTTCACCGTCTTCGTCTCCGTCACCCTGGCCATCACCGCCTGGGCCGGCCGGCGGCGCAGCTCGTCCGTGGAGTTCTTCGCCGGCGGCCGTCTCTTCTCCCCGCTGGAGAACGGATTCGCCATCGCCGGCGACTACATGTCGGCCGCCTCCTTCCTCGGCATCTCCGGGCTCATCGCGCTCTTCGGCTACGACGGCATGCTTTATTCCGTCGGATTCCTCGTCGCCTGGCTGCTCGTGCTGCTGCTCGTCGCCGAACTGGTCCGCAACTGCGGCCGCTACACCCTCGCCGACGTCCTCACCGCCCGCATGCGACAGCGCCCGGTCCGGATCGCCGCTGGCACCTCCTCGGTCACCGTCTCGGTGCTCTACCTCGTCGCGCAGATGGTCGGCGCCGGAAGCCTGGTCTCCCTTCTGCTCGGCGGCCAGGGGCCGGCGGCCCGCACCTGGACCGTCATCGGCGTCGGCGCGCTCATGGTCTTCTACGTCGCCTTCGGCGGCATGCGCGCCACGACCTGGATCCAGATCGTCAAGACCGTGCTGCTCATGGGCGGTACGGTGACCCTTACCGTGCTGGTCCTCGTCCGCTTCCACGGTGACATCGGATCGCTGCTGCGCTCGGCCGCCGACGGCAGCGGCCACGGCCGGGACTTCCTCGGCCCCGGCATGCTGTACGGGCAGAGCTGGACCGACCGGCTGGACTTCATCAGCCTCGGCCTCGCCCTCGTCCTGGGCACCGCTGGACTGCCGCACATCCTGTCGCGCTTCTACACCGTGCCCACCGCCCGGTCGGCACGGCGTTCCGTGGTCTGGGCGATCGGCCTCATCGGCGGCTTCTATCTGATGACGATCGTGCTGGGCCTCGGTGCCGCGGCGCTGGTCGGCTCCCATACCGTGCGCGCCTCCAATGCCGCCGGGAACACGGCGGTGCCACTTCTCGCCCTCGATTTGGGCGGGGGAGCGGGCTCCACCGGCGGCACGGTGCTCTTCGCGGTCGTCGGAGCGGTCGCGTTCGCCACGATCCTGGCCGTCGTCGCCGGGATCACGCTCGCCTCGTCCGCCTCGGTCGCGCACGACCTCCACGCGACGCTGCGCCGCCGCCGGCCGACGTCGGGCGGCAAGCGCCCCGAGAACCAGGACGTGCGCGTGGCCCGGGTGGCCGCCGTCTGCATCGGCGGGGTGGCCATCGCGCTGAGCCTGTTCGCGCAGGGCCAGAACGTGGCCTTCCTGGTGGGGCTCGCGTTCTCGGTGGCCGCGTCCGCCAACCTGCCCGCGCTGCTGTTCACGCTGTTCTGGCGGAGGTTCACCACGCGCGGCACGGTGTGGGCGATCTATGGGGGTCTCGTCCCGGCGGTCGCGCTGGTGGTGCTCTCCCCGGTGGTGTCGGGCGGCCCGCAGTCGCTGTTCCCGGGTGTGGACTTCCAGCTCTTCCCGCTGGAGAACCCGGGCCTGGTGTCCATCCCGCTGGGCTTCGCCGCGGGCTGGCTGGGCACGGTCCTGTCCCGCGAGCGCGCCGACGAGGACAAGTTCGCCGAGGTCGAGGTCCGTTCGCTCACCGGGGCCGGAGCGGTGTGACGCCCGTTCCGCCTGGCAAAGCTCTCTGATTGCCGCAGGCCCACGGCACCTCCACGCTGTGCGGCTTGCCATCGAGCCGTATGGGTTGGCTGCTGCGCGACGAGTCAGGCGTGGCAGTGGTGCTGGTCCCGCCGGCGCTCGTCGTGGGCCACCGCCGAGCCCGGCTTCCTCACCCGGTCGACCCGACCGGCACCGCCACAACGCTCGCCATGGCGGCCTGATGGCGGCCGGCATGGTCTTCGCCCTCACCATGCGCGAGGTCGACCTCGCGGTCTACGGGGTCCACGCGCGCGGCGTGACCGTCGGCGCGGTCTGCATCCGTGACGGCTGCTCCCCGTGGGTGGCGGCCGCCGTCGTGCTGGTGCTCTGGTCGTCAACTCCGGCGTCGCCGGACTGACCGCCGATCCCGGCATCAGCGGCTACGCGGCCGTCAAGCACGCCGAGGCAGGCCGGGCTGATGCGCGTCGCGGCACGTGAGAGCACCGTCTGGGGTGCCCGCGTCGGCACCATCCATCCGGGCCCGCTGACACTTCGTTCATGCGGCGCATCGAGGCCACCGCCACCGGGCAGCCTTCGGAGCACGCGGCCAAGGCATCCGACGCGACGATCCCCCTCGGCCGGCACGCGGCACCCGAGCAGATCGCCGCACCGTGCTCCATCTCGCGGGCGACGACGGGAGCTCCACCACCGGAGCCCCCGTCGCGGTCGACGGTGGCATGAGCGTATGAGAGGCGACCCCGCTGACGACCGCCCTTCGGGCCCTGCTGGAGATCCTCGCCGACGAGGGGTGGACCGGGTCTTCGGCAACCCGGCACCTGTGCGCCGTGCTCGGCCGGCACCGGCCGGGCGGCTTCGTCCGCGCGGTCGGCGGGGGCCTCGGCTGGGGCATTGGCGCGGCCGTTGGCCATCGGCTCGGCGCGCCGGAACGCCCCGCGGTGGCCGTCCTGGGCGACGGCTGCGCGATGTTCGGGCTGCAGGGGCTGTGGAGCGCGGCGCACCACCGGGTGCCGGTCCTCTTCGTGGCGATGGCCAACGGCGAGTACCACACCCTGAAGGACACCTTCGACGCCCGGGGCGGCAGCCCCTCCGTCGCTTGCCCCGGCCTCGACCTGGGCGAGCTCGACTGGCGGCCGGCGGCGCGGTTCTTCGGCATCCCCGCGGTCCGCGTGGACGATGCGGAGGAACTGGCGCAGACCGTCGCGGCGGTCCGCGGGCTCGACGGCCCGCTGCTGGCCGAGGTGGCCTCGCAGGGGCACGCAGGAGCGCCGAGGGTGCGGCCGTGACGGAGAGCCTGTGATGCCGGGCGCGCGGGGCCGCGCTGCCCCTTCGCCGCGGGCGAGGACCAGATCCGCTCGGCGAACTCGCCGCCCGCGCCGGCCTGCCCACGTCGGCCGTGCACCGGCCGCTCGCCGAACTGACCACCGTCGGCCCCGTCGAGCGCGGGACGGACGGCTACCGGCTCGGCCTCGCCCTCTTCGAGCCGGGCGGGGGGGCGCCGCACCGGCGGCGCCGCCTTCCCGTCCACTGCAACCGCCACCGGCAAGGCCTGCTCGCCTACGGGACCCCGCCCGGCCTGGCCGCGGTGCTCGGCGCGGGCCTGCGCCGCCGCGGCCCGCGCACCATCGTCGTGCCGCGGCTGCTCCAGCTGGACCTCGTCCGCGCCCACACCCGCGCCCACGGCTACGCCGTGAACTGGGAGGCGGCCGAGGCCGGCGCCTCCTGCGTCGTCGTCCCGTCCACGGGACGCGGATCGGCCCGCACGCCCACCCGTCGCCGTCGCCGTCGCCGCCGCCTCCTCCGTCGCCGTCGCCGCGCGGGGGCTGCGGCTGGACCGCGTCGTGCCCGTGGTGTGCGCGGCGGCGCGGGCGCTGAGCCATGAACTCACCCGCCGCCGCGCCGCTTCAGCCGGTCCGGGCCCACGCGTACCGGTGCTCGGGGCGGCCGGTGTCGCCGTACTTGAGGGTGAGGCTGATCCGGCCCTCGCGCTCCAGGAACTTCAGGTAGCGCTGCGCGGTGGAGCGGCTGATGCCCGCGCGTTCCGCGACCTCGTGGGCGGAGAGCGGCTGCGCGGCCTCGGTGAGGACCTTGCGCACCAGGTCGGCGGTGGGAGCCGAGTGCCCCTTGGGCAGTTCCGCCGGCGCCGCGCCGGCCGTGCGCAGCGCGCCGAAGATACGGTCCACCTGCTCCTGGCCGGCCTCGCCGCGCCCGCCGACGCCGTCCAGCGTGCGGCGCAGAGCCGCGTAGGCGTCCAGCTTGGCCCGCAGCCCGGCGAAGCTGAACGGCTTGACCAGGTACTGCAGTGCGCCGAAACGCATCGCCGCCTGCACCGTCGCCACGTCGCGGGCGGCCGTCACCATGATGACGTCCGCCGTGTGGCCGAGCTGCCGTATGCGGCGCACGAGGGTGAGGCCGGTCTCGTCGGGCAGGTAGTGGTCGAGCAGGACGAGGTCGACGTGCATGCGCTCCAGTGTCGCCAGCGCCTGGGCCGCGGTGTGGGCGCGGGCGGTCACCCGGAAACCGGCGACCTTGGAGACGTACGCCGCGTTGATCTCGGCGACGCGGAAGTCGTCGTCCACGACCATGACGTCGATCATCGCGCTCCCCCCGCGGAGGCGGCGGACGCCGCCGTGGTGAGTTCGGCGCCGGCCAGCGCCTCCGGCAGGACGACGGTGAAGACCGCGCCACCGCCCGCGCGGGCGGTCACCCGGGCCATGCCGCCGTACCGTTCGGCGAGCCGCCGCACGAGGGCGAGACCGAGCCCGCGGCCACGGTGCGCCGGAGACTGCTTCGTCGTCCAGCCCTCGGCGAAGATCTGCTCACGGGCCTCGGGCGGCACGCCGGGACCGTCGTCGGACACCCGCAGGACGACCGTCGTGCTCTCGGCGCGCAGTTCGACCTCGACGACCGATCGGGCCGCGTCCAGGGCGTTGTCGATGAGATTGCCGAGCACGGTGACCAGGTCGCGCGGGTCCACGACCCGGTCCGGCAGCAGGGTGACGGGGGAGACCGACAAGGTCACGCCCCGCTCCGCGGCGATCGGCGACTTGCCGACCAGCAGGGCGGACACCAGCGGGTCCCTGACGCGTTCCGCGACCTGCTCCGCGGAGGCCCGCTGGGCGTCGGCGACCTCGCCGACGAAGTCCACCGCCTCGTCGTACAGGCCGAGTTCGAGCAGCCCCAGCAGGGTGTGCAGCCGGTTGGCGTGCTCGTGGTCCTGGGCCCGCAGCGCGTCCAGCAGGCCGTGCGTGCTGTCCAGCTCCCGGCCCAGCCGCTCCAGTTCGGTGCGGTCCCGCAAGGTGGCCACCGCCCCGCCGTCCCCGGTCGGCATCCGGTTGGCGACCAGCACCCGCGCCCCGCTGACGGTCAGCAGGTCGGTGCCCGCCACGCGGCCGGCCAGCACATCGGTCGTCCGACCGGCGGGCAGCACCTCGTCCAGCGCGCGGCCCGCGGCGTCCGGGCCGAGGCCGAGCAGCCGCTGCGCCTCGTCGTTGAGCAGCCGCACCCTGCCCTGGGCGTCCAGGGCGATGACGCCCTCACGGATGCCGTGCAGCATCGCCTCGCGCTCGTCGAGCAGAGCTGAGATGTCGGCGAAGGCCAGACCGTGCGTCTTGCGCTGCAGCCGCCGTGACACCAGCAGCGCCGCGAGGACGCCGACCCCCAGGGCTGCGCCCGCGTACAGCAGCAGCACCGGCACCGTGGCCAGCAGTCGCTCCCGGACGCTGTCGTACGCGATGCCCACCGACACGGCGCCCACGATCCTCCCGTCGGTCCCGTGCAGCGGCACCTTGGCGCGCGCGGAGCGCCCGAGGGTGCCCCGGTCGATCTGCATGATCTCGCGCCCCGACAGGGCCACGCTCGGGTCGGTGGAGACGTGCCGGCCGATCTGGGTGACGTCCGTGTGCGACCAGCGCACGCCCCGGGTGTCCATGACGACGATGTACAGGGCGCCGGTGGCACGGCGGATCCGCTCGGCCTCCTCCTGCACCGGGCCGGAGACGCTCGGCCGGGTGGTGAGCAGGTCGTGGGCGAGACCCGGGGTGGCGGCGGTGGTCTGGGCGATCGACAGCGCCTGCCGCATCGCCTGCTGGTCCAGCTGGGAGCTGAGCGGGGCGAGGAAGAGCCCGGTGGCCAGGGTGATCACGCCGGTGGTGAGCACCACCTGGACGAGCAGCACTTGCGCGAAGACACGGCGGGGCCAGCGGATGCGCATGAACGTCACCCCTGCCCTTCCCGGTGTCCCGCGCCCTTGCGGAATTCGCTCGTCCGTTTGCCCTGCTGTGAACGCAACGTAAACGCGTCCGGGGCCCGCTGCCCAGCCCCCGTGGCCCTTTCGTTGTTGTAGCGCGAGCAAAACGAGCAGAACAGGGGGTTGTGGGCACAAGGAGGAGTTGTGACCGCAAGGGTGCCGCGGTGACCCGGGCCACACCTACCGTCCCGGCCCATGAGCACACACACCAGCCCCGCCATCGAACTGCGGGGTGCGAGCAAAGCGTTCCGGACCCCGTCCGGGGCCCTGCACACCGCCGTGCGAGACCTCGACCTGACCATCGGGCGCGGGGAGTTCGTGGCCGTCGTGGGCCCGACCGGCTGCGGCAAGTCCACGACGTTGACCCTGGTCAGCGGGCTGGAGGAACCCACCGAGGGCGAGGTGCTCGTCGCCGGCGAGCCGGTGCGCGGCATCGGCGACAAGGTCGGTTTCGTCTTCCAGCAGGATGCCGTCTTCCCCTGGCGGACCGTGCTGTCCAACGTCATGGCCGGCCCTCGCTTCCGGGGCGTGCCCAAGACCGAGGCCCGGGAGAGGGCCCGCGAGTGGCTCGCCCGCGTCGGCCTGTCCGCCTTCGAGGACCGCTACCCGCATCAGCTGTCGGGCGGCCAGCGCAAGCGTGTCGCCCTGGCCGCCACCTTCGTCAACGACCCCGAGATCCTGCTCATGGACGAGCCCTTCTCCGCGCTCGACGTGCAGACCCGCGCGCTGATGTCGGACGAGCTGCTGGAGCTGTGGGCCGGCACGGGCGCCTCGGTCGTCTTCGTCACCCACGACCTGGAGGAGTCCATCGCCCTCGCCGACAAGGTCGTCGTCATGACCGCCGGGCCGGCCACGGTCAAGGAGGTCTTCGAGATCGACCTGCCGCGCCCGCGCAAGGTCGAGTCCGTGCGGCTGGAGCCGCGGTTCATCGAGATCTACCGGGAGATCTGGGCCTCGCTCGGCGAAGAGGTCCGCATCACCCGCGAGAGGGGTGCGGCCGATGTCGCCTGAGACCGTGGCGGCCTCCCCGGCCGCCGCCACCTTGGACCCTGCGGGCACCGACCGCGCGCGCTCCCGCGCCCGCGCCGCCCGCAACAGGGGCTACCTCGTCCACGGCAGTCGCGTCCTGCTGCTGGCCGTCGTCCTGGGGCTGTGGGAGTGGCTGGCCAGGGCCGGGGTCATCGACCCCTTCCACTTCTCGATGCCGTCGAGGATCTGGGAGCAGATCCGCACCTGGGCCGTGGACGGCACCGCGCAGGGCACGTTGTGGGAACAGATCTGGTACACGCTCTACGAGGCCCTGCTCGGCTGGGTCATCGGCGTCGTCGCGGGTGTGGTGCTCGGCATCGCCCTGGGGCGGGTCCGTTTCCTCGCCGACGTGCTCGGCCCGTACATCAAGGTGCTCAACGCGCTGCCGCGGATCGTGCTCGCGCCGATCTTCCTGATCTGGTTCGGACTCGGCCCGGCCTCCAAGGTGGCCTCCGCCGTCGTGCTGGTCTTCTTCCCGGTCTTCTTCAACGCCTTCCAGGGCGCCCGGGAGGTCGACCGCAACCTGGTGGCCAACTCCCGCATCCTGGGCGCCCGCGACCGTCAGGTCACCTTGCAGGTCGTCATTCCCTCGGCCACCTCCTGGATCTTCACCAGCCTCCACGTGAGCTTCGGCTTCGCCCTCATCGGCGCCATCGTCGGCGAGTACATCGGCGCCACCAAGGGCCTCGGCCTGCTGGTCGCGGCCTCGCAGGGCACCTTCAACTCGGCCGGCGTGTACGCCGCGATGGCGATCCTCGCGGTCGTCGCGTTGCTCGCCGAGGGCCTGCTGACCTTCCTGGAGAAGCGGCTCTTCCGCTGGAAGCCGGCCGAGGCCGGCTCCGCCCGCTGACCCGCCACCGTCTCCCGCCCACCCCCTTCACAAGGACGTGAACCAGATGCGCGCAACCCTCAGGGCCGCGGCCGCCGTCGCCGCCTCCGCCGTCGCCCTCACCACGCTCACCGCCTGCGGCGGCGACTCCACCGCCTCCGCCTCCGGCGGCAAGGGTGACAGGGTCAAGATCATGGTCGGCGGCCTGGACAAGGTCATCTACCTGCCCGCGATGCTCACCGAGCGGCTCGGCTACTTCAAGGCCGAGGGCCTGGACGTCGAGTTGCTCACCGAGCCGGCCGGCGTGCAGGCCGAGACCGCACTCGTCTCCGGCGACGTGCAGGGCACCGTCGGCTTCTACGACCACACGCTCGACCTGCAGGTGAAGGGCAAGCAGGTGGAGTCCGTGGTGCAGTTCTCGCAGGCTCCCGGCGAGGTGGAGATCGTCTCCAACGCGGCGGCCGGCGACCTCACCAGTGCCAAGGACTTCAAGGGCAAGAAGATGGGCGTGACGGGCATCGGCTCGTCCACGGACTTCCTCACCAAGTACCTCGCCGTCAGCAACGGCGTCAAGACCAGCGAGTTCACCCCGGTCGCGGTCGGCGCGGGCCAGACCTTCATCTCCGCCATGGAGCAGGGCTCGATCCAGGGCGGCATGACCACGGACCCGACCGTGGCCACGATCCTGGACAAGGGGCTCGGCAAGGTGCTCATCGACATGCGCACACCGGAGGGCTCCCGGCAGGCGCTCGGCGGGCTCTACCCGTCCTCCAGCCTCTACATGCAGACGGAGTGGGTGAACAGCCACAAGGAGACCGTCCAGAAGCTCGCGAACGCCTTCGTGAAGACGCTGCGGTGGATGTCGACGCACAGCGCCGCGGAGATCGCGGCGAAGATGCCCTCCGACTACGCGCAGGGCGGCGGGAAGGACCTCTATGTGGAGGCGATCGAGAGCACGCTGCCGATGTTCACCAAGGACGGCGTGATGCCCGAGGGCGGCCCCGAGACGGTGGAGCGGGTCCTCAAGGCGTTCAACCCCAACCTGCAGAACACCAAGGTGGACCTGAGCAAGACCTACACGACGGAGTTCGTCAAGAGCGCCGGCTGAATACCGCTGATCTCCATCCGCAGCGGCGCCCCCAGGGCCGCCCCGCAGCTCTCGGGCCGGGGCGGCTCCGCCGCGACCGGCGTCACCTCGACGTCCCAGGCCCGGCCGTCGAGGTGCCGCACGCGGGTGCCGTGCTCACCGTCCACGGTCAGCGCGTCGGCGCACAGTTCGCCGGTCAGCCGCCGAACGGCCAGTTCGGCGGCCTGGCCCGGGCGCTCCCACGCGGAACGCCCGCGGCAGCCCTCCAGCACCATGTCGCCCTCGCGGGCGGCCGTCAGCACCCGGCGGGCCAGCCCGGCGTCGACCCGGCCGTAGGCGTAGCCGTACGGCAGCACCAGCATCGTCGGCGAGAACCGGTGTCCGCCCAGGTGGGTCACCTCCCACACCTCGCCGAGGCCCGAGGCGGCCAGCTCGGCGGCGAGCGGGCGGCCGTTGAGGGCGCAGCAGCGGTCGCGCTTGCCGTTGGTGCAGACGAGGGCGAGCGGGTCGCCCTCGTACGGCATCCCGAAGCCGCGGTGGTCGCCGCGGCCCAGCGCCTCGAAGTCCAGGCCCAGCAGGGCGCCCGGATCCTCCAGGACCGCGTCCCGCACCCAGGAGCCACCCGGCGTCGTATGCGCCAGGTAGGCCGCGCGGCGTCGTACCTCGTGCCGGTCCGCGTGCCGCCCGGGCCGGCGGATCAGGCCGACCCGCACCCCGGTCCCGGCCGCGGCCCGCTCCAGCGCCCTGCCCACCCGCGGATCAAGATGGCTCTGGGTCAGCGCCTTGGGGCCCCACGGCCCCGGCTGCTCCAGCAGTAGCCAGGTCCGCGCGGTGGCCGCCGTCGCGGCGACGGGCTCCGCCAGTGAGCTGGACGCTGTTGTGCAGGTGCTCATGAAGGCAAGCCTAACCTTGTACGTCACCCCCCGGCCCTCCAGCCCCTCCGGCTCGGGTCGCGGTTCGCGCTGCGGGGCCGTCGCGCCGGTGCCGACGAGGCGAAGTCGTCCTGCGCCGTGGTGCCGGGTGTCACCCGCCGCGGAGGGCCGTGAAGCGTGCCATTCAGGACAGGGGTGCCTGCTGTATCGACGCAGGTAGGAGGCGAGGCGGCACTGGCGCCCCAGCAGTCCTGGCGGGCCGCTCGCGTCTCCCTGGTCCCGACGGACTTGCGCAAGAACGCAAACCACTTGCACACCGTGTCGTATGCTTGCGCTCATGACGCGACGGCTTGCCGAAGTAGCGAAGAAGGTCGGGGTCAGTGAGGCCACCGTCAGCCGTGTGCTGAACGGGAAGCCGGGGGTGTCGGAGGGCACCCGGCAGGCGGTGCTCACGGCGCTCGACGTGCTGGGGTACGAGCGGCCGACGCAGCTGCGGGGCAACCGTGCCCGGCTGGTCGGGCTGGTGCTGCCGGAGCTGCAGAACCCGATCTTCCCGGCCTTCGCCGACATCGTGGGCGCGGCGCTCGCCCAGCAGGGCCTGACGCCGGTGCTGTGCACACAGACCGCGGGCGGGGTGTCGGAGGCGGACTACGTCTCGCTCCTGCTGCAACAGCACGTCTCCGGCGTGGTCTTCGCCGGCGGCCTGTACGCGCAGGCGGACGCACCGCACGACCACTACCGCCTGCTGGCCGAGCGCAACCTGCCGGTGGTGCTGATCAACGCCGCCATCGAGGACCTCGGCTTTCCCCGGGTGTCCTGCGACGACGCGGTCGCCGTGGAGCAGGCCTGGCGGCACCTGGCCTCGCTCGGCCACGAGCGGATCGGCCTGCTGCTCGGGCCCACCGACCACATGCCGTCGCGGCGCAAGCTCACCGCGGCGCGGGCGGCGGCCGCCGCGGGCGGCGGGTCGCTGCCGGACGAGCACGTCGGGCGGGCGATGTTCACGCTGGAGGGCGGCCAGGCCGCGGCCGCCAAGCTCTGGGAGCGCGGGGTCACCGGGATCATCTGCGCCAACGACCCGATGGCGCTGGGTGCTGTGCGGGCGGCACGCCGGCTGGGGCTTTCCGTGCCGGGCGACGTGTCCGTGGTGGGCTACGACGACTCGGCGTTCATGACCTGCACCGACCCGCCGCTGACCACGGTGCGGCAGCCCATCGAGGCGATGGGCCGCACGGCCGTCGAGCTGCTCGCGCTGAAGATCGCGGGCAAGCAGGTGGCCTCCGACGAGCTGCTGTACGAGCCCGAGCTGGTCGTCCGCGGGACGACAGGGCCCGTGCGCGGCTGAGCGGCCGCGCGCCCCGCGGACGGGCGGTTCCCGACGACGTCGGAAGCGCCCGGTCCGCGTTTGCGGCCTCGGACTTCCCGCCTCGGCCCCGGGGTTCACGGCCTTCGTTGGCGAGCTGCGCAAGGCCGTCAATCTTTTGCGATATCTGCGCGAGATATTGCGGACATCTGTTTGCGGTGCTTGAGTGTGCGACGCCCCCGCTGCGTGTGGTCGGGGGCTTCCACGCTCATGCCCGAAGGGGACCACCGATGAGAAGCTCCTGGTTCCGCCCCGCCCGCCGTGCCTCCGCGGCCACGCTCGTCTCCGCGCTGGCCCTGGCCGTCCTGACCGCCTGCGGCACCAGCAGCAGCGCGGACAACGACGACAACGCGGGCGGCGGTTCGTCCGATCCCACCGCCCCGCTGGACCCCAAGGCCAAGGTCACGCTCACCATCGACTGCATGCCGCCGGCCGCGAAGAAGGCGGAGCTCAAGGAGTGGAAGGAGGACGTCGCCGCCTTCAACAAGAAGTACCCGAACGTGACGATCGACGGTAAGTCGACGCCCGGTCAGTGCGAGGAGCCGGCCCGCTTCACGGCCGCGCTGAAGGCCAAGTCCCAACCGGATGTGTTCTACACGTACTTCACCGACCTGCAGCAAGTGCTCGACAACAACGGCGCCGAGGACATCAGCGCGTACGTCACCGACAAGACCGTTCCGGCGCTCGCGGACATCGACTCCAACGTGCTCGACGTGCTGAAGAAGGACGGCAAGCTGTACGGCCTGCCCACCAGCAACTACCGCATGGGCCTGCTCATCAACCGCAAGCTCTTCACCCAGGCCGGCCTCGACCCCAACAAGCCCCCGGCCACCTGGGACGAGGTGCGCAGCGCGGCGAAGGCCATCGCGGGCCTGGGCAAGGGCGTATCGGGCTATGGCGAGTACAGCGCGCAGAACACCGGCGGCTGGCACTACACCGCGACGATGTACGGCCTCGGCGGCGACGTCGTGTCCGCCGACGGCACCAAGGCGGCCTTCAACACCGACCTCGGCAAGGAGATCGTGCAGAACCTGCACGACATGCGCTGGACCGACAACAGCATGGGCCAGACCCAGCTGCTGAAGTGGGGCGACCTGCAGAAGCAGATGGCCGCCGACAAGCTCGGCATGTTCCTGGCCGCGCCCGACGACATCACGTACATGGTCCAGCAGCTCGGCGCCGACTACGCCAACTTCGGCATGGGCCCGATCCCCGGCGGCAAGGCCACCCTCTTCGGCGGCAACGACTACATGATCAAGAAGGGCAGCTCGCCCGACAAGATCAAGGCCGCGATCGCCTGGCTGAACTTCAAGACCCTCACCCCCGGCGCGGGCCAGTTCGACTACGCCCGCAGCAAGGCGGACGGCCTCCCCGTCGGACTGCCCCAGCCGGCCTTCTTCACCGGTGCCAGCAAGACCAAGGACGACCAGCTGAAGGCCGCCAGCGCCACCATGCCGGTCGAGAACTTCCGCGCCTTCATGGACAACCCGGTTCCCGGCAAGGCCGAGCCGCCGAAGGCCCAGGAGATCTACAAGGTCCTGGACAACGTGATGTCCGGCGTCCTGACCAACAAGAACGCGGACGCCGCCAAGCTGCTGTCCACCGCGGAGAACCAGGTCAACCAGGTCCTCGCCAATCAGTAGCCCAGGCCCCTCGGCACCCGGCACCCAGGAGCGACGATGTCGGCCCCCAGCGCCCCCACTCTGCCCACCAGCACTCCCGCGAAGAGCCGGTCGCGCCGTACGGTGCGCCGCCCCGCCCCGGACGGCCGCCGTCCGGGGCGGGCCGGCCGCGCCCTGCGCCGCAACCTCACCGCGCACGGCTTCCTGATCGGCGCCGTGCTCTGCTTCGCGTTCTTCTCCTGGTACCCGATGGTCCGGGAGGTCCTGCTGGCCTTCCAGAAGACCCAGGACGGGAACACCACCTGGGCCGGCTGGTCGAACCTGAACTACGTCTTCCACGACCCGGCGTTCTGGCAGGCCTGGCGCAACACCCTGCTGTACACCGGCCTGGCCCTGCTGCTCGGCTTCGCGGTGCCGTTCCTTGTCGCCCTGCTGCTCAACGAACTGCGGCACGCGCGGGGCTACCTCAGGCTGCTGGTGTACCTGCCGGTGATGCTGCCGCCGGTGGCCTCGGTGCTGCTCTTCAAGAACCTCTACAACCCCGAGTACGGCCTGTTCAACCGCATCCTGGAGGTGCTCCACCTCCCCCAGCAGCAGTGGCTGCAGTCCACCGGCACCTCGATGCTGTCGGTGGTCATCGCCGCCACGTGGATGAACATGGGCGGCGCCACCCTGATCTACCTGGCCGCCCTCCAGGGCATCCCCGGCGAGCTCTACGAGGCCGCCGAACTCGACGGCGCCGGGCTCCTGCGCAAGATCTGGCACGTGACGATCCCGCAGACCCGGCTGATCCTCTCGCTGATGCTGCTCATGCAGATCATCGCCACGATGCAGGTCTTCACCGAGCCCTACCTGCTGACCGGCGGGGCCGGCCCGGAGGGCTCCACCCTCACCGTCGTCTACCTGATCTACCAGTACGCCTTCAACTTCAACAACTACGGCGGCGCCGCGGCGCTCGGCCTGGTCCTGCTCGTACTCCTGGCGGTCTTCTCCGCCGGGTACGTGCGGCTCAGCCGCGCCGCGGGCGAGTAGGGCGGGGAGCCGACCGATGAGCAGCAGCACCCGAACGCTGATTTCGCCGACCCAGCTGGCAAGCCGCCGCGGCAAGGTCGTCTACCGGAGCGTGCTCGCCCTGGTACTGGTCGCCTTCACGCTGGTCTTCCTCGGCCCGCTGTACTGGATGGCCGCCAACGGCCTGAAGTCCACCGAGGAGTTCGCGCGGATCCCGCCCACCGCCTTCCCGCAGGCCCTCCACCCCGAGAACTACACGAGCGCCTGGGGGGTGATGGACCTGTCCCACCTGCTTCTGAACACCCTCTGGTACGCCTTCGGGGCGCTCGCCTTCCAGCTGGTGTTCGACGTGGCGGCCGCCTACTCCCTGTCCAAGCTCCGTCCGGTGCTGGGCAACCTGATCCTCGGGATGATGCTCGCCACGCTGATGATCCCGGCCACCGTCCTGGTCGTACCGCAGTACCTGACCGTCCAGGACGTTCCGATCGTCGAGCGCAACCTGCTCAACTCGCCCTGGGTGATCTGGCTGCCGGCGGTCACCAACGCCTTCAACATCTTCCTGCTGAAGCGGTTCTTCGACTCGGTGCCGCGGGAACTGCTGGACGCCTCCGCGATCGACGGGGCCTCCCCGATGCGCAGCCTGTGGTCGGTGGTCCTGCCGATCTCCCGCCCCATCCTCGGAGTGGTCTCCATATTCGCGGTCGTCGGGGTGTGGAAGGACTTCCTCTGGCCGATGCTCACCCTGCCCGACCCGACGAAGCAGACGCTCAATGTCGGCATCTACTCGCTCGCCAGCGGGGTGCCGGAGAACTGGCTGCTCGCGGCCATCGCGATGGCCTCGGTGCCCACCCTGCTGATCTTCCTGATCTTCCAGCGCAACATCATGAGCGGTCTCACCGCCGGCGGCCTCAAGGGCTGAGACCCGGCCCCGACGGCCTCCAGCCGCACCCGTCCAGCACCACGCCGCCCGCCGCGGGGCGGGCGGCGCGGTCCCAGCTGCCCGAAAGGACCAGTCACGTGGCAGACATCCACCCGGCCGAGGCCACCGACGCGTGGTGGCGCGGCGCCGCCATCTACCAGGTGTACGCACGCAGCTTCGCCGACGGAGACGCGGACGGTACCGGAGACCTCGCCGGAGTGCGGTCCAGACTGCCGTACCTGGCCGCGCTGGGCGTGGACGCGCTCTGGTTCAACCCCTGGTACCCCTCGCCGATGGCCGACGGCGGCTACGACGTCGCCGACTACCGGGCCATCGACCCGGCCTTCGGGACCCTGGCCGAGGCCGAGAAGCTGATCGCCGAGGCGCGCGCCCTCGGCATCCGCACCATCATCGACATCGTCCCCAACCACGTCTCCGATCAGCACGTCTGGTTCCGGGCGGCCCTCGAGGCCGGGCCCGGCAGCGCCGAGCGCAAGCTGTTCCACTTCCGCACCGGCCGCGGCGAGGACGGCGAGCTGCCCCCCAACGGCTGGCGCTCCCAGTTCGGCGGCCCCGCCTGGACCCGGCTCCCGGACGGCGACTGGTACCTGCACCTGTTCGCCCCGGAGCAGCCCGACCTCAACTGGGCCCACCCCGCCGTGCGGCGGGAGCACGAGGACGTCCTTCGCTTCTGGTTCGACCGCGGCGTGGCCGGGGTGCGCATCGACTCGGCGGCCATGGTCGCCAAGGACCCGGACCTGCCCGACTTCGTGGAGGGCACCGACCCGCATCCCTACATCGACCGCGACGAACTGCACGACATCTACCGTTCCTGGCGCGCGGTCGCCGACTCCTACGAGGGCGTGCTGATCGGCGAGGTGTGGCTGCCGGACACCGAGCGCTTCGCGCGCTACCTGCGTCCCGACGAACTGCACACCGCCTTCAACTTCGACTTCCTGGCCTGCCCCTGGGAACCGGCGCGGCTGCGCGCCTCCATCGACGCGACCCTGGCCGCGCACGCCCCGGTCGGGGCGCCGGCGACCTGGGTGCTGGCCAACCACGACGTCACTCGCACCGTCACCCGCTACGGCCGCCGTGACACCGGCTTCGCGTTCGCCGCCAAGGCCCACGGCATCCCCACGGACCTGGAGCTCGGCACCCGGCGGGCCCGCGCCGCCGCCCTGCTCACGCTGGCCCTGCCCGGCTCGGTCTACCTCTACCAGGGCGAGGAACTGGGGCTGCCCGAGGTCGAGGACATCCCGGCCGAACTGCTGCAGGACCCGATGTACTTCCGCTCCGGCGGCACCGACCCGGGCCGTGACGGCTGCCGGGTGCCGCTGCCCTGGTCCGGGGACGCGCCGCCGTACGGCTTCGGGGGCGACCACCCCTGGCTGCCGCAGCCGGCGGACTGGGTGCGCTACACCGCCGAGGCGCAGGAGGCCGACCCCGGCTCCATGCTGAGCCTGTACCGGGCGGCACTGGGGCTCCGCCGCGCCGAACCCGGCCTCGGCGAGGGCCCGATGGAATGGCTCGACGGTCCCGGCGACGTGCTCGCCTTCCGCCGCGAGGGCGGATTCGCCTGCGTGCTCAACCTGTCCGCGGAGCCCGCCCCGCTCCCCGCGCACCGGCAGCTCCTGCTGGCCAGCGGCCCGCTCACCGAGGACGGCCGGCTGCCCCGGGACACCTGCGTGTGGCTGCGCCCGGAAGCCCCGGCCGGAACCGGCGA
>NZ_JBYIQW010000047.1:0-59763 GCF_057707815.1 Actinacidiphila sp. bgisy160
CCCCCCCCCCTCCCCCCCCCTCCCCCCCCGCGGTGCCAAGCAGCGCCATCCATGGCGCGTCGAGTGCGCATGGCGCCACAATGACCCTGTCCGACGCCACGGCATTTTGCCAGTTCAGAGCAGCCACAGCCAAAGTCGCGCCACACGTGGCGCCATTCGGGCTTGCGCGTGGCGCCATAGTGGTGCCACTATGACGTCATGGACCTCACGCCGTATGTCGACACCCTCCGCCGCGAACTCGCGGTGGCCGCCGAGGCCGGCGGGGAGGATGCCCGCGAGCTGGCCGAGCGGCTCACCGCTCCCCTGGAGTCGGCGACCCGCCTGACCATGCTCAACGTGCTCTCCGCCGCGATGGACGAGATCACCCGCGAACTCGCCCCCGGCTCGGTCGACGTACGGCTGCGCGGACTGGACCCCGACTTCGTGGTGACACTGCCGCCCGCCGGCGGCGGCCCCGCGGACCCGCCCGTCGCGCCCGTCGAACCGCTCAAGGCCCCGGCCGAGGGCGACGAGGGTGGCACCGCCCGCGTCAACCTGCGCCTGCCGGCGCACCTCAAGGCCCGTGCCGAGGAGGCCGCGAGCCGCGAGGGCCTGTCGGTCAACGCGTGGCTGGTACGGGCCGTGTCGGCCGCGGTCGACGGCGCCCCGCAGCCGCGCACGGCGGAGAAGACCCGCACCACCGGACAGAGCTTCACGGGCTGGGTGCGCTGACCGCACCCCGCGCCCGACCCGCTTCACCCACACCGCGTCCCACCAGCGGGGACGACCCAAGGACTCAAGAGGACGGGACAGCCATGCCTTCTTTCGACACGCCCGAACCGATCTCGGTCACCGCCCACGTGGGCGCCGGCTCCGTCCGGTTCACCGCGGGCGACCGCCCCGACACCGTCGTCGAGGTGCGGCCCCGCGACCCGCAGCGGGACAAGGACGTGCGGGCCGCCGACCAGACCGAGGTCGGCTACGCGAGCGGCGTCCTGACCGTCAGGACGAAGGAGCGCCACCTCATCGGGCCCAGCGGCGCCGTCGACGTGACGGTCGAACTGCCCACGGGCTCGCGCGTCGACGTGACCGGCTCCTGGACCCAGGTGCTGGGCGAGGGCCGGCTCGGCGAGGTCCGGGTGAAGACCTCGTCCAACGACGTCCGCCTCGACACGACCGGCCCGCTGCGGCTGACCGCCTCGCACGGCTCGATCAACATCGACCGGGTCGAGGGCGCGGCCGAGATCACCACCAGTTCCGGCAGCCTGCGCGTCGGCACCCTCGACGGTCCCGCCGTCCTGAAGAACTCGCACGGCACCACGACCGTAGGTGCCGCGCTCGGTGAACTGCGGGTGCGCGGTGCCCACGGCAACGTCGACGTCGAGCGCGCCGAGGGCTCGGTCACGGCCACCGTCGCCCACGGCAACCTGCGCGTCGCCGAGGTCGCCGGCGGCACCGTCCGGCTGGAGACCTCCTACGGCGCCATCGAGGTCGGCATCCGCGAGGGTACGGCCGCCTGGCTCGACGTCAGCTCCGAGCGCGGACAGGTGCGCAACACGCTCGCCGACGCCGAGCCCCCGCAGAAGACCGAGGGCACCGTCGAGGTCCACGCCCGCACCCGCTGGGGCAACATCGAGATCCGCCGCGCCCGGGCCTGAGCGCCACCACCCCAACCACCGCCTCCCCCATCCACGTCAGCCTTCGAACGGAGGGCCCCGTGCCTTCATCTGTCATGCCCACGCCCATCCAGCCGGACGGCCACGCGTCGCCGGCCGCCGTCTCCGCCATCGGACTGCGCAAGTCCTACGGCGGCAAGACCGTCCTCGACGGCATCGACCTGCGCATCCCGGCCGGGTCCGTGTTCGCCCTGCTCGGCCCGAACGGCGCCGGCAAGACCACCGCCGTCAAGATCCTTTCCACGCTCATCACCGCCGACGGCGGGCAGGCCCAGGTCGCGGGCCATGACCTGGCCGGCAATCCGCAGGCGGTGCGTGCGGCGATCGGTGTGACCGGGCAGTTCTCCGCGGTGGACGGGCTGATCACCGGTGAGGAGAACATGCTGTTGATGGCGGACCTGCACCACCTGCCCCGGCGCGAGGGACGGCGGGTCGCCACCGAACTGCTGGAGCGCTTCGACCTGACCGAGGCCGCGAAGAAGCCCGCCTCCACCTACTCCGGCGGCATGAAGCGACGCCTGGACATCGCCATGACCCTGGTCGGCAGCCCGCGGATCATCTTCCTCGACGAGCCGACCACCGGCCTCGACCCGCGCAGCCGCCACACCATGTGGCAGATCATCCGCGAACTCGTCACCGGCGGCGTCACCGTCTTCCTCACCACCCAGTACCTGGACGAGGCCGACGAACTCGCCGACCGTATCGCCGTCCTGAACAACGGCACCATCGCCGCCGAAGGCACCGCGGAAGAACTCAAGCGCCTCATCCCCGGCGGACACATCCGGCTCCGCTTCACCGACCCCGCCGCCTACCGGAACGCCACCGCCACCCTGCCCGCCGCCGCCCGCAACGACCAGGCCCTGACCCTGCAGATCCCCAGCGACGGCAGCCAGCACGCCCTGCGCACCCTCCTGGACCGACTCGACGCCGCCGCCGTCCACGCCGACGAGCTGACCGTGCACACCCCCGACCTCGACGACGTCTTCTTCGCCCTCACCGGCGACACCACCCTCCCCCACCAGCCCACGGAGGCCCTGCGATGAGCACCCTGACCCTCGCCCTGCGCGACTCCTCGACGATGCTGCGCCGCAACCTCCTGCACGCCCGCCGCTACCCCTCCCTCACCCTCAACCTCCTGCTCACCCCGATCATGCTGCTCCTGCTGTTCGTCTACGTCTTCGGCGACACCATGAGCGCCGGCATCGGCGACGGCACCCCCGACCGCTCCGCCTACATCGCCTACCTCGTCCCCGGCCTGCTCCTGATGACCATCGGCAGCACCACCATCGGCACCGCCGTCTCGGTCGCCAACGACATGACCGAAGGCATCATCGCCCGCTTCCGCACCATGGCCATCCACCGCGGCTCCGTGATCGCCGGACACGTCGTCGGCAGCGTCCTGCAGTCCGTCCTCAGCGTCGTCCTCGTCGGCGCCGTCGCCGTCGCCATCGGCTTCCGCTCCACCCACGCCACCCCCCTCGAATGGCTCGCCGCCTTCGCCCTCCTGGTCCTGTTCGCCACCGCGCTGACCTGGATCGCCGTCGGCATGGGCCTGGCCGGCCCCAACGCCGAAGCCGCCAGCAACAACGCCACACCCCTGATCCTGCTCCCCCTGCTGTCCAGCGCCTTCGTCCCGCTGCACTCCATGCCCGGCTGGTTCCAGCCCATCGCCCACTACCAGCCCTTCACCCCCGCCATCGAAACCCTCCGCGGCCTCCTCCTCGGCACCGGCATCGGCAACAACGGCTGGATCGCCATCGCCTGGTGCGCCGGCCTCACCGTCCTCGGCTACCTCTGGTCCACCGCGAGGTTCAACAGCACCAGCGCGTTCTGATCCCGTGCCCGCGCACGACGGCGGAGGGCCCGCGACACACGCGGAGCCCTCCGCTCGCGTGTGGCGTCCCGGCTCGCGGGGCGCGGTGAACGGCCCGGCTCAGTCCGTCGTGAGGTGCGTCTCCATCACCGTCACCAGCGTCGCCCGCCGCGAAGTCCCCTTCGGCGCGCGGGTCTGGTCCAGCCGGAGCCCGGCGGCGCGGCCGCGGAGGGTCAGGGTCATGAGCTGGTTGCCGAACCAGGGGCCGTCCAGTTTGCGCCAGCGCAGCGACGGGGTGCCGGCGCGGCCGTGGCGGGTGAGGGCGCGGCCGATGAGGCGGGCGGGGCCGGTCCAGGCGAAGCGGAAGGCGAGGCGCATGTAGCCGGGGATCGTGTTGTGGACCGGCGAGCAGGTGAGCTGCAGCAGCCGGGAGCGCAGGGGTGCGCCGGGGCGGTGGGCCTCGGCGGTGTAGGCGTGGTGGACGTCGCCGGACAGGACGCAGATCGTGGCGGGGGCCTCGGGGCCGTCGGCGGCGTCGGTGAGGAGCCCGGCGAGATCGTCGAAGGAGCCGGGGAAGGCCGCCCAGTGTTCGAGGTCGCCGGCCTGGCGCAGGCGTTCGCCCCGGTGGGTCCAGCGGCGGCCGCGGCTGCCGCCGCAGAGGGCCGCGCTCCACGCCTCGGTGGCGTGGATGGCGTACGGCAGGAGCCAGGGCAGGGAGGTGCCGATGAGCAGGTGGTCGAAGCTGCCGTCGGGGCGGGCGTTCTCGCGCAGCCAGTCGAGTTCCGCCGGGTCCAGCATCGCGCGGTCGTGCTCGTCCAGGACGCGGGCGGCGCGTGAGTCGACCATGAGCAGGCGGGTGCGTCCGAGGTCGCGGCGGTAGCTCCAGCGGGTCTGCGCCGGGTCGGCCTCCACGCGGGCGGCGAAGGCACGCAGGGTCTCGGTGCCGTCGTCGGCGGCGCGTACCGCCGCGAGGAGCCGGTCGTCGGCGAGTTCGGCGGGGGTGAGGTTGCCGAGGTGCTGGTGGACCCAGTACGAGGCCAGGCCGCTGATGACGCGTTCGTTCCACCAGGCCGCCTCCCGCATGGTGTTGCGCCACGTGTGGGAGGTGTTCCAGTCGTCTATGACGTCGTGATCGTCGAAGATCATGCAGCTGGGCACGGTGGACAGCAGCCAGCGGATGTCCGGGTCGAGCCAGGACTCGTAGTAGAGGTGGGTGTATTCCTCGTAGTCGGCGACCTGGTCCCAGGGCGGCTCGTTCAGGTCGCGGCGCCGGGCGAGCCAGCGGCGGGTGGCCGCGGAGGTCTCGTCGGCGTAGATCTGGTCGCCGAGCAGCAGCAGGAGGTCGGGGCGGAGCGCGTCGCCGGATGCGATGTGGTGGGCCAGGGTGTCCAGCGCGTCGGGGCCGATGGGGTCGGGTTCGCCGGGGGGCGGTGCGGCCCAGCGGCAGGAGCCGAAGGCGACGCGCAGCGGCCGTGCGTCCTGCGCGCCCTCCCCATCGCGCCCGGCGGTGTGGATGGTGCTGGGCGGGTACGGGGAGTCGCGCAGCGGCCAGACCTGCTGCCCGTCGAGAAGGACGCGGTAGGCCGTGGCGGTGCCGGGGCGCAGCCCGGTGACGGTGACGATCGCGTAGTGGTGGCCGGCGATCTGCCAGGTGTGCCCGGTGCCGGTGGCCCCGTCGTCGCAGGCGACGGTCGCGGTGGCGGGGCGGTCGGCCTCGACCCACACGGTGGCCGTGTCCTCGTCCACGTATCGCAGCAGCGGTCCCAGGCGCAGTTCTGCCATGGCGGTCGGCCTTCCCTCCGTCGTCGTGAGGTGTGGACGCCGGAGGGAAGGCGTGAGTTCCCGGCCGCGCCCGGGGCCGCGGTCCCGGCGGCCGGGCGGGGCCGGGACGCGGGGTCAGCAGCCGCTGAGGACGCTGCCGAGCTTGCTCTTCTCGGCGGAGTCGACCGACAGGCCGTAGTAGTACTTCACCTGGACCCAGGCGCGCACGTAGGTGCAGGCGTAGGCGGTGCGGGGCGGCATCCACGTGGCCGGGTCCTGGTCGCCCTTGGCCTGGTTCACGTTGTCGGTGACGGCGATGAGCTGCGGGCGGGTGAGGTCGTTGGCGAAGGCCTGGCGCCTTGCGGTGGTCCAGGCGGAGGCGCCGGAGTCCCAGGCCTCGGCGAGGGGCACGAGGTGGTCGATGTCGAGGTCGGAGGCGGCCGTCCAGGTGGCGCCGTCGTAGACGGAGTACCAGCTGCCGCTGGTGGCGGCGCAGGAGGAGTCGGTGACCACGCCGCTGCCGTCGCGCTTGAGCACGGTCTCACGGGTGTTGCAGGCACCGCTGATGGTGATCCAGTGGGGGAAGAGGTCGCGGTCGTAGCCGGTGCGGTTCTCGGTGGCGACCTTGAGCGACGCCAGGTAGGTGCGGGCGGTGGCGGCGCTGACGGGGGTGGGGAGCGCCGCCTGGGCGGTGGGGCCGTTCAGGGTCGCGAAGCCGGCGAACAGGCTGGTGAGAGCCATGAGGAGACCCAGTCGTCGACGCGCGTAGACACTGCGCCGCGCGAGAGCACTGCGTATCCGGGACATAGGGAACTCCCTTGAATGTGGGGGTGTTTGACTGCTGGAACCGCCGGCCATCCTTCTGCTGGGACGTTTCTGCGGGACAAGCGGCAGGTAACAGATTGTCGACATGCACACGTCATGTCTAGGGGTGGGACGGCACCGGATCCGCGCCATGGCGTCCCCTCGCGCGGGCCGACCCCCCTGCGGCCCGGGCGCGGTAGGCGTATGTGTCAGAGCGTCAGAAAGCCGGCACCCGGACCGATCGCGGTGCGCGCCGCACGACGCGTCAGCCGACGGTGGTCGATGAGGCCGGCGGCGAAGGCGGGGATTCACCGCCGCAGGCTCTCGCCGCCATCAGCCACAGCCGCCGTGCCCCGGGATACGCTGCTCCGCTCCGCACCGACTGGAGGTCACCCGAGTGCTGCCCGCACGTCTGCGCGCCGGAGTTCCGTCGGCTCTGGTGATTCTCTCCCCGTCCGGCTGCTCCTTCCCCTGGGGCTGCACCGACACGACCGCGGAGCGCGGTGAGGCCGGAGTCAGGGTGCAGGTCGAGGACACCTACGGGCAGCCTCTCGGCGCCACCGCCGAGGTCGTCGACTGGCACCTCGAGCCCCACCCGCAGGTGCCCTCCGAAGGCGACCAGGTCCGCTTCCGCTACCGCTTCGACGGCGTCGACGGGAGCTCCGACCCCGTGCTGGACGCCTGCGCCGTCGACAGGGAGCGCGTGGCGCTGGGGTGTCAGCCCGTCTCTGCGTCCCAGGCGTTCGGACCGAACGGCGACCCCACGGGCACCGACTGGCTCGCCGTCGAGCACCCCGAGCAGGTTGCCGGAGTGCTGTTGATACCCAACGACCAGTCCTACGGCGGACGAACCTGCGAGCAGGACATCAAGGACGGCGCCGGGCCGCATCCCCCGGCGCCGGCCCGCATCGGGGACCGGTTGTGAGCCGTCGTTCAGTCAGCGAGCCGGCGATGCGGGGCGTCCTGGGCGGCGCCGAACTCGGTCACCGCGTCACGGACGATGGCCTCGAGGCGGGCGTGGTGCGCGCCCCGCCAGTACGGGCGCTCGCAGACGAGGCACTGCGCGAACACGTCGTAGCTGCGGCGGGTGCCGTGCTCCAGCTTCTCCCAGACCGCGTCCTTGCCGGCCTCCCGTAGCCGCCCGTTGCACGCCGTGCAGCGCGTCCAGGGCTCCAGGACGGGAGCGAACCGGCCCAGCACATCGCGCAGTTGCTCGTCGGGCTGGTCGCTGTAGACGTACGCGCCCGCCCACAACTCCCGGCGGCGCAGCAGGCCGCGGTCCCGCGAGAGCATCACCCGCCGCTCGGCGGCCGACCGGGCGGCCAGGGCGGGGTCGCCGATGTCCTCGCTCTCGTAGGCGGCGTCGACTCCCAGCAGGCGCAACCGCCGGGCGAGTGTGCCCAGGTGCACGTCGAGCAGGAAGCGCAGCGGCGCCCCGGGCACCGACTGCGGCCGGGTGACGGGCTCGACCTCCACGTGATCGCCGGCGACCGCCACGTACGACACGGGCACCTCCCGGCCGTCGGCCAGCAGTCGGCCGACCTCCGTGAGCGGGACCCCGAGCGACTCCACGACGTGCCCCAGCGAGGACACGCCGTCGGTGACGACAGTGGTACGCCCCTCCCGTCGCGCCGCCGCGGCGAAGAGCCGCAGCGGGGAGGCGAAGCTGATGCCGATCTCGGGTCCGGTCACGCCGCTCACCCGGCCAGGATGTCACCCCGGCGGCGCGGGGCACACGGGGTTTTCCCCGGCCCGCGTCACACCGCGCGGTGCTCGATGAGGCTGCGGGCACGCTCCGGCACCGTCTGCCGGGCCGGCCACCTTGCGGCCGTCCTCGCCGAGCCGCTCGGGCGGGGCCCAGGCCATGTCCGCCCTCCAGTCGAAGGCGCCGGAGGTCAGGAGGCGTTCGCCCGCGGCCGGCGGCGAGGTCATCTCCGGTCGCCGCAGGCGCTAGCCGATGCGGAGGAGGAGGGCGCCGTCGGCGGCGACCTCGACGTGGACCGCCGCGAGGGTGTCGACGTGGACGGTGGGCTCGTGGGCCGCCGCACGCGGGCCCACCCCGACCACGCGCATCCCGGCGGCCTTGGCGGCCGCGATGCCGACCTCGGAGTCCTCGAAGACCACGCAGTCCTCGGGCGCGAAGCCCAGTTCGGCGGCGCCCTTGAGGAAGCCCTCCGGGTCGGGCTTGCTGGCGCTGACGCGCTCCGCGGTGACCATGACGGCGGGGAGCGGGAGGCGGGCGGCGTCCATGCGGGCCCGGGCGAGCGCCTCGTCCGCGGAGGTCACCAGGGCGTGCGGGCGGCCCTGCAGCGCCGCCATGAAGGCCGGGGCGCCCTCGACCGGGACCACGCCGTCGACGTCGGCGGTCTCCTCGGCGAGCATGCGGGCGTTGTCCGCGTGGTTCTCCGCCATCGGGCGGTCCGGGAGCAGCACCGCCATCGTGGCGTAACCCTGGCGGCCGTGGACGACCTTCATCACGGCGTCGCCGTCGAGCCCGTGCGTCGCGGCCCACCGGCGCCAGCAGCGTTCGACCACGGCATCGGAGTTGACCAGCGTGCCGTCCATGTCCAGCAGCAGAGCGCGGGCGGGGACGACGGTGGACGGCGACAGCATGGAACTCCCTCGGACGTACAAGCAAGTGGCCCGCCCGCCGGTCAGGGGAAACGGGCGGAACCACTTTGTTCCTACACGATACAAAATCGTGCGGCGGTTCCGCCAGGGGGGGTGCCGGGGCGCCGCCCGCGTCGGGGCCGCCCCGCGTCGGGCCGCGCCCCGCCGGCCTCACGGACCGGCGCCCGGCCCGTCCACGTACTGCAGCAGTCCATAGGTGAAGCCCGCGGTCCGGCGGCCCGCCCCTGGCACGGCCTGCGGATCGGTGAACTCCAGCCGCCAGCGGGTGGGGGCGTCGCCCTCCAGGGGCCGTGCGGGCGGGAACGCCCGGGCCACCTCGTCGACGGTGCAGGACCAGGGCGTGAGGTCGTCGAGGCCCGACAGCCTCGGCCCCGGCTCCCCCGGGGCGCGGACCAGCCACTCGTTCCAGATCGCCCCGCCGCCCGGCGCGCACAGCACCTCGAACCGCAGGGTCGGCCACAGCGGGACCGGCCACAGCAGCGCCGGGCAGGTCAGGTCGCCCACCTTCCGCCGGAGCACCGCCTCGGGCGGCCCGAGCACCGTCCGGTAGCGGCGTTCGCCGCGCGGGAAGCCCCTGGCGTGGCCCCAGGCCTGCCAGCGGCGGTTCGCCTCCCGCATCTCGGTACGGCTCGCCCCGAGCGTGCGCAGCGCCTCCTCCACCAGTTCGGGCCGGTGGTCGGCCATGCGCCGCAGCAGTACGAGTTGGAAGCCCCGCGGCCCGAAGTCGTCGATCGCCACGCCCCCATCCTGCCGGAGCGTCCCCGGGGCCCGGGCATGGCGGCGCCCGCCGCGGGACCGGGTCCCGGGGCGGGCGTCGTGAGGCGTATGCGGAGCCGAGGCGGCGGCCGGCCGGTCTCAGCCGGGTCCGTTTCCGCTTCCGCCGTCGCCGGAGTCCGGGTTCGGCGTCGCGCCGGTCTTCGCCTCCAAGGCCGCCCGGGTGTTGGGCCCGTAGACGCCCTGCGGATCGCCCTTGACCCCGTAGAAGAACTGGAAGCGGGCCACGGCGTCACCGACCTTCCGGTCGTAGTCGCCGTTGGAGGGGCCGTAGTAGAGCCGCACCGCCTTGAGACGGTTCTGGAGGTCCACGACCGCGGGGCCCGTGTCGCCGCGCCGCAACGTCGCGGGCGCGGCCGGCGGAGCCGAACTGGGCGGCTGGGAGACCTGGCCGCCGGCGGAGGCCGTCGGCTGCGACGCGGTGGCGCTGGGTGTCGGGGTGCCCGTCGTGGCCGAGGCCGAGGCCGAGGCGCTCGCGGACGCGAGCGTGGAGGGAGTGACGCTGGGCGAGGCCGGGCGCGAGGCGGAGGACGAGGGCCGCGCGGACGTCGGCAGTTCGACCGCGGGCTCGGAGGCGCCCTGGTCGGGGGCGGCCTCGGTACGGTCCGGTATGCCGGTCAGCTGGGCGGTCAGGAAGACCGCGCCGACGGCGAGGCCGACGGCCCCGATGCCCGCGCCGGCGACCAGCGCACCGCGGCGGCGGCGATGGGCCCCGGCGCGGCGCCTGCTCACGGCAGGGGAGGGATAGGGCGCCAGCTCACGGGACGCGGCGGCAACCGGCACCGGCAGCCGGTCCGAGGAGACCGTGCCGAGGTCGATGAGATCGGTGTCCTCGTCCGGCCGCGCCGCCCCCGCGGCCCCCTCCGGCGGCACCGGCGCCAGGGGCGCGGTCGGCGGGTCCGCGTCGTGCGACGGGAAGGCCTCGGCGGCCCCCGCCGCCACGGCGGCCGTGACGGCCTCATCCGCGTCCGCGTACTCCTCCGGCCCCGGCACGTACGGCCGCACCCGTAGGGACTCGTACTCGTGCTCCTCCTGCGAAGCCGGTGATCCCGGCTTGTCAGACGCCACCGGCGCCCCCTCCCCATGCCCTGACAGACGCAGTGATTATGCAGACCGCGCGTGCTCACTGCCCAGGCGCCTCCGTTTCCGACGGTCGTACAAACGGAGCCAATCTTGTGGAAAGGGTGTGAATATTTGTGGGGTAGTGACGTGAACGCGGTACCGGAGCCCCCGGTGCCCGAGCGGAACGAGTCCGTATGGCGCAGGACGACACCACTGCCCCAGCCGGGCGGGCCACGACGGACGGCCCGTCGGAAGTGACCGACAAGCGGTCCGTGTACGTCGCGATCGGCGCGCTCGCGCTCGGTCTGCTGCTCGCCGCCCTCGACCAGACGATCGTCTCCACCGCGCTGCCGACGATCGTCAGCGACCTGGGCGGGCTGAAGCACCTCTCCTGGGTGGTCACCGCCTATCTGCTGGCCTCCACCGCCGCCACCCCGCTGTGGGGCAAGCTCGGCGACATGTACGGGCGGAAGAAGCTCTTCCAGTCCGTCATCGTGATCTTCCTGGTCGGCTCGGCGCTGTGCGGGCTCTCCCGGAGCTTGGGCGAGCTCATCACCTTCCGCGCGCTGCAGGGCCTGGGCGGCGGCGGTCTGATCGTGCTGTCGATGGCCATCGTGGGCGACATCGTGCCGCCGCGCGACCGAGGGCGCTACCAGGGCGTGTTCGGGGCGGTGTTCGGCGCGAGCAGCGTGCTCGGACCGCTGCTGGGCGGGCTGTTCGTGGACACCCTCGGCTGGCGCTGGGTGTTCTACGTCAACCTCCCCCTCGGCATCGTCGCGCTCGCCGTGATCGCCACCGTGCTCCACATCCCGGTCCGGCGGACCACGCACCGCATCGACTACTGGGGCATGGTGCTGGTGGCGGCCGCGGCGACCTGCCTGGTGCTGATGACCTCGCTGGGCGGTACGACCTGGCCCTGGGGCTCCTGGCAGGTCGTCGGGCTGGCGGTGGCCGGCGTGCTGCCGGTCGCCCTCTTCGTCCTCGTCGAGCGGCGGGCCGAGGAGCCGGTGCTGCCGCTGCGGCTGTTCCGCATCCGCACCTTCTGGCTGTGCTCGGTCATCTCGTTCGTCATCGGCTTCGCCATGTTCGGCTCGCTGACCTTCCTGCCGACCTTCCTCCAGGTCGTGCACGGCTACTCGCCGACCTGGTCCGGCGTGCACATGATCCCGATGGTGGTGGGCATGCTGGTGGCCTCCACCGCCTCCGGCCAGATCGTCTCCCGCACCGGCCACTACAAGATCTTCCCGATCGCCGGAACCGCCGTCACCATCGTCGGTCTGTTCCTGCTGCACCAACTCGACGAGACCACCGCGGTCCGGGCGCTGAGCCTGTTCCTGCTCGTCTTCGGCCTCGGGCTCGGCCTGGTCATGCAGGTGCTGATCCTCGCCGTGCAGAACGCCGTCGGCTACGCCGACCTGGGCGCGGCCACCTCCGGCGTCACCTTCTTCCGCTCCATCGGGGCGGCCTTCGGCGTGTCCATCTTCGGCACGATCTTCTCGGCCAACCTCGCCCGCGAGATCACCGCCGCCCTCGCCGGGCTCACCCTGCCGCCCGGCTTCGACCCGGCCGTGATCCAGTCCGATCCGCGCGGCGTGCGCCGGCTCCCGCCGTCCCTGCGCGACCCGGTGCTGCACGCGTACTCCACCGCCATCACCGGTGTCTTCCTGTGGGCGGTGCCGGTCTGCGCGCTGGCCTTCGTCCTGGCCTGGTTCCTGAGGGAGCAGCCGCTGCGGCGCACGGTCACCGTGCCCGACGCCAGCGAGACGATCGGCACCAACCCCGTCGACCGCTCCTCCCTCGACGAGATCGCCCGCGGTCTGAGCGTCCTCGGCAGCCGGGAGGCGCGCCGTGACCTGTACGCCCGGATCACCGCTCTGACCGGCCTCGACGTCCAGCCCGCAGCCGCCTGGCTGCTGCTGTACATCGCCCGCACCGGCTCCGCCGACCCCGTCGACCTCGCCCTGCAGACCACGGTGCCCTACAACGTCATCGAGGCCGCCGCCTTCGAAATCGAGGAACGCCGCTACGCCGTCCGCCACGGCAACCCGCTGCACCTCACCGAACGCGGCCAGGAGGTCGTGGCCCTGCTCACCGAGGCCCGCCGCAAGGTGCTGGCCGAGCTCCTCGGCGACTGGGACCCCGAGCGCCACGCCGACCTCGCGGCCCTGCTCACCCGGCTGACCACCGAACTCTGCGGCCAGGACCGGGACCGCCCCGGTCCCCACCGGCCCACGGCGTGAGCCAAGACGGTCACCGCGCTGACACGGCGAAGGCGGCCAGTGCGGTGAACTCGGGCTCGCGCAGGCCGACGCGCAGGCCGGCGCGGTGCGGGAGGGCCGGACCGGCGCCCGGCTGCTGTTCGTCATCCCGGGGCGCACCACGACGCTCGGGGTGAACGGCCGGGCCCGCGTCTCCCACCCGCCCGGAGCCGCTGTCGCGACTGACCGCCGTGGGCAAGCCGCCGGCCAGTGCGCTGGTGCTGGGGATCGGGGAGGTCTACCCGCACTGCCCCAAGTCGCTCCTGCGCAGCGGGGCCTGGAAGCCGGAGCAGTGGTTGCCGTCGGACGCCCAGCCGGCCTCGGCCGAGGTGACGCCGGCCCAGCCGCGGATGCCGGAGCTGACGATCGCCGACGTCGAGCAGGCGGAGGCGGATTCGCTGAAGGACCGGTACGAGTAACGCGCCCACCAGCGATCGCTGAACCACCAGCCCGCCGGCCCCCGGACCAGCACGCCCCAAGTTCAGTCGCGAGACAGCCCGTTACCCCCCGCCGTACGACCTCTCTGTTGCCTTCTTGCACGCTGAAGCCGGTAGAGAAGTGGTGGTCGTTGGCCGAGAGGGACGAGAAGACATGGATGTGTATGAAGCAGTCGGCAGTCGCCGGGCCGTGCGGGCGTTCAGCGATGAGCCGGTGACCAAAGAGGCACTCGAACGAGTGCTGGCTGCGGCGACGCGTGCTCCGTCGAGTGGGAACCTCCAGCCGTGGCACCTGTATGTCGTGAGCGGCGAGCCCTTGGCCGAACTGAAGAGGCGCGCGACGTCCAGGGCATTGGCGGGCGACCCGGGGGATGAGCGGGAGTATCCGATGTACCCGGCCGAACTGACCTCGCCATATCTGGACCGCTTTTCGGCCGCGGCCGCCCAGCGGTACGAAGCACTGGGGATCGATCGTGACGACCTCGACAGGCCCAGGAAGATCGCCGCCTTGAACTCGGAGGCGTTCGGGGCGCCGGTTGTGCTGTTCTGCTACCTCGACCGGACGATGGGGCCGGGGCAGTGGGGGGACGCGGGGATGTACTTGCAGACGGTCATGCTTCTGCTGAGGGCGGAAGGGTTGCACAGCTGCCCTCAGGTGATGTGGACGATGTATCGCAAGACCGTCAGCCAGTTGGTCGGGGCAGATGACGGGCTCGTGCTGTTCTGCGGTGTCGCGGTGGGATTCGAGAAGGAAGGTGTGCCACCGCTGCGCACAGGGCGGGCGGACATGACAGAGACAGTGAGCTTCATCGGATGGTGACCGTCGGGCGGTCAAGCACCACGGGCCGCGCTACCGCGACCCTCCGGGCCGCGTCGCGCTCCCCGGCGGCAGCCCCAGGGTGTTCACCGGCTGTGGCCTCATCTTGACGGCACCACGCGCAAGCCCCGTGCGGGCCTCCGCCTGGCCACGACGTTCACCGGCCGCTGCCGAGGCCCCTCGCTGTTCACGCTCTTCGACGCGGCATCGATGGCGTCCGGTGATCGCGGACGACAAGGCGGTTTCCCGGACCGGTGGGCGGCGCCCCGCGGGCGCGGGGCGCCGCGCGGGATCAGGCCTGCTTCGGCGCGGCCTGCTGGACGACCTCGAAGGACCACAGGGTGGACCCGGTGGCGGCCGGCCTGGGCCGTTCCCCGCCGCCCTCGCCGCCCTCGCGGTGGGCGGCCTGCATCGGGCCGGACATCCAGTTGCGGAAGTCCTCCTCGCTGCGCCACCGCGTGTACACGAGGTACTGGTCGGTGCCCTCGACCGGGCGCAGCAGCTCGAACCACTCGAAGCCGTCCGAGCCCTCCACGGCGCCCGCCCGCGAGGCGAACCGCTTCTCCAGGACCTCGCGCTGCTCAGCCGGGACGGACAGTACGTTGATCTTGACGACGCTCATGGGTCCATCCTGCCCCAGCGCCCGCCCGTCGTCGGCGCGGCGGGCCGCGAACCACGCACCGGGTGCACCACCCGGCGGTGACCGACAAGGCGAGGAACGGGTACGGCACGTGCCACACGTCAGCTGGAGTCCGCCGGACTGGCAGCCGACTCCACCCCGATCCGGGACGGGAAAAATCGCGTGCCCCGGTCAGCCCCGCGTGTCACGCTGCCCGGCGGAGTGTCGTCCCGAACGTGGAGGAGTATCTGTGTCCGAGAGCGGTGCGCATGCGGTGTCGGCCCTGTTCTCGCAGGGGCGGCTCACGGTCATCCCGCGCCGGGTGGCGCGGCGTGAGCAGTTGCTGCGGCACCTGACCGAGACCCTCTTCCAGCCGGCGCGGGACTATCACGAGCGCGAGGTCAACGAGGCGCTGCGGACGGTGCACGACGACTGCGCGGCCCTGCGCCGTTACCTGGTGGAGGGCGGCTGGCTGGGGCGGTCGGCGGACGGGACCGCGTACCGCAGGAAGCGCTGAACCGCGTCCCCGCAGGGGCGCCGGGTGCTTGTCAGCGGGGTGCGCCGTCCCGCGGCTGACCGGGGGCGGCCGGGCCGGGACCGTCCGGCGCGCTCGGCCCCTCCCCCGGGGCGAGCAGCAGCACGCACACGGCGATGACCCACAGCCCGGCGAGCCCGAGGCCGATGAAGCCGGCGAACGGGATGAACATCAGCACGCCCAGGACGAAGCCCACCCATCCCAGCCAGTGCGGCAGCGGGCCGGCGTCGCCGCGGGAGACGGCCAGTCCCGCCGCGAGCAGCATCACGCCGATCCCGGCCAGGATGGGCATGAACAGGTCGCTGCCGAGGGCGTTGAGGGCCTGCAGGGCGCCGCCGCCGACCAGGGGGCGGTCGCTTGCCTCGACGAGGCTGAGGGTGAGCCCGGCGCTGATCCAGAAGCCGAGGGCGGCCATGATGCCGCCGGCGAAGGCGACCTGGGGCAGCCAGCCGGTGCGGTCGGACGCGGACAGGACGTGCCGCAGGCAGCCGGCGAAGAAGGCCAGGAAGAGCCCCGCGACGAGCAGCAGGTACAGGCCGACGCCCTGCCTGGTGTCGTGGGTGAGGTAGAACGCCCTGACCGCGACCCCGGAACTGCCGATCCCCGGGGTGTCCCCTTGGAGCGCGTAGGAGACGGCGGCGAGGAGCACGGCCGCCAGGCCGGTGAGCGGTCCGAGTCGCATCGGGGGTCTCCGATCCGTCCGTTGGCACCCCCCAGACCGGTTGCTGTCCGGACCGATGCTCTCACGGCTCGCCTGGGGCCGCCCATCGACGGGGCCCACCCGGGGCGCGGCCGGATCGGTGACTCAGTGGGCCTCGGCGACCGCGGCCCGCTCGGGCGAGGCCGCGGCCTGCGCGGGCAGCGTCACCGGGACGACCGTCTGGGCGCGGCGCTCCCGGCGGAAGACGTACGCAGCGAGGGAGCCGGAGCCGCACAGGGCGACGGCGGAGGTGGCGGTGCCGAGCCAGCCGGCGCCGAGCCACTGGCCGCCCGCGTAGCCCAGGCCCACGCTGTACGCGGCCCAGGCCAGGCCGGCCAGCGCCGACCAGGGCAGGAACTCGCGGATGCGGCGGTGCGCGGCACCGGCGGTGAGGCTGACGACGGAGCGGCCGGCGGGGGCGAAGCGGGCGAGCACGACGAGCGCGCCGCCGCCGCGGGCCAGGACGGTTCCGAGGATCTCCTGGGCGGTGGAGAGCCGGCGGGAGTGGGCCACGTGCTGGTCGATCCATTCGCCGCCGCGCCAGGCGAGGCGGTAGGCGGCCAGGTCGCCGAGGGTGGAGGCGACGGCCGCGCAGAGCAGCAGGGCGACCACGTCGAGGATGCCGTTGTCGCCGGCTGCGGTGCCCGCCGTGGCGGCCGAGATCAGCAGGACGCCGCTCGGCATCACCGGCAGGAAGACGTCGAGCACGATGAACGCGGCTACCAGGGCGTAGATCCACGGTGAATCGAACAGGGAACCTGCTCCGATGAACACCGCGTCCTCCTCTCCCGGCGAGTGCGCGGCGCCATCGGGGGGTGAGGCGGTGTCGCGCAGAAGCGGTTCCTCTGCGATCCGCTCTCAGCCGTACAGCGTACGCCAGCCATGCTCCTGCGATCCTCTCGGGGGCGCGTGACGTTTTCCTCATCTTCGATGGCGACCATCGGGAATAGCACGCGATTAACCGGGAGGGGCGACAGAACGTCCCCGGAACGTGATGTTCCATCCCCGCGCTCCGGCCGCATCATGGACATGCCACACATTCGCCGCCCCGCCACCCGGTGTCCGTCGTCGCACATGCGTACGCCCACGCTTCGGCGGGCCCCCGGCGGCCCGTAACGCAATGCTCACCCGAATGAGTGAGTGCAGGGCGCTCCACCCGATGGGTAGCTTCCGAGAGGAAAGCGGCCGAAGGCAGGGGGGACCACCGCACAGGAAACCTTGTTTCACCGTGAATTGATTTCCTTAACCACGCTTTTGTGCGCGTGGGCCATCAGGCCGCAAGGGAAGGACCATTCATGACGGTTGAGCCGGGTGTCGCACCGGGGGCGACGACGGGGAACGGCGAGTCTCAGCGGAGTCTGGGCACCGCTGCCGCGCGGAATTTGGCGACGACCACCAAATCCGCGCCGCAGATGCAGGGAATCACATCGCGGTGGCTGCTGCGGGTGCTGCCGTGGGTCGAGGCCGCCGGCGGCGCCTACCGGGTCAACCGGAGGCTCAGCTACTCGGTGGGCGACGGAAGGGTGGACTTCGTCCAGACCGGCTCCGAGGTCCGGGTGATCCCGGCGGAGCTCGGCGAACTGCCGCTGCTGCGCGGCTTCACCGACGAGGCGGTGCTGGCCGCGCTCGCCGGGCAGTTCGAGCAACGGGAGTTCGCGGCCGGCGAGACGATCGTGGCCGCCGGGCAGCCCGCCGGCCACGTCTTCCTCGTCGCCCACGGCAGGATCGACAAGCTGGCCCCGGCCAAGTGGGACGGCCAGGGCGTGATCGGCAGCATCGCCGACGGTGACCACTTCGGATCCGAGGGACTGGCCGGCCCTGAAAGCACGTGGGAGTACACCGCCAAGGCGGTCACCGCCGTCACCGCGCTCGCCCTGCCGCGCCAGGCCTTCCAGGCCGTCATGCAACAGGCCGACGGGCTGCGCGAGCACGTCGCGGGCTTCGTCACCGGCACCCAGCAGGCGCAGAACAAGTACGGCGAGAAGGCCATCGAACTGGCCTCGGGCCACGTCGGGGAACCGGACCTGCCCGGCACCTTCGTGGACTACGAACTCTCCCCGCGCGAGTACGAACTGAGCGTCGCCCAGACCGTGCTGAGGGTCCACAGCCGCGTCGCGGACCTGTACAACCAGCCCTACAACCAGGTCGAGCAGCAGGTGAAGCTGACCGTCGAGGCGCTGCGCGAACGGCAGGAGCACGAACTGGTCAACAACCAGGAGTTCGGGCTGCTGCGCAATGCCGACTACCGGCAGCGCATCACCACGCACTCCGGCCCGCCGACCCCCGACGACCTCGACGAACTGATCAGCCGGCGCCGCGACGCCCAGTACCTGCTGGCCCATCCGCGCGCCATCGCGGCCGTCGGAAGGGAGTTCAACAGCCGCGGCCTGGTACCGCACTCCATCGATTTCCACGGCCACCACCTGCCGTCGTGGCGCGGAATCCCGATCCTCCCGTGCAACAAGATCCCGATTTCCCGGGAGAACACCACCTCCATCCTGGTGATGCGCACCGGCGAGGACAACCAGGGTGTGATCGGACTGCACCAGACCGGGATCCCCGACGAGTACGAGCCGGGTCTTTCGGTGCGTTTCATGGGAATCGACGAGAAGGCGATCATCTCCTATCTCGTCAGCACCTACTATTCGGCGGCCGTCCTCGTCCCCGACGCCCTCGGCGTCCTGGAGAACGTGGAGATCGCGCGTCCCGGAGCCTAGCCACAGCGCGCACGCGGCTTCCGGGAGCGGCGGCGCGTGCTCGTGGTGAGGCGCGCGGCCCCGCCACGAGCCCGCCCGCCGGCCCGCCGAACCCCCGGGCGGGGCGGGGGTTTTCCCCACCCCGCTTCCGGTGGGCGGCCTGATTCCGGGCACATCGGACGCTCCGTAGCGTCCTGGGTATGACGAAGAGCACCCGCACGTTGAGGACCCTCGCCGCCGCCGCGGGCGTCGTGGCACTGGTCGGTACGGCGTCCGCCTGCGCGAACGCCTCCGACGACAGCGAGCCGGAGCGCAAGAGCTTCGCGCTCGACGGGAACGAACTGACCATCGACTCCTCCGACAGCAAGGTCGTGGTGAGGCCGGCCGACGTGGACGAGGTCCGCGTCACCCGGTGGTTCGACGGCTGGGCCGTGCTCGGCGACACGCCGAAGGCCACCTGGTCGATGCACGGCGGCACCCTGACCTTCCGCACCAAGTGCCAGGGCGTCGTGCAGAACTGCTCGGTGCGCCATGAGGTGCTGGTGCCGCGCGGGGTCCACCTGACGGTGGTCAACGGCGACGGCAGCGTGGAGGCGAGCGGCTTCAGCACCCCGCTGAAGCTCACCACGGGCGACGGCTCGGTCGTCGTCCGGGACGTGACCGGCCCGCTCCGGCTCTCCAGCGGCGACGGCCGGATCGACGCCGGCGGCATCGGCTCCCGCGAGGTCAGCGCCCACACCTCCGACGGCTCGGTGAAGCTGGCCTTCGACAAGGTGCCCGACCTCGTCGAGGCGACCAGCGGCGACGGCCGGGTCAGCGTCGCGCTGCCGCACCAGCGCTACAAGGTCTCCGCACGCTCCGGCGACGGGCACGTCAGCGTCGACGTCCCCCGCGACGACACCAGCGGCCACGTCGTGACGGTCCGTACGGGGGACGGCTCGGTGAGCGTGACGGAAGCCGGCCGCTGACCGCAACCGCCCGGCCCGTGTGTTCGTCCCAGCCAGGTGGGAGACTGGAGCGGACAACCACCGGCGGCGGACCTGCGGGAGAGGGCGACTGTGACGACGGCACGCTCGTGGTGGCGGCGGGGGGACAATCTGCGCGCCGACGCCCAGGCCGCGAAGGATGCCGCCGCCGAGGCGTTCTACGAGCTGGACACGGCCCAGCGCGACCTGGTGATCTCCATAGAGACCATCACCGCGGTCGACAGCTCCCCCGCCGCGCGGCGGGCGAGCGAGGACTTCCGGGCACTGGGCGAGCGCATCGACCAGGTCAGCGCCGCCTACATCGCGGCGGTCGACGCCTACGACCTGGACCGCGACGAGTTGGAGGCCGCCACCGCGGCCCGCGCCCGTGCCGAGCTCACCAAGGCGAAGGACGATCTGGTCCGGGCCAGGAAGGACCTGGACGCCTTCGCCCGGGGGATCGGCCCGCTGCTGGACAAGGCCGAGACCCAGCTCGCCCGCCTCGCCCCCGCCGTCGAACGGGCCCGGCAGGCACTGCTCGCCGCGTCCAACGCGCTGGACGCCGTACGGGCCTCGGGCCTGCGCGCGGACGACCTGGCGGCCCGGCTGGCCGCCCTCGCCCCGGAACTGACCAAGCTCAACCAGGGCGCCGGCACGCACGGCGTACAGGAGACCATCCGGCGCGCCGACGAGGTGCTGCGCACGGCCGAGGCCATCCGCACGGAGGCCGAACGGCTGCCGGAACGGGCCCGGGAGACCGACAAGCGGATCGTGTCGCTGCGTACCCGGACCCAGGCCCTGGCGACCCGCACGGAAGGCGTCGATCCCGTCCTCAGCGAGTTGCGCCGCCGCTTCAGCATGGCGTGCTGGCAGGACCTGCAGCAGGTACCGGAGCGGGCGACGGAGGCCGTCGGCCGCGCGGAGCAGAAGCTCTCGGAGGCGGCCAAGGCCCGGGACGAGCAGCGCTGGCCGGACGCGACGGCCCTGCTGGGCACGGTACGGGCGCTGCTCGACGACGCCGACGCGGCGGTGTCCGCGGCCGGGGACCGGCTGCGGCGGCTCAACGAGGTCAGCAAGGACCCACAGGGCGAGATCGAGCGCACCCGGTTCGCCGTCCGGGACGCCCAGCGGCTCGCCATGCAGGGCCGCTCGACTCCCGAGCAGCGGCACGCCCGCCCCCTCGACGAGGCCGTCGCCCGGCTCGACCGCGCCGTCGAGGGACTCCAGGGCCGGCACCCGGACTGGTGGCACTTCCTCACGGAGACCGCGGCGGTGCGCGACACGGCGGCCCGGGTCGTCGCCGCGATCCGCAAGGACCGCGCCTCCGGGCGGGCCTAGCCGACTTCACCGTCGCGCCGCGCACGCGTGCGGTGGTGTCCGGCGGTGGGCGTCATCCTGGCGTGATGATCAGCTTGCCGCGCTTGGCCGTGCCCTTCCGTTCGAGCTCGGTGAGCGCCGGGATGGCTTGCGAGAGCGGGACCGTGCGGGCGATGGGGGAGCCGCAGCGTTCCCTCCGCACTTTGCCCTTCTCCTTGCGAGACAGGGCGCGCCGCGCCTTCCTCAGCCGTTTCCCGGCCCCGCGGGCCGCTCCCCGCGCCCCAGGGCGCGAGGACACGGCACGACCGGCCCACCGCCGCCGCCCGCACCGCGACAGCCACCACCCGGCGCGGGCCGACGCCGGGGTTCACCGTCGTGCCGCACCGCGCCGCAGGACCACGCGTCCTGCCGCCGGCTGCGGCGTCGCCAAAGCAAGCCACGCCTCCACGGTGCCCGGCCGGGCCGACGGCCTGGCCAAGCGCGACCACACCGTCGCCGTCCTCGGCGACGGCGCCCTCACCGGCGGCATGGCCTGGGGCGCTGAACAACATGGCCGCCGCCAGGGACGGCCCGCTGGTCATCGTCCTCAACGACAGCGGAGCCCGGCAGTGGCCCGCGGCGGCGCCGTCCCGCCGACGGTTGTCCGGCCCCGCCGCGGCCCGTCAGCCGCAGCAGCCCCCGCCGCAGCAGCCCCCGCCGCCCGCCGCCGGGCGGGGGGCCGCCGCGGCGGCGGAAGCGGTGCCGCCGACCGCGACCGTCGACAGGAGCTTGACCGTGTCGTCGTGCCCGGCGGGGCACTCCGCGGGCGCGGCGGACTCGGCCATCGGCCGGCTCAACTCGAACGTGGTGCCGCAGGAGCGGCAGCGGTACTCGTAACGGGGCATGGGCACAGATTAACCACGGCTCACAGCTTGCGCGCCAGGGTCAGCCCGTCCGCCACGGTCAGCAGCAGCGCCTCCACGCGCCCGTCGGAGGCGACACGGTCGTTGAACGCTCGGATCCCCGCCGTGTCACCCGTGGCGCGCGGATCCACGACCCGTCCGTGGAAGAGCGTGTTGTCGGCGGCGATGATCCCGCCGGGCCGCATCCGCGGCACCAGCTCCTCCCAGTAGTTGACGTAGTTGCCCTTGTCGGCGTCGAGGTAGACGAGGTCGATCCACGGATCGCCCGGCAGCGCCCGCAGCGTGTCCAGCGCGGGTGCGATCCGCAGGTCCACGCGGTCGGCGACACCGGCCTTGGCCCAGGCGTCACGGGCGACCGCCGTCCACTCCTCGGAGATGTCGCAGGCGATGAGCCGCCCGTCCGCCGGCAGCGCCTGCGCCATGGACAGGGCGGAGAAGCCGGTGAAAGTGCCGACCTCGACGACCTGCCGGGCCCCGGTCAGCCGCACCAGGAAAGCCAGCAGCGGGCCCTGCTCGCGCGCCGACTGCATGCTCGCCGCGTCCCCGAAGCGAGCGTGGGTGATCTCGACCAGCTCCTCCTGGACGGCGTCCAGCGGCGGGTTGTGCTCGAGGACATAGGCGTACAGTTCGGGCGTGAGCTGCGGGTTCTTGGTCTCGTGCACGGCTGCTCCTTAAGGTGGCGGCATGTACGTGGATGACGTCCTCGCCCTGGTGCCCAGCATGCCAGGCAGGCGGGTGCTGCTGGGGCTGGCGGGCGCGCCCGCGGCCGGCAAGTCGACCCTGGCCCGTTCGCTGGTGGAGGGGGTCGACGCGCGGCTCGGCCCGGGCACGGCGGCGTACGTGCCGATGGACGGCTTCCACCTCTCCAACGCCCAGTTGGACCGGCTCGGACTGCGCGGCCGCAAGGGCGCGCCGGAGACCTTCGACGTGGACGGCTATGTCCATCTGCTGCGGCGGCTGCGCTCGTGGCGGGGCCGCACCGTCTACGCGCCGGACTTCGACCGGGACCTGGACGAACCGGTGGCGGCCGGGATCGCCGTGCCGCCGCAGGCCCGGCTGGTGGTGACGGAGGGGAACTACCTGGCCGACGACGGCGCCGGCTGGCACGAGGTCAGGGACCTGCTGGACGAGCTGTGGTTCGTCGAGTCCGACGCCGCGGTCCGCGAGGAGCGGCTGCTGGCCAGGCATGTGACGGGCGGTCGTACGGAGGCGGAGGCCCGGGCGTTCATCGAGGCCAGCGAACGGCCGAACGCGCTGCGCGTCGAGGCGACGCGCAGCGCGTGCACGCGGGTGGTGCGGCCGGACGGGGTCAGCGGCGCGCCACGCTGAGCATCCGGCGCAGGATCTCCTCCCCCGCCGCGACGCCGGGCAGGGTCAGCGCGTCGACGTGCGGCGCGCCCCAGCCGGTGTCGGCGAGTTCGCCGTGGCCGGGACGCCAGGCGGTGTGGGCGGCGAGCAGCAGCTCGGCGTCCAGGAGGGAGTCGCCCGCGGCGAGCACGTGGTCGGCGCCGGTGCGGCGGACGACCTCGGCCAGGGCCGCGGACTTGGTGAGCGGCTTCGGTACGGCGTAGATCTTGCGGCCTTGCAGCGAGACGGTCCAGCCGCGCTCCTCCGCCCATTCGGCGAGGTCCTTCACCCACAGCTCGGGCAGCAGCGACCGCTCGACGACCAGGTAGACGAACAGGTCCTCGGCGATGCGTTCCTTGCGCAGCCAGGACTCGTCGGCGGTGCGCGCCATGTACGCGCGGACCTCGGCCAGCGGCGCGCAGCCCTCGGCCAGGCGGCGGCGCATCTCGGCGTTCCAGTCGTGGTCGGTGTGGCCCTTGACCAGGATGTGCCCGCCGTTGGCGCAGATCGCGTACCGCGGCACGGGGCCGGGGAGGTTGATGCGCCGGTACTGCTTGCGGGTACGGGTCGTCGCCGGGACGAACTCGGCGGCGGCCGCGAGGCGCTGGATCAGCGCGGCGGCGGTCTCCGTCATGAAGGACAGCGGCCGGCCCTCGTGCACCTCGACGCACAGCAGCCGCGGCGCCTCCTCGTCCGCCATCGACAGGGCCAGGGCCGCCGACGAGTAGATGAGGGTACGGTCCAGGTCGCTGGCGACGAGGGACCTCACGATCTCCGGGCGCTGCTTCACTTGGCCTCCACCGCCTTCCCGTCGGTACCGGTCGCGCCCCGGGTGAAGCGCGGGTGGATCAGCCCGACGCACGAATACGGCAGGTCGTCCACCTCCTCCACCGGGACGCCGCGCTGCTCGGCGAGCAGCCGGATGTGCGCCAGGTCGGCTCCCGCGCCCCGCCGGGCGAGCACCCGCCAGGGCACGCGGCGCAGCAGCACCCGGGTGGTCTCGCCGACGCCCGGCTTGACCAGGTTGACGTCCCCGATCCCGTACTCCTCGCTGATCCGCTCGACCGCGGCCCAGCCCTCCCAGGTGGGCGTGCGGTCGCCGGCCTGGAGCTCCTTGACGTCGCGGGCGACCTCGTCGGTGACGGCGGTGAAGCGGGCCGAGACCTCGTCCAGGAAGAGGTTGGAGACGTCCGAGCCTGCCAGCTCCCGGTAGAACTTGGCGCCGTGGAAGTCGTCGGGGCCGATCAGATCGGCGCGCAGCACGGTGCGCGAGACCAGGCCGGAGACTGTGGAGTTCAGGCACGCGGACGGGATGAGGAAGTCGTCGCGGGTGCCGAAGGTGCGGACGCACGACCCGGGGTCGGCGAGCACCGCGATGTCCGGGTCGAAGCCCGCGAACGGGGCCACGGCGTCGGCCAGTTCGCGGGTGATGGCGCCCTTGCCGGTCCAGCCGTCCACGAACACCGCCCGTGCGGGGTCGTGGTGCTCGGCCAGCCAGCGCAGGGCGGTGGTGTCGATGCCCCGGCCGCGGACGATGGACACGGCGTAGTGCGGCAGGTCCAGGCCGTGCGCGTGCCGGGCCCAGCGGCGCATCAGGACGCCGACCGGGGTGCCCGCGCGGGCCAGCGACACCAGGACGGCGTCCGGGCCGCGTTCGGCGAGCACCAGCTCGGTCACGGCGCCGACGGCGCGGGCGATGCGGCCGGCGGAGTCCGCCAGCGCGTCCCGGAACAGCTCCTGGTACTGGGCGCTGGGCTGGTACTCCACGGGCAGCGACTCCGCGTAGTGCGCCCCGCCGCTCTGGATGGCCTCCTCGCGCTCCTCGGTCGGCGCCTCCAGTTCGACGTCGGAGAGGTCCTTCAGCAGCCAGCCGACCTCGTCGGGCGCGTACGAGGAGAACGAGGGCCCGCGCAGCGGCTCCGGGAGCGTCGGGGCGGGCGGGCGGGGTTCGTACGAGGGCACCACGGCCAGCAGGAGCCTTTCGGTATGGGCGGCGAGCTGCGCGAGCAGCCCTCCGGGGGCGTGCAGGGCGGGCGTGTCGCCCGCGCTGTCCACGACGGCGACGACGGCGTCGAAGCCGGCGCCGGCGATGTTGTACGCGTAGCGCTCGCCGGGCCCGTCGGCCGGGTCGTCGTGGCCGGGGAAGGCGATCCGGGTGCGTATCGCGTACCCCGGGTCGTCCACGGCCAGGACCGGGGAGCGGGTCGTCGTGGAGAACCGCACCTCCGCGGCGGGCAGGGACTCCTGCAGGGCCTGCGCCAGTCGCAGCGGGGCGTACATGAGCTCCTCGTTGCCGAGGACGAGGACACGGGGTGCCGGGCCGTCGCCGAGGACGCGCAGTCCCTCCGCCAGGCGTACCGCCATCGCGGGCAGCGCGGCCTCCAGCCGCGCGCGGTGCGCGGGCGTGAAGCCGTGCCGTCCGCCGTCGGGCAGTCCGGCGGGCCAGTCGAGGCGCACCCGGTGGGGTGCCACCGGGTGCGCCTCGGGCGGGAGGGCGGGCTTCGCGGTGCCGTGCGCGGCGACCAGTTCCTGCCCCCGCTCCAGGACCCCGTCCGGGAGGACGACCGTGCCCGAGGCCAGCGCGATGACGTCGACGCTCGCGCCCAGGTCCGCCGCGAACCGGGTGAGCAGTGCGCGGTCGGCCTCCGAGCGCATGTCCACCAGGGCGACCACGACATAGCGACGGCGCGGGTAGCGGGTGTGCAGCGCCCGCACCGTGTTGAGCACCGTCCGGCCGGTGGAGAACTCGTCGTCCACCAGCACCAGCGGCCCGTCCGCGGCCAGCAGGCCGGCGTCCTCGGGCAGCAGCAGGTGCGAGGTCGCGTGGCTGTGCTCCTCCTCGAAGCCGCCGACCGCCTCGACCCCGGGGACCGGGCGCCGGGTGGAGTGCAGGTACGGGGCGGTCCCGAGGCCGTCGGCCACGGCGTGCCCGAGGCCGGTCGCCGTCTCGGCGTAGCCGAGCACCACGGACCGGGCCGCCTCGGCCTCGCCCAGCAGCTCCCGCACGCGCACGCCGAGCCCGTACCCGGCGTCGTAGACGACGTGCGGACGCTGCGGCACGTGCTTGCCCAGCACATTGGAGACGAGCAGGTGCGCCCGCTTGGGGTTGCGGCGCAGGGCGAGGCCGAGCAGAGCGCTCAGGCCGTCCCCCCGCAGGGTGACGCCGAGCCGGTCGGCGACCCACTGCCCGGACCAGATGTGCTCCACTGCCATGCGTTCGGCACTCTCCCTCTCGTTGCGGTTTGTCACGACGGCACGCATGCGGAGAGCAGCTCGACGAAGCCGATCTCCTCCCGTGCCACGCCGAAGACCTCGGCGCGCCGCACGGTGCGCTCGGCCCAGGCGCGGTGCGGCTTCACCTCGTTCATCTTGTTCGTGTAGGCCGAGCGCAGCACGCCCCCGCCGCTGCGGTCCTCGTGGAGTATGTCGACGGCGTCGCTCCACTCCTCGTGGGAGACGACGCTGAGCGCGTGCACGGGCTGGACGTGCGAGGGGTGGATGCAGGTCTTGCCCTGCAGGCCGTTCGTCCGGTCCAGTTCGATCTCGCGCAGCAGTCCGTCCATGTCCCGCTGGATGAGGGCGTCGCGCAGGTCGACGGCCTCGGGGACGAAGGGGCTCTGCCGCAGCAGCGGCTTGAACATGCGCTCGGAGTGCTTGAAGTACTCCCAGACCGGGCCGGTGATCGTGAAGCCGGTGCCGTCGGCGCGCCCGAGGACGTTGACCACGTCGGCGATGACCGAGGCAACGATGCGGACGTCGTAGGCGGTCATGTCGGGCGAGCGGCGCAGCCCGTAGGCGGAGCAGAAGTCGGTGACGCCGAGCCGCAGCGCGAGGACGCGGTCGCGGTACTTGTCGACGGTGCGGGAGATGCCGTACAGCGTCTCGGTGCGGGTCTCCAGGTGGAGCAGCTGCGGGGACTCCAGGACCGGCATCGCGAACAGCCGCCGTCCGCAGGCCGCCTCGGCGGCGGCGAGGGCCTCCAGGAAGGGGACGCCGGACTCCTCGGTGAACTTGGGGAGCACGAACCCGGAGAGCAGGGACACGTCGTCGCCGAGCCGGCACACGAGGTCGGTGATCTGCTCGGGGGTGCGGACGCGTATGAACAGCAGCGGGGGGTCGCCGTCCGGGACCCGGTGGGACAGCTCGCCGAGCTGGCGGACCAGGTTCTCCTCCCCGGCCTCGACCTCCCGGTCGTCGATGGAGTCCTCCAGGCACAGCACCATCGACACGACACCGCGCGCGGCCTGCTTGAGCACGTCGTCGGCGAGCCGCGACCGGGTGGCCGGGCAGTAGAGGGTGGCGCCGAGGGCGACGGCGAGCATGCCGGCCGGTGAGGCGGCGGTGAACTCGGCGGGCTCCTGGTGGAAGAGCTCGGTCCGTACGTCCGGCGCGAGGTGCCCGAAGTGGCGCATGCTTTCCCCCGTGGCAGGTGGTGGTTGGAGAGGTGGGAAGCGTCCCCCGACGCCGTGGCCGACCATCGTACGTGCGAGCCCCCTGCGGACGTTCCCGGCGTACGTGAAAATCAGGTAACCCCCTCGAGTCCGTTACGTGCCGCCCTGTCCGCGTCTCTCCCCTCCGGCGCACCCGTGCTGTGCCCCGCGTTGTGGGCGCGGCCCCCGGGAGGGCAGGATTGCGCGCATGACGCAGTCGATGGTGAAGGGCTCCAACATCCCGGTGACGGCCTCGGGGGTGCGGGCGGTGCTCCGCTGGAGCCCGGGGGCGGGTGTGCCGGACGTCGACGCCTCGGCGCTGCTGCTGGGTGCGGACGGCCAGGTGCGCTCGGACGAGGACTTCATCTTCTACAACCAGCCCCGGCACCCGGGGGGCGCCGCCCGGCACCTGCCCAAGCGCAGCGAGCCGGCCGGACTGACGGACGCCATCGAGGTGGACCTGGCCGCGCTTGAGGCGGGTGTGGACCGGGTGGTCGTCGCGGCCTCGGCGGACGGCGGCCCGTTCGCCCTCGTCTCCGACCTGACGGTGCTGCTCTACGACACGGCCGCGGGCTCCGACGCCGAGCCGCTGGCGCTCTTCGACGTCGTCCCCGACACCGGCGACGAGTCCGCGCTGATCTGCGGCGAGCTGTACCGCAGGGCGGGCGGCTGGAAGTTCCGCGCGCTGGGGCAGGGCTACGCCTCGGGGCTGGAGGGGCTGGCCACCGAGTTCGGCATCACCGTCGAGGAGGGCGATCTCGACGAGGCGCCGCCGCCGCGGCCGGAGGGCGAGGTGGCCTCGGAGCCGCAGCCCGTGCCGCCGACCGTCGCGGTGACCGGCGAGCCGGACGCCTACACCCTGCAGGCCCCGGCGCCGGTGCCGCCGCAGCCCACCGCGCCGCCCGCCTACGGCTACCCGCAGGAGCCGCAGCCGACGGTGGCCGCCCCGGCGTACGGCTACCCGCAGGAACCGCAGCCGACCGTGGCCGCCCCGGCCTACGGCTACCCGCCGCAGCAGCCCGCGCCGACCGCGGCGGTCCCCGCTCCCGCGTACGGCTATCCGCAGCCGGTGCAGGGTTTCCGGCTGCCGCCGATGGGCCCGCAGTTCCAGGAACGCCGCTGAGCGCTCCCGGCGGGGGGCCGCGCGCTCAGACCTTGGTCTTGTAGCCGCGGCCCCACTGCAGGCCCCAGCCGTAGAGCCGGTCGAGCTCGGCCTGGAAGCCGTACACGTACTTCACCTCGCGGCGCACGGTCAGGTCGCCCTTCTTGTTCTCGATGAGCACCACCGCGCAGGAGCGGGCCTGCGGTTCGCGCTCGTCCAGCAGGATCTCGATCCGCGGGCCCGAGCTGGGGAAGATCTCCACCTTGGCGTGGGTGCGGTCGAAGGCGGGCGTGCCGTCGTAGATGTAGACGAAGACGAGCATGCGCTTGAACTCGTCGTGCTTGTCGAGGTTGATGTAGAGCGTCTCGCCGGAAGAGCCGCCGAAGCGGTCGTCGCCGGTCATCTGGATGTACGGCGGGGCGTCGAGGTCACCGAGGAAGTTGCCGAGCGGCTGGACGACGCCCTTGGTGCCGTCGGCCAGTTCGTACATGCACGCCAGGTCGAGGTCGACGTTGACCATGGCGGGGCCGGCGGCCTGCACCGGCTCCGGCTTGAACAGGTTCATCTGCCGGCTCAGCCAGGAACCGCTGCGCTGGTTCCAGCCGCCGGTGTCGGAGGTGCGCATCTGCCAGGACAGGTTGATGCGCAGGTTGCCGACCGCCGCGCCCTGCTTGGACAGCGAGACGACCTGATGCCGCCTGGTGAGCTCGATGGTGTGCGCGTTCGCCATGTCGAACTGCGCGTTGAAGCCGCCGCTCGGCCGCAGGAAGTTCCACATGCCCGTCCGTCCCCTGCACGCAGGCCGCCCCCCGCCGGGTCGGCGGGGGGCGGCGTGACCCGAATGTCGTGACGAGACGGGGGTCAGACCCCGCTCGTCACCTCCGCTTTGTCGTCCCGCTGCTCGGAGCTTTCCCCGAGACGGCGGTTTCGCACCACCGACGACCAGTAGGACGCACCGATCAGGACGACACCGATGAGGCCGGTGATGACCTCGTTGATCTCGAACTTGATGGTGACCAGGAGGATGATCGCCAGCGCGCCGATCGCGTAGTGCGCGCCGTGCTCCAGGTACACGTAGTCGTCCAGGGTGCCCTTGCGGACCAGGTAGACGGTGAGCGACCGGATGTACATCGCACCGATGCCGAGGCCGAGGGCGATGATGAAGATGTCGTTGGAGATCGCGAACGCGCCGATGACGCCGTCGAAGGAGAACGACGCGTCGATGACCTCCAGGTAGAGGAAGAGGAAGAACGCCGCCTTGCCCGCCAGGCCCACGGCCGAGGCACCGCTGCCGGCCGGCTTGCCGCCCGAGCTTATCTCCTCCAGCTCGGCGTCGGCCTCGTCGGCCTCGTCCTCCAGCCGGTCCTCGAAGTAGCTCGAGATGCCGCCGACGACGAGGTAGGTGACGAGGCCGCCGATGCCGGCGAGCAGCACCGTGGAGGACTTGTCGCCGCCGCCGTGCGAGACCTCGGTGGCGAGGGTGGTGGCGGTGATCAGCAGCGCCACCAGGGCGACGACCACGGAGAGCGTGTCGAGCTTGCCGAGCTTGGAGAGCGGCTTCTCCAGCCAGGCGAGCCACTTGTGCTCACGCTCCTCGAAGATGAAGTCGAGGAAGATCATCAACAGGAACATCCCGCCGAACGCGGCGATCGCCGGGTGCGCGGAGGTGACGAGATGCTCGTACTGGTCCTTGTTGTTGATCGCCAGGTCGATGGCCTCGATGGGCCCGATCTTCGCCGTGATCGACACGATGATGATCGGGAACACGAGGCGCATGCCGAACACGGCGATCAGAATGCCGATGGTGAGGAAGATCTTCTGCCAGAAGGCGTTCATCTTCCGCAGGATCCCGGCGTTGATCACCGCGTTGTCGAAGGAGAGCGAGATCTCCAGCACCGACAGGATGGCGACGAGGGCAAGCCCCTCCGCACCCCACAGGAAACCGGCGAGGGCCAGGCCGGCGGCGGTGACACCGAACGACCAGCCGAAAGTTCGGAGGAGCACTGGATATCCAATCCCTTTACGAAACGTTGACCCCAAAGTCTAGGGCGATGCCCCGGAGCCCTGATGCATACCCCTGGCCAACGGCTCGGAACTTCCATTCGCCGCCGTACCGGTACAGCTCTCCGAAGATCATCGCCGTTTCGCTGGAGGCGTCCTCGGAGAGGTCGTAGCGCGCCAGTTCACTCTGGTCGGTCTGGTTGACCACCCGGATGAAGGCGTTGCTGACCTGGCCGAAGGTCTGACCCCGGGCGTCGGCGTCGTAGATGGAGACCGGGAAGACGATCTTGTCGACCCGCTCGGGCACGGCGGACAGGTCCACCAGCAGGACCTCGTCGTCGCCGTCGCCGTCACCGGTCAGGTTGTCGCCGGTGTGCTCGACCGAGCCCTCCGGGCTCTTGAGGTTGTTGTAGAAGACGAAGTACTCGTCACCCAGCACCCGGCCCGAGGCGCACAGCAGCGCGCTGGCGTCCAGGTCGAAGGGCGCCCCGGTGGTGGAGCGCGCGTCCCAGCCGAGCCCGATCAGCACGCTGGTCAGATTGGGTGCGGCCTTGGTGAGGGAGACGTTGCCCCCCTTGGCGAGCGTCACGCCCATGCTGTTCTCCTCCCCCGCGGGGGCTCGCGGCCCGCCGGACGCGGACCGCGAGACCCCGGCGAATCAGACGTTGACGCCGAAGTCCTGCGCGATGCCGCGCAGCCCGGACGCGTATCCCTGGCCGATGGCCCGGAACTTCCACTCCGCACCGTGCCGGTACAGCTCCCCGAAGACCATCGCCGTCTCGGTCGAGGCGTCCTCGGTGAGGTCGTAGCGGGCCAGTTCCTTGTTGTCGGCCTGGTTGACGACGCGGATGAACGCGTTGCGGACCTGGCCGAACGACTGCTGACGGGTCTCGGCGTCGTAGATCGACACCGGGAAGACGATCTTGGCGACATCGGCCGGCACGCCGGCCAGGTTCACCTTGATCTGCTCGTCGTCCCCCTCGCCCTCACCGGTGATGTTGTCACCGGTGTGCTCCACGGAGCCGTCGGGGCTCCTGAGGTTGTTGAAGAAGACGAAGTGCTGGTCCGAGAGGACCTTGCCCTCGGTGCCCGTGAGCAGGGCGCTGGCGTCGAGGTCGAAGTCCGCGCCCGTGGTGGTGCGGGCGTCCCAGCCGAGGCCGACGATGACGGCCGTGAGGTTGGGGGCCTCCTTCGTCAGCGATACGTTGCCACCCTTGCTGAGGCTGACTCCCACGAGTCCTCCCATGTCATCGCGTGCTGCTTGTCTCGAGGTCGCACCAGGATCAACGCCCTGAGGTTAGTACCCGGTTCCCCGGGACTACAGGGCTTCGAGCGCCTTGACGTACTCGTTCAGGTCACGGGCGTCCGGCAGGCCGTTGACGACGGTCCAGCGGATCACGCCCTCCTTGTCGATGACGAAGGTGCCGCGCACCGCGCAGCCCTTGTCCTCGGCGAAGACGCCGTAGGCCCGGGAGACCTCGCCGTGCGGCCAGAAGTCGGACAGCAGCGGGTACTCCAGGCCCTCCTGGTCGGAGAAGACGCGCTGGGTGTGCATCGAGTCGTTGGAGACCGCGAGCAGTTGGACCTCGTCGTTCTGGAACGCCGGGAGCTCGTCGCGGAGCGCGCACAGCTCGCTCGTGCAGACCCCCGTGAAGGCGAAGGGGAAGAAGAGCAGCACGACGTTCTTCGAGCCCGTGAAGTCGGACAGCCGCACGGTCCGGCCGTGCTGGTCCCTGAGCGCGAAGTCGGGGGCCTTCTCTCCTACGGCGAGCGCCATGGTGGACACACCTCTCCGGTGACGGTGACGGGGCCCGCGGCCGGGCCCCGCGGCCCAGTCTCGCACCGCCCCGCCGGCGAAATGCGAGGCGCCCCCGCGACGCTGGGTCACGGGGGCGCGGTGCCGGTCAGGAACGCCTCAGCGCTTGCCGGCCTTCGCCGTCTTGGGGGTCACCAGACGACTGGCGGTCCAGTCCTTGGAGACGTTGACACTACTGGTCTGAGCCAGGCCCGCAGTCTGCGCGGCCTCTCCGATGTCACTCGGCTCGACGTGCCCGTCACGGCCGGTCTTCGGGGTCATGAGCCAGATCTGGGCGCCCTCGTCGATGGCGGACGTGGCGTCGACCAGGGCGTCGGTCAGATCGCCGTCATCATCACGGAACCACAGGATGACGCCGTCGGCGACGTCGTCATACTCCTCGTCCGCGAGCTCTTCGCCCGTGATCCCCTCAATACCCTCACGGAGCTCGTGATCGACGTCGTCGTCGTAGCCGAGCTCCTGGACCACCTGTCCGGGCTCAAAACCAAGCCGGCTCGCCGGGTTGGTTTGCTCCTCCGCGTGGCCCGCGGTCGCGCTCACGCTCTGCCTCCTGTCATGGGGGTTGTCTTCCCGCTCCTGTGCGGGGTTATGGGCGGTAGTCCACACGGGCGCGGCGGTTCGCGCAAGTACCCAGCCGCCCATCCCGCCCAAACGTTGACGTGTCACCGCAACCCGAACCGTGAGGGGTGACGTGGCTCACTCCACTATGCCAGGATTTCTCCCGAATCGGGGCCGCGGTCGGTCGTACGTCCGAGTGGGCGTAGAGTTGCGGTTTGGTCGGACGGCCACCGGACAGCCATGCGAGAGCCTCAAGAGGGTCTGGAAGAGGGGTCTGTCTCACTTAGTGGTGGTTACCACTCAGTAGAGATGACGTATCCCGAACGCGCGGTACACGATGGAGGCGGCGCGACCCAGCAGAGCAAGACCCTAGAAGCGAAGGAATAGCGTGGCTTCCGGATCAGATCGCAACCCGATCATCATTGGCGGCCTTCCCAGCCAGGTCCCGGATTTCGATCCCGAGGAGACGGCGGAATGGCTCGACTCGCTTGACGCCGCCATCGACGAGCGCGGACGCGAGCGCGCCCGCTACCTCATGCTCCGCCTGATCGAGCGTGCCCGCGAGCGGCGGGTTGCCGTGCCCGAGATGCGCAGCACGGATTACGTCAACACCATCGCGACCAAGGACGAGCCGTTCTTCCCCGGCAACGAGGACATCGAGCGGCGCATCCTCAACGCGACCCGCTGGAACGCCGCGGTCATGGTGTCCCGGGCGCAGCGGCCGGGTATCGGCGTCGGCGGGCACATCGCCACCTTCGCTTCCTCGGCCTCCCTCTACGACGTGGGCTTCAACCACTTCTTCCGGGGCAAGGACGACGGCAAGGGCGGGGACCAGATCTTCTTCCAGGGCCATGCCTCCCCCGGCGTGTACGCCCGGGCCTTCCTGCTGGACCGGCTCTCCGAGACCCAGCTCGACGCGTTCCGCCAGGAGAAGTCCAAGGCGCCGTACGGCCTGTCGAGTTACCCGCACCCGCGGCTCATGCCGGACTTCTGGGAGTTCCCGACCGTGTCCATGGGCCTCGGCCCGCTGGGCGCGATCTACCAGGCCCGGATGAACCGCTACCTGCAGGCGCGCGGCATCGCCGACACCGAGCAGTCGCACGTGTGGGCCTTCCTCGGCGACGGCGAGATGGACGAGCCGGAGTCGCTCGGCCAGCTGTCCCTGGCCGCCCGTGAGGGCCTGGACAACCTCACCTTCGTCGTCAACTGCAACCTGCAGCGGCTCGACGGCCCGGTGCGCGGCAACGGCAAGATCATCCAGGAGCTGGAGTCGCAGTTCCGCGGCGCCGGCTGGAACGTCATCAAGCTGATCTGGGACCGCACCTGGGACCCGCTGCTGGCGCAGGACCGCGACGGCGTGCTGGTGAACAAGCTCAACACCACGCCCGACGGCCAGTTCCAGACCTACGCCACCGAGACCGGCGCGTACATCCGCGACCACTTCTTCGGTGACGACCACCGGCTGCGCAAGATGGTCGACGGCCTCACCGACGACCAGATCCTGCACCTGGGCCGCGGCGGCCACGACCACCGCAAGATCTACGCGGCGTACAAGGCCGCCCGCGAGCACAAGGGCCAGCCGACCGTGATCCTGGCCCAGACCGTCAAGGGCTGGACGCTCGGCCCGAACTTCGAGGGCCGCAACGCGACCCACCAGATGAAGAAGCTGACGGTCGACGACCTCAAGCGCTTCCGCGACCGGCTGCACCTGCCGATCGCGGACAAGGAGCTGGAGTCCGGCGCCCCGCCGTACTACCACCCGGGCCGGAACTCCGAAGAGATCCAGTACATGCACGACCGGCGCAAGGGCCTGGGCGGCTACGTCCCGACCCGCGTCGTGCGGGCCAGGCCGCTGGCGCTGCCGGACGACAAGGCCTACGCGGGCACCCGCAAGGGCTCCGGCCACCAGACGATCGCCACCACGATGGCCTTCGTCCGGCTGCTGAAGGACCTCATGCGGGACAAGGAGATCGGCAAGCGCTTCGTGCCGATCGCCCCCGACGAGTACCGCACCTTCGGCATGGACTCGCTCTTCCCGTCGGCCAAGATCTACAACCCGCTGGGCCAGACCTACGAGTCGGTCGACCGCGAGCTGCTGCTGGCCTACAAGGAGTCCCCGACCGGCCAGATGCTGCACGACGGCATCTCCGAGGCGGGCTGCACGGCCTCGCTGATCGCCGCAGGGTCCTCCTACGCGACCCACGGCGAGCCGCTGATCCCGGTCTACGTCTTCTACTCGATGTTCGGTTTCCAGCGGACCGGCGACCAGTTCTGGCAGATGGCCGACCAGCTGGCGCGCGGCTTCGTGCTGGGCGCCACGGCGGGCCGCACCACCCTCACCGGTGAGGGCCTGCAGCACGCCGACGGTCACTCGCACCTGCTGGCCTCGACCAACCCGGCCGTCGTCGCGTACGACCCCGCGTTCGGCTTCGAGATCGCGCACATCGTCAAGGACGGCCTGCGCCGCATGTACGGCGAGCCCGCCGACGGCGAGGACCCGAACGTGTTCTACTACCTCACCGTCTACAACGAGCCGATCGTCCAGCCGGCCGAGCCGGAGGGCGTGGACGTCGAGGGCATCCTCAAGGGCCTGTACCGCTACCGGGCCGCCGAGGCGGGCGCGATCCCGGCGCAGATCCTGGCGTCCGGCGTGGCCGTGCCGTGGGCGCTGGAGGCGCAGCGGATCCTCGCCGAGGAGTGGAACGTCCGGGCCGACGTGTGGTCCGCGACCTCCTGGAACGAGCTGCGGCGCGACGCCGTGGAGGCGGAGGAGCACAACCTGCTCCACCCGGAGGAGGAGCAGCGCGTCCCGTACGTGACGCAGAAGCTCAGCGGCTCAGAGGGCCCGTTCGTGGCCGTCTCGGACTGGATGCGGGCCGTCCCGGACCAGATCTCCCGCTGGGTGCCGGGCACCTGGCAGTCGCTCGGTGCCGACGGCTTCGGCTTCGCCGACACCCGTGGCGCGGCGCGCCGGTTCTTCCACATCGACGCCCAGTCGGTGGTCCTCGGCGTGCTCACCGAGCTCGCCAAGGAGGGGAAGATCGACCGCTCCGTGCTGAAGCAGGCGATCGACCGGTACCAGCTGCTCGACGTCGCCGCCGCCGACCCCGGCGCCGCGGGCGGCGACGCGTAACACCGTCGTCCCGACCGGGCCCCCGCCGCGCGACCGCGCGACGGGGGCCCCGGCCTTTCCCGGCTCCCCGCGGGCTCGTGTCACTGGTCGACGATCTGGAAGGCGCGGATCGTGTGCCGGGATTCCGGGACCCATGTGCCGGACGGGAACGTCACGAAGTCGCCCTCGGTGGAGCACTCGGCGCTCTGGTAGGTCGTCACGAGCTTGCGGGTCCGGTTGACGAACGACTTCGCGGACGTCCCCGGCGGCAGCGGCACGCAGGAGTTGACGTCGGTGTCGGCGAGCTCGTGGATCAGGCGTGCCCCGCGGTAGTCCGGCCTGCCCCACAGGCACAGCTCCCCGGGGTCGCAGCGGCCGGCGGGGACGGCCGCCGCGGACGGGGCCGGAGCGGCCAGGACCGCGGCGGCCGCGGTCAGGGCAAGGGTCAGGGCTGCGTTGCGCATGTGGATCACTCCCCCGTGATGGTCGGAGCTCCACGGTGAACGGCGAGGCCCGGGGCCGCCAAGGGCCCCGGGCCTCGTTCACCCGGATAGGGAATCGTCCGGCGTCAGATGTGCACCCCGCCGCCGGCGGCGTCCGCGTTGACGCCGCGCTTGGTCAGGAGGGCGATGCCCGCCGCGAAGGCGGCCACGATGCCGGCGACGGTGAAGGCCAGGCCCATCCCCGAGAGGAAGGTCTCGTTGGTGACCTTCGTGATCAGTGCCACGACCTGGGCCGGGGTCTCCTTGGCGACGGGCGGCACACCGACGACGACCGCGTCCGCGGCCTGCGCGGCCGGCTCGCCCTTCAGCGGGGGCAGCCCGGCGGCGGCCCACTTCTCGGGCAGGACGCTGTCCACCCGCGAGGCCATGATCGTGCCCAGGACGGCGGTGCCGAGGCTGCCGCCGACCTGCATCGCGGAGCCCTGGAGGCCGCCGGCCACGCCGGACAGCTCCAGCGGGGCGTTGCCGACGATGACGTCGGTGGCGCCGACCATCACGGGGGCCAGGCCGAGGCCCAGCAGCGCGAACCAGAGGGACATGACGGCGGTGCCGGAGTCGGCCTCCAGGCCGGTCATGCCGAACATGGCGACCGCCGTGCACACCATGCCGCCGACCAGCGGCACCCGGGGACCGAACTTGGTGATCAGCGCGCCTGCGACGGGCGAGCTGACGATCATCATCGCGGTGAGCGGCAGCAGGTGGACACCGCACTCGACCGCCGACATGCCGTGGACGTTCTGCAGGTAGAAGGTGACGAAGAACAGGCCGCCCAGGAAGGCGAAGGCCATCAGCACCATCAGCGCGGTGCCCGCGGACAGCGGCACCGAGCGGAACATCCGCAGCGGGATCAGCGGCTCGGAGGCCTTGGTCTCCCAGAACGCGAACAGGACGAACAGCAGCACCGATCCGACCAGGAAACCCAGGGTCAGCGGGTCGCCCCAGCCCCACTCCGGGGCCTTGATCAGGCCCCACACCAGGCCGAACATCGCGCCGGAGAGCAGCACGATGCCGGGGATGTCGAAGGACCGCGGGGCGTTGTCGGCGCGCACGTCCTTGAGAATGACCAGGCCCATGACCAGCGCGACCAGACCCACGGGCACGTTGATGAAGAAGACCGACTCCCAATTGACGTGCTCGACGAGCAGACCGCCCGCGATCGGCCCGGCGGCGGTGGAGGCACCGATGACCATGCCCCAGATGCCGATGGCCATGTTGAGCTTCTCGGCCGGGAAGGTGGCGCGCAGCAGGCCGAGCGCGGCGGGCTGCAGGAGCGCGCCGAACACGCCCTGCAGGACGCGGAGCGTGATCACCATGCCGACACCGCTGGACACGCCGATCAGGCCGGAGGTGAGGGCGAAGCCGGCGAGGCCGACGAGGAAGGTCTGCCGGTGCCCGAACCGGTCGCCGAGCTTGCCCGCGGTGATCAGCGAGACCGCCAGGGCCAGCATGTACCCGGTGGTGATCCACTGGATCTGCTCGCGGGAGGCACCGAGGTCGGCCTGGATGGCCGGGTTGGCGACGGCGACGATCGTGCCGTCCAGCGCCACCACCATGACGCCGATGGCGACCGAGAACAGGGTCAGCCAGGGGTGGCCGCGCAGGGGCTTCTTGGAGGGCGCCGGTATCTGGTCCGGGCCCTTGCCGGTGACGACGGAGGCTTGGGTCATGGGCAAGAGATTATGTCAGCGCCTGACATTTGACCAAAGCAGTCATCCGTCGTAACTGTCAGGAGCACGGAAGTATGGTGGGGCCCCTGGAGGTGGACGGCAGATGAAGCACGCGATGCGCGCGACGCCCGTGTGCGGACTGCGCGAACGCAAGAAGCAGCGGACGCGCGACGCGCTCATACGGGCCGCGATCGAGCTCTTCGTCGTCAAGGGGTACGAGCGCACGACCGTCGACGAGATCGCGGCCGGGGTCGAGGTCTCCCAGCGCACCTTCTTCCGCTACTTCGCGGGCAAGGAGGAGGTCGCGCTCGCGCTGGAGGACAGCGTCGAGGAGGCCTTCGTCGACGCGGTGGCCGAGCGGCCGGCCGGCGAACCGCCCTTCGAGGCGCTGCGCGCGGCGCTGGACGAGTCCTGGCACAGCATCAGCGCGGTCATCGCCGCCGTCGTGCCACTGTCCACCTACATGGCGATGTACCGGGTGATCGAGTCCACGCCGACGCTGCTGTCCGCCCAGATGCGCCACTCGGCGCTCGTCGAGGAACGGCTCGCCTCGGTCATCGCCGCCCGCGAGGGCCTGGACCCGGCCGACCCGCGGCCGCGGGTGCTCGTGGCGGCCGTCGGCGGGGTCATCCGGGTGGCCCAACGCCTGTGGGGCGACGGCGACGAGACCAGCGTGGAGTCCATCCGCCGGATCACCGAGGACCACCTGAACCTGCTGGTCCCGGTCCTCGCACAGCCGTGGGACGAACACCCGGGTGTGTCCGGAATCTCCTTGTTCCAAACGTGACTTGAGTCACGGCGCGCCCGGGTGATCTCCAGCGTCTCCTAGGGTGTCCCCCAGTGAACCTCGTCGACGAGCGCTTCAGCTCTCCCTCCGTGCGCGCCCTCCTGGCCCTGGCCGTGGTCTTCGTCATGCTGGCGACCACCGGCTGGACCGCGCTGCGCCATCACAAGGGCGGCGGGGACGCGCTGGCGGTGGCCACGGCCGCGTGGCGGCACGGCTCGGTGGGCGGGCATCCGCTCCCCGACCCCCGGTCGGGCCCCGGCATCATCGCCCGCTTCTTCGCCTCGGTCGGGCCGGACGGCGCCAAGCGGCTCGCCGAGCGCTACCCGCTCGTCGTCGGCAACCTCAACGGCGCTCCGATCTCGCTGCGTTACCAGGCCAACCGGCGCTCGCTCCGCACGGCCGGCCTTCAGGAGACCGCCCGCTCGCACAGCTCCCTGCTGACCGCCGAGGGCCGCGAGGACGCCGCGCAGCGCGCCGGCCGCTACGCCTCGCTACTCGACGGCGGACGGCAGATCCTCGCCTTCGACCCCACCGGCCGCGGACGCGCCGCCGAAGTGTTCGGCGACCTCGACACCGCCGAACGGGTGTCGGTCGTCGTGCCCGGGGTCGACACCGACGTGCTCTCCTTCGAGCGCGAGGACGATCCGGCCCGCGCCCCCGTCGGCATGGCCCGCGCGCTGTACGCGGCCGAGCGCGCCGCCGCCCCGCGCACGAGCACGGCCGTGATCGCCTGGGCCGACTACACCACCCCGCAGGGCGTGGGCCTGGACGCCTCCACCGGGGAACTCGCCGAGCAGGGCGCCGTCCGGCTGACATCACTGGTTCGGGCGCTGCCGGGACGCGGTTCGGTCTCGCTGTTCTGCCACTCCTACGGCTCGGTGCTGTGCGGCGTCGCCGCCCCCGGCCTGCCGTCCGGCCGGGTCTCCGACATCGCCGTCTTCGGCAGCCCCGGCATGCGGGCGGACACGGCGGCCGACCTCGGCACGGCCGCCCGGGTGTGGGCCACACGCGACGGCACCGACTGGATCGGCGACGTGCCGCACATGGAGTTCGCCGGCCTCGGCCACGGCGCGGACCCCGTCTCCCGGGCCTTCGGCGCCCGGGTGGTGACCTCCGAGGACGCCGAGGGACACGCGGGGTACTTCCGCTCCGGCACCGACAGCCTCGCCAACTTCACCAGCATCGCCCTCGGCCGCTACCCGGACGTCCGGTGCGCCGCCGGCAGCGACTGCACGGCGGGCGCGGCCTGGTAGGCCTGGCCTACGCCTGGCCTAGTCCGGCCGCTCCCGGCCGGTTCCCGAAACGGCGACGCGGCCTACGATGACCCGTATGGGTGACGTATTGGCCGGATCCAACGCCGTATGGGAGTTCGATACCGATGCGGTGCTCATCCGTTACGAGCGGGGGATGCGCAACTCGAAGCTGCTGCAGACCCTGGTGCGGCGGCGTGTCCCCTACGAGGCCCTCGCGGGCGTCGAACTGGCCCCGGGGCGGCGCGGCACGATCGTGCTGCGCGCGCTCCCGCGGCGGGGCGCCGATCCGCTGATGGAGGCCGCCAAGGGCCAGCTCAAGGAGACCGCCGACCCCTACCGCCTGGTGCTGCCCGCCGAGCGGGAGCTGCTCGCCGAGTACTACGCCGGGGAACTGCTCTCCGCGATCGGGGCGGCCGGCGGCGGCGCGGACGCCGAACCGGCCCCGCGCCACCTGGTGGAGGTGCCGTCCGCGCCCCTGTCGTTCAAGGCGTACGACGGCAAGGCGTCCTTCGACGGCGAGACGGTGTCCTTCCGCTGGTTCTGGACGGGCGCGTCGACAGCCAAGTGGAAGGCCGGTGACCAGCACTTCCCGGTCGCCGGGCTGTCCGGCGTCGACTGGCGCTCCCCCGAGATGCTCGGCGGCCACCTGCGGCTGCTGGCGCGCGACGCGGAGGGCCGCCCCTCCGGCAACCCCGACGACGACCCGGCGACCGTGGTGTTCGGCCTCGGCTACGGCCTCGTCCACGAGTCGCTGCCGCTGGCGGCGGCGGTCCTGGCGGCGGTCCAGCGGGCCGCTCGGACGCGGCCCGCCCTGGACCGGGACGGCTACTCGCGGGCCGCCGACGTGGACGACATGTCGGGGTAGCGGTCACCCGCGACCTGCCCGGCGATCGGCTCCAGCCGGCCCAGCTCGGCCTCGTCGAGGACGATCCGGGTGGCGGCGGCGTTCTCCCGCAGGCGCTCGGCCCTGCGGGTGCCCGGGATGGGCACGACGGTCAGCCCGTGCACCTGCGCCCGCTGCTGCACCCACGCCAGGGCGATCTGGGCGGGCGTGGCGTCGTGGGCCTTCGCGACCTCGCGCAGCGGCTCCAGCAGGTCGAGGTTGCGCTTGGCGTTCTCCCCGGAGAAGCGGGGCTGGTACTGACGGAAGTCGTCCGCCGACAGCTGGGAGGCGTCCTGGAAGGAGCCGGTCAGGAAGCCGCGGCCCAGCGGGGAGTACGGCACGAGTGCCACCCCCAGCTCGGCGGCGGCACCGGTCAGCGAGATCTCCACGTCCCGGCTGAACAGCGACCACTCGGACTGCACGGCCGCGATCGGGTGCACGGCGTGTGCCTCGCGCAGCTCGGCCCCGGTCACCTCCGACAGGCCCAGGTGCTTCACCTTGCCCGCCCGCACCAGCTCGGCCATCGCGCCGACGGACTCGGCCAGCGGCACGGCGGGGTCGCGGCGGTGCATGTAGTACAGGTCGATGACGTCCACGCCGAGGCGCCGCAGGCTGCCGTCGACTGCCCGGCGGATGTACTCCGGGTCGTTGCGCACGCCCCGGTACCGCAGGTCGTCGGCCTTGCGCTCTATGCCGAACTTGGTGGCGAGGGTGATCCCGTCCCGGTGCTCCCGCACGAAGGGGGCGATGAACTCCTCGTTGGCCCCCATGCCGTACACATCGGCGGTGTCGAAGAGCGTCACCCCGAGGTCCAGGGCGGTGCCGAGCGTGGCGCGGGCCGCGGCCTCGTCGGTGGGGCCGTAGAACTCGCTCATCCCCATGCAGCCCAGGCCCTGCACGCCGACCAGGGGGCCGCTCGTGCCGAGCGTGACCTTGACGATCGGCTCGTTGTTGTCGCTCATCCCGTTCATGCCCTCTCCGACGCCCGGCGGGCGTCAGCGTAGGTGTCGATCTTGTGGTCGAGGACCGCGAGGGTGTCCTGCAGCTCGGCGATCCGCCGCACCACGTCGCGCCGGGTCGACTCCAGCAGCTCCTGGCGGTCGCAGAAGGTGTGCTCCCCCAGCCGCACCAGCTCGGCGTAGCGGACCATGTCCGCGACCGGCATCCCGGTCAGCCGCAGCTTGCCGACGAAGGCCAGCCAGTCGAGGTCGCGGTTGGTGAAGCGGCGCTGCCCGGTGTGGGAGCGGTCGACGTGCGGCATCAGCCCGATCCGCTCGTACCAGCGCAGCGTGTGCGCGCTCAGACCGGTGAAGGCCGCCACCTCGCTGATCGTGTAGCGGTCCCGGCCGTCCGGGAGGGGGTGCCGCACCTCGTCGGAGCAGCTGAGTACGCTTCCGGGCTTGCCCTTGGCCACCTGCGTCACGGTCATGGGTTCCACGCTAAAACCCTGGAGTGCACTCCAGGCAAGGCCATTCGTTAGGCTCACGGTCATGCGGAGCCTGAGCAGCCTGAACGCGATCGAGAACTGGCCTGTCCCGACGGCCGCGGCGGCGGTCGTCCGCCGTGACGGCACCGTCCTGGGAGCGTACGGCGAGACCGGGCGGCGCTTCCGGCTGGCCTCGGTGACCAAGCCGCTGTCCGCCTACGCGGCGCTGGTCGCGATCGAGGAAGGCGCGATCGAGCTCGACGAGGCGGCCGGCCCCGAGGGCTCGACCGTACGGCACCTGCTCGCCCACACCTCCGGCCTCGCCTTCGACGAGCACCGGGTGATGGCGGCCCCCGGCACGCGGCGGATCTACTCCAACGCGGGCTTCGACGCGCTGGCGGACCACATCGCCAAGGCCACCGAGATCCCCTTCGCCGAGTACCTGCGGCAGGCGGTCCTGGAGCCGCTCGGCATGCACGCCACCGACTGCCCGGGCTCGGCGGGCGCCGGCGCGGTCTCCACCGCCGACGACCTGGTCCGCTTTGCCGTCGAGCTGCAGGCACCGCGGCTGCTGGCCGCGGAGACGGTCGCCGCGGCGACCTCCGTCGTCTTCCCCGGCCTCAAGGGCGTGCTGCCCGGCTACGGCGGCCAGAACCCCAACGACTGGGGCCTGGGCTTCGAGATCCGGGGCCACAAGTCCCCGCACTGGACGGGCGCCTCGTCCTCCCCGCGCACCTTCGGCCACTTCGGCCAGTCCGGCACCTTCCTGTGGGTCGACCCCGACGCCGGCGCCGCCTGCGTCGTCCTGACGGACCGTGACTTCGGCGAGTGGGCCCTGCCGTTGTGGCCGGCGCTCACGAACGCGGTGCTGGCGGAGCTCTGACCGCTCCCCCGCCACGCGCGTTCCCGGGCCCGGAGCCGCGCCGGAGCCGCGCCGGAGCCGCGCGGCGGGCTTTCCCGGCACGCGGCGCGGAACTACGCGCCGCGGGACTGTCCGGGGAGAGCCGTGACGAGCGTCAGCGGGATCGGTCCGCAGGACCGGCCGCTGAAGCTCCGCAGGAGCGAGCCGGCCAGGTGCCGGGGGTCGGTGGAGGCGGCGACCCGGCCCCGGGCGTTGACCAGGGCGGCCGGCGCGGGCAGCCGGCGCAGCAGCGGCAGCACCGCGGCCTCGAAGTGCCGCAGGTACACGTCGGCGGCGGCGACGCCGAGGAAGCGGCCGCCGTGCTGGACCGGCACCGACAGGGTGAGGCTGTACTCGTCGGAGCACAGGTAGTCCACGTACGGTCCGGCCACGGCGCGCTCGCCGGTGCTGCGGGGCAGCGCGAACCAGTCCCAGTGCGTGTAGTCCGAGTAGGCCGAGGTGCCCGGGTCGAGGTCGGGCAGGAGCGGTCGCAGGCCGTCCTCCCCGTGGTTCTGCCACCACTCCAGCCAGGCCGGCACATCGCCGAGCAGCCCGGGTTCGGCGATGAAGCCGATGCCGGAGACCAGGTCGTGCCGGCGCCGCAGCCGCTCGTGCAGCAGCGGGCGCAGGGCGGCGAGGTCCGCGGTGGTGGGGGCCCGGCCGGCGGCGCGGACGGCGGCGATGGCGGTGGTGCGCTCGGCGACCTGGGCGACGTCCGCGAAGACGTCCTCCAAAGTGCCGCGGACCCGGTCCACGACGTCGGCGACGACCTCGTCGACGAGGGTGGTTGAGCTGACGGCCACGGCGGCTGCCTCCGGTGCGGGAGGACGGGAGGTGCGGACGCCCGGGTCAGCCGGTGACGGTCAGACGCAGTCCGATCAGGCGCTCCATCGCGTGCTGCACCCGCCGTTCGGCCAGGGACCGGGCCAGCTCCGGGTCGCCGTCGCGCACGGCGCGGAGCAGCGCGCGGTGCAGCCCGACGACCTCCGCGCGGGCGTCGTCCTCCCCGAGTGCGAGACAGATTAGCGCTCCGATCTCCGCCTGGATACGGATCTCCTCCTTGGTGAGACGGGCCGACTGGGCGGCCGCGGCGAGCTCCACGTGCAGCCTGCCGTAGACGCGGCCGCGGGCGGCGAGGTCGTCGGCGGCCTCGAACTCCTCCAGGGAGCGTTCCAGCGGAACGAGGTCCGCGGGCTCGGTGCGCTGGGCGGCCAGCCGGGCGGCGGTGCCGGCGACGGCGGCCCAGTGGTCGGCCAGGTCACGCAGTTCCTCGGTGCTCCAGTCGGCCAGCCGGTGGCCGAGCCGGGTGGTGCGCGGCGGGTCGGGGGCGGTGACGAAGCTGCCGCCGCCGCGACCGCGGCGGGTGGTGACCAGTCCCTGCTGGCGCAGGGCCATGAGGGCCTCGCGCAGGGTCACGGTGGACACGCCGAGGCGGGTGGCGAGCTCGGTCTCGCCGGGGAGCTGCTCGCCGTCGGCGAGCAGGCCCAGTTCGATGGCGTCCGCAAGGCGCCGTACGACCGCGTCGACCCGGGCGAGGTTGCCGACCGGCGCGAAGACGGCGTGCAGCGCGCCATTCGAAAGTTTGCTCACCCGCCCACCTTCTCACTTGGCGAAAGTTTTACCCCGGCCAGGCCTTGTCCTTTGAAATATAACTTCATAGGTTTCCGGTCAATGTTCCAGGCGAAGAGAAAGGTTCCCCGCCGATGGAGGGAACGGCCGAGGCAACGGACACCGGGACCCCCGCCGTACGCCTGAGGGACCTGCGCAAGTCCTTCGGCCAAGTGCACGCGGTCGCCGGGGTGGACCTGGAGATCGCCGACGGAGAGTTCTTCTCGATGCTGGGCCCCTCCGGTTCCGGCAAGACCACGGTGCTGCGGATGATCGCGGGCTTCGAGGCCCCCACCGCCGGCACCGTGGCGCTGGCCGGCCGGGACGTCACCCGGCTCGCCCCCTTCGAGCGGGACGTCAACACCGTCTTCCAGGACTACGCGCTCTTCCCGCACATGACGGTGGAGCAGAACGTCGCCTACGGGCTGAAGGTCCGCGCGGTGCCCAAGGCGGAGCGGATCGAACGCGCCCGCGCGGCGCTCGCCTCGGTCCGGCTGGAGGGCTTCGGCGGTCGCCGCCCGGCGCAGCTCTCCGGCGGCCAGCGGCAGCGGGTCGCGCTGGCCCGCGCCCTGGTGGGCCGGCCCCGGGTGCTGCTGCTCGACGAGCCGCTGGGGGCGCTCGATCTCAAGCTGCGCGAGCAGATGCAGGTCGAACTGAAGGCGATCCAGCGCGAGGTGGGCATCACCTTCGTCTTCGTCACCCACGACCAGGAGGAGGCGCTGACCCTCAGCGACCGGATCGCGGTCTTCAACGGCGGCCGGATCGAGCAGGTGGGCACCCCCGCCGAGGTGTACGAGCGGCCGGCCACGCCCTTCGTCGCCGGCTTCGTCGGCACCTCCAACCTGCTCACCGACGACACCGGGACCTACAGCGTCCGCCCGGAGAAGATCCGCCTGCTGGCCCCCGGCGTGCCCCCCGGGCCCCCGGACCCCGCGGACGACGAGCTGCGCACCGTCTCCGGCACCGTCGCCGAGGTCGTCTACCTCGGCGACGCCACCCGCTTCCTGGTCGACCTCGACGAGGGCGGCCGGCTGACCGCCCTGCAGCAGAACCAGGAGACCTCCTCGGCCGACGTCGCCGCCTACCGGGGAACCCGCGTCCGCCTCCAGTGGCACCGCCGGCACAACGTCACCGTCCAGTCCCCCCACCCGGAAACGGAGTCCACGTGCGTCTGACCCGTACCCTCGCAGCCTTTACCGTCCTGGCCCTGGCCACCGCCTGCGGCGGGTCGTCCCCCTCCGGAAAGGGCACCGGCCCCTCCGGCGGCGCCTTCACCCCGCCCAAGCTCAGCGCGCCGAAGGCCCTGGGCAGGACCGAGGGCGCGGTCAACCTGATCGCCTGGGCCGGCTACGCCGAGGACGGCTCGAACGACAAGTCCGTCGACTGGGTCACCCCGTTCGAGAAGGCGACCGGCTGCCAGGTCAACACCAAGGTGGCCGGCACGTCCGACGAGATGGTCAGCCTGATGAAGACCGGCCAGTACGACGCCGTCTCGGCCTCCGGCGACGCCTCGCTGCGCCTCATCGCCTCGGGCGACGCGGCGCCGGTCAACACCGGGCTGGTCCCCAACTACAAGGACGTCTTCGCCAGCCTGAAGATGCAGAAGTGGAACTCGGTGAACAAGGTCGCCTACGGCATTCCGCACGGCCGCGGCGCCAACCTGCTGATGTACCGCACCGACAAGGTCTCCCCCGCCCCCACTTCCTGGTCGGCGGTCTTCGAGGCGGCCTCCCCCTACAAGGGCCACGTCACCGCGTACGACTCCGCCATCTACATCGCGGACGCCGCGCTGTACCTGATGAAGACCAAGCCGGAGCTGGGCATCAAGGACCCGTACGCGCTGGACCAGAAGCAGTTCGACGCCTCCGTCGCCCTGCTGAAGGAGCAGAACGCCAACGTCGGCGAGTACTGGAGCGACTACCTCAAGGAGATCTCCGCCTTCAAGAGCGGCGACTCCGTCATCGGCACCAGCTGGCAGGTCATCGCCAACCTCGCCAAGGGCGAGAAGGCGCCGGTCGAGGCGGTCCTGCCGAGCGAGGGCTCCACCGGCTGGTCCGACACCTGGATGGTCTCGGCCAAGGCCAAGCACCCCAACTGCGCCTACAAGTGGCTTGACTGGATCGTCTCGCCGAAGGTGAACGCCCAGGTCGCCGAGTGGTTCGGCGAGGCCCCGGCGAACGAGAAGTCCTGCGCCCTGACCGCGGACAAGAACCACTGCACCGTCTTCCACGCGGCCGACGAGCCGTACTGGAAGCAGGTCCACTTCTGGAACACGCCCATCCCGCAGTGCCTGGACGGCCGCACCGACGTGAAATGCGTGCCCTACGCCAAGTGGGTCCAGGCCTGGACCGAGATCAAGGGCTGAGCCGTCCGTGACCACCTCGTCCACCCCGTCCACCACGAGCGGCGCCCTCGGGCGGCGGCTGGCAGGTTCCCTGCACCGCCGCCCGCGGCTGCGGCTGTCGCTGCTGCTGTCCGCCCCGCTGCTGTGGCTGGTCCTGGCCTATCTGGGCTCGCTGGCAGCGCTGTTCCTCTCCGCGTTCTGGACGACCGACGCCTTCACCTCCGACGTGGTCAAGGTCTGGAACACCGACAATTTCCGCACCGTCCTCACCACCGGCGTCTACCGGGACGTCGCCCTGCGCAGCATCGGCGTCGCGGTCGCGGTGACCGCGATCGACATCGTCATCGCCTTCCCGATCGCCTTCTACACCGCCCGGGTGGCCGCCCCGAGGTACCGGCACCTGCTGGTCGTCGCCGTGCTCACGCCGCTGTGGGCGAGCTACCTGGTCAAGGCGTACGCCTGGCGGATCATCCTCTCCGAGGACGGGCCGCTGGACTGGGTGCTCAGGCCCCTCGGTCTGAGCGGTCCCGGCTACGGGCTGCCCGCGGCGATCATGGTGCTGGCCTACCTGTGGCTGCCGTACATGATCCTGCCGATCCACGCCGGGCTGGAGCAGCTGCCGGCCAGCCTGCTGGACGCCTCCGCGGACCTGGGCGCCCGCACCTGGCGCACCTTCAGGTCCGTGGTGCTGCCGATGGTGCTGCCCTCGGTCGCGGCCGGCTCCGTCTTCACCTTCTCGCTCAGCCTCGGCGACTACATCGCGGTGCAGATCGTCGGTGGCAAGACCCAGCTGATCGGCAACGTCGTCTACTCCAACATCACCCTCGACCTGCCGCTCGCCGCCGCGCTGGGCACCGTGCCGGTCGCGGTCATCGTCGTCTATCTGCTGGCCATGCGGCGCACCGGCGCGCTCCGGAGTCTGTGAGGGCCGTGACCATGCAACTATCCCGTCCCGCCCGCGTCGCCCTGCGCGTCGCGGCCGTGCTGGGCTTCACCTTCATCTACGCACCGCTGCTGCTCGTCCTGCTCAACTCCTTCAACGCCGCGCGCGGCTTCGGCTGGCCCCCCTCGGGCCTGACCCTGCACTGGTGGGCCGACGCCTGGCACAGCTCCGGCGCCCGCTCCGCGCTGTGGACCTCGGTGAAGGCGGGCCTGGGCGCGACAGCGATCTCCCTGGTCCTCGGCACCATGATCGCCTTCGCGGTCTCGCGGTACCGCTTCTTCGGGCGGGAGGCGCTCTCCTTCCTGGTCGTGTTGCCGATCGCGCTGCCCGGCATCGTCACGGGCATCGCCCTCAACACCGCGTTCCGCACGGTGCTGGAACCGCTCGGGGTCGGGCTGGGCCTGTTCACGGTCGTCGTCGGCCACGCCACCTTCTGCGTCGTGGTGGTCTTCAACAACGTCGTGGCCCGGCTGCGGCGCACCTCCGGCTCGTTCGAGGAGGCGGCGATGGACCTGGGGGCCGACACCTTCCAGGTCTTCCGCGACATCACCTTCCCGCTGGTGCGCACGGCCGTGCTGGCGGGCGGGCTGCTCGCCTTCGCCCTCTCCTTCGACGAGATCGTCGTCACCACCTTCACCGCCGGTCCCGGCGTCCAGACCCTCCCCGTGTGGATCTTCAGCAACATGGCCAGGCCGCAGCAGGCTCCCGTCGTCAACGTGGTCGCCGCCGTCCTGGTCGCCGCGTCGGTGGTCCCGGTCTACCTCGCCCAGCGGCTGTCCGCGGACTCCGCCTCGGGAGGCCGCATCTGAGCCACGGGTGGGCGCGGGAGAGGGGTCCGTGCCATGCATCCGCCCGGATAAGGCAGGCTTGTACCCGTGCCAGAACCCGCGCTGAACGCAGTCGACCCCGCCCGCGACCACTCCCACTCCGCCACGCTGAAGAGGCTGGAGAAGTCCTCGGGGCGCCTGGCGGCGGCCGCGATCGCGCGGATGGACGCGCAGCTGCCCTGGTACCGGGCCATGCCGCCGGAGAACCGCTCGTGGATCGGGCTGGTGGCGCAGGCGGGCATCGCGGCCTTCACGGAGTGGTTCCGCCACCCGGAGACCCCGCAGGCGATCAGCACCGACGTCTTCGGCACCGCCCCCCGGGAGCTGACCAGGGCCATCTCGTTGCGCCAGACGGTGGAGATGGTGCGCACCACCATCGAGGTCATGGAAGCGGCGATCGACGAGGTCGCGGCTCCCGGCGACGAGTCGGTGCTGCGCGAGGCACTGCTGGTGTACGCGCGGGAGATCGCCTTCGCGACGGCCCAGGTGTACGCCCAGGCCGCCGAGGCGCGCGGCGCCTGGGACGCCCGGCTGGAGTCCCTGGTGGTCAACGCGGTGCTGTCCGGGGAGGCGGACGAGGGCGTGCTGTCGCGGGCGGCGGCGCTCGGCTGGAGCTCCCCCGACAAGATCGCGGTGGTGCTGGGCACGGCACCCAACGGCGACAGCGAGCTCACCGTCGAGGCGATCCGGCGGGCGGCGCGGCACGCCAAGCTCCAGGTTCTCACCGGAGTGCTCGGCGACCGGCTGATCGTGGTCGCGGGCGGCGACGGGGACCCGCTGCGGGTGGCCAAGGCGCTGATCGGGCCGTTCGCTGCGGGGCCGGTGGTGGCCGGGCCCCTGGTGGGCGACCTGCTGGCGGCGTCGAAGTCCGCGCAGGCCGCGGCCGCCGGCCTGCGGGCGTGCGCGGCCTGGCCCGACGCCCCGCGCCCGGTGCTGGCCGACGACCTGCTCCCGGAGCGCGCGATGGCGGGCGACCGACACGCCCGCGATCAGCTGGTGGAGGAGATCTACAGGCCGTTGGAGGAAGCTGGTTCGGCACTGCTTGAGACTCTGTCCGTCTACCTCGAACAGGCCTCGTCGCTGGAAGGGGCCGCCCGGATGTTGTTCGTTCACCCCAACACCGTTCGCTACCGGCTTCGACGTGTGACGGACGTCACCGGCTGGTCGCCGTCGGACGTACGCTCCGCATTCACGCTACGTATCGCGCTCATCCTGGGCCGGCTCTCCGAGTCCGGGCACACACCGTAGATACACTCAGGGCCTTTGTGGGACACCAACAAATCGCCCGTCGGTTCTTGGTCCCTGTCCCCACGGGCGGGGATCACCCCGGTCAAGAGAGAGTTGAAAGCGTGCTCGTACTCGTCGCTCCCGGCCAGGGCGCCCAGGCGCCCGGCTTCCTGAACCCCTGGCTCGAACTCCCCGGTGTCGCCGACCGCCTCGCCGGTCTGTCCTCGACCGCCGGGCTCGACCTCGCCCGCTACGGCACCAAGGCCGAGGCCGAGGAGATCCGTGACACCGCCGTCGCCCAGCCCCTGCTGGTCGCGGCCGGTCTGGTCGCGGCGGAGCAGCTGTTCGGCGATCCGGGCGCCGCGCGCTGCGCGCTGGGCGCCGTGGCCGGTCACAGCGTCGGTGAGATCACGGCGGCGGCCGTCGGGGGTGTGCTGAGCGCCGACGCGGCGATGACTTTCGTCCGTACCCGCAGCACCGCGATGGCCCAGGCCGCGGCCGTCACCGAGACCGGCATGTCGGCCGTGCTCGGCGGCGACCCGGACGTGGTCGTCGCCCACCTGGAGAACCTCGGCCTCACCCCGGCGAACATCAACGGCGCCGGTCAGATCGTGGCGGCCGGCACGGCGAAGCAGCTCGCGGAGCTGACCGCGGACAAGCCGGAGAAGGCGCGGGTCATCCCGCTGAAGGTGGCGGGCGCGTTCCACACCCACCACATGGCCCCGGCCGTGGCCGTGCTGGACGAGCTGGCGCAGACGCTGAAGGTCGCCGACCCGGCGCTGCCGTACGTGTCCAACACCGACGGCACGGTCGTCTCCTCCGGCACCGAGATCGTCTCCCGCCTGGTGTCGCAGGTTTCCAACCCGGTCCGCTGGGACCTGTGCATGGAGACCTTCAAGGAGCTCGGCGTCACCGCGATCATCGAGCTGGTGCCGGGTGGCACCCTGGTGGGACTGGCCAAGCGCGCGCTGCCCGGCGTCGCGACCCTGGCCCTGAAGACCCCGGACGACCTCGACGCCGCCCGCGCGATCGTGGCCGAGCACGGCCCCCAGGAATAGGAGTCCCCGCAGACATGCCGAAGATCAAGCCCAGCAAGGGCTCCCCGTACGCGCGCATCATGGGTGTCGGCGGCTACCGGCCGACCCGCGTGGTGCCCAATGAGGTGATCCTGGAGAACATCGACTCCAGCGACGAGTGGATCCGCTCCCGCTCCGGCATCGCCTCCCGGCACTGGGCCGGCCCGGACGAGACGGTCGCCGAGATGTCGGTCGTCGCGGCGGGCAAGGCCATCGCCGACGCGGGGATCTCGGCCGAGGACATCGGGGGCGTCATCGTCGCCACCGTCTCCCACTTCAAGCAGACGCCGGCGGTCGCGACCGAGATCGCGCACCGGATCGGCGCGGGCAAGCCGGCCGCGTTCGACATCTCGGCGGGCTGCGCCGGCTTCACCTATGCCGTGACCCTCGCCAAGGGCATGGTCACCGAGGGCAGCGCGAAGCACGTCCTGGTGATCGGCGTCGAGCGGCTGAGCGACCTGACCGACAAGTCGGACCGCGCCACCGCTTTCCTCTTCGGCGACGGCGCCGGCGCCGTCATCATCGGCCCGGCCGACGAGCCCGAGATCGGCCCCACCGTGTGGGGCTCGGAGGGCGACAAGGCCGGCACCATCACCCAGACCGTGGCGTGGGACCGCTTCCGTGTGGGTGACGTCGCTCAGCTGCCGGTGGACGAGAACGGGGAAGTGAAGTTCCCCGCGATCACCCAGGAGGGCCAGACCGTCTTCCGCTGGGCGGTGTTCGAGATGGCCAAGGTGGCCCAGGAGGCGCTGGACGCCGCCGGGATCACCGCGGCCGACCTGGACGTCTTCATCCCGCACCAGGCCAACATGCGCATCATCGACTCGATGATCAAGGCGCTCAAGCTGCCTGAGCACGTCGCGGTCGCCCGCGACATCGAGACCACCGGCAACACCTCCGCCGCGTCGATCCCGCTCGCGATGGAGCGCCTGCTCGCCACCGGACAGGCGAAGAGCGGCGACACGGCCCTGATCATCGGTTTCGGGGCGGGGCTCGTCTACGCCGCCACGGTCGTTACCCTCCCCTAGGCAACACCCACGCGGCGCGCACTCCCGCCCGCCGCAGCCCGTAGTAACCAGCACGAAGAAGGAGAGCGCCGCCATGGCCACCCAGGAAGAGATCGTCGAGGGTCTCGCCGAGATCGTGAACGAGATCGCCGGCATCCCGACCGAGGACGTCCAGCTGGACAAGTCCTTCACCGACGACCTGGACGTCGACTCGCTGTCCATGGTCGAGGTCGTCGTCGCCGCCGAGGAGCGCTTCGAGGTCAAGATCCCGGACGACGACGTCAAGCAGCTGAAGACCGTCGGCGACGCCGTCGACTACATCCTCAAGGCCCAGGCCTGAGCCTGAGCCACCCCTGGACGACGTGTCTGTCGCCCGCCCTTCTAGACGTGGAGAGACAATCCCTGTGAGCCCGACCAATCACACCGTGGTCGTCACCGGTATCGGCGCAACCACTCCGCTGGGCGGGGACAGCGCGTCGACCTGGGAAGGGTTGACCGCCGGACGTTCCGGCGTCCGACCCCTGGAGCAGGACTGGGCCGCCGAGCTGCCGGTGCGCATCGCCGCGCAGATCGCCGTGGAACCGCTGGAGGTCCTGCCCCGCCCGGTCGCCCGCAAGCTCGACCGCTCGGCGCAGTTCGCGCTGATCGCCACCCGTGAGGCCTGGGCCGACGCGGGCTTCACCGCCAAGGCCGGCGAGGACAGCTCGGTCGACCCCGACCGCCTGGGCACGGTCATCGCCTCCGGCATCGGAGGCGTCACCACGCTGCTCGACCAGTACGACAACCTCAAGGCGTCCGGCCCGCGCAAGGTGTCCCCGCACACCGTGCCGATGCTGATGCCCAACAGCCCCTCGGCCAACGTCGGGCTGGAGGTCAACGCCCGCGCCGGTGTCCACACCCCGGTCAGCGCCTGCGCCTCCGGCGCCGAGGCCGTCGGCTACGCGTACGAGATGATCCGCTCCGGCCGTGCCGACGTGGTCGTCGCCGGCGGCACCGAGGCGGCCATCCACCCGCTGCCGATCGCGGCCTTCGCCAACATGATGGCGATGTCGAAGAACAACGACGACCCGCAGGGCGCCTCCCGCCCGTACGACAAGGGCCGCGACGGCTTCGTCCTCGGCGAGGGCGCGGGTGTCGTCGTCCTGGAGTCGGCCGAGCACGCCGCCAAGCGCGGCGCCTGGGTCTACGCCGAGGTGCTGGGCCAGGGCCTGTCGGCCGACGCCCACCACATCGCGCAGCCCGAGCCCACCGGCCGCGGCATCGCCGCCGCGCTGGAGCAGCTGATCGCCGCCACCGGCCTGGACCTGGCGCAGGTCGCCCACCTCAACGCGCACGCGACGTCCACCCCGCAGGGTGACGTCGCCGAGGTCAAGGCGCTGCGCAAGGTGCTCGGCGACCACCTCGACCACGTGGCCATCTCCGCCACCAAGTCGATGACCGGTCACCTGCTGGGCGGCGCGGGCGGCATCGAGACGGTCGCCACCGTCCTCGCCCTGCACCACCGGATCGCCCCGCCGACGATCAACATCGCGGACCTGGACGACGAGATCGACCCCGGTCTGGTCTCCACCGAGGCGCGGAAGCTGCCGCAGGGCCCGATCGTGGCCATCAACAACTCCTTCGGCTTCGGCGGCCACAACGTGGTCATGGCCTTCAAGGCCTGAGCCGTACGGCACTCCTGAGGGCCGGTCAGCCGCTCGCGCGGCCGGCCGGCCCTCGGCCGTCTCCCGGGTCAGGGGCAGCCGACGACCTGCCCGGCCCAGGAGAGCCCGCCGCCGAAGCCCAGCAGCAGCACGGGAGCGCCGGGGGTCAGCTCGCCGCGTTCGACGAGCTTGGAGAAGGCGAGCGGCACCGAGGCCGCGGAGGTGTTACCGGAGTCGACGACGTCACGGGCCACCACCGCCTGCGGGGCGCCCAGTTCGCGTACGACGCTCTCGATGATCCGCAGGTTGGCCTGGTGCGTCACGATGCCGCCGAGGTCGCCGACGGGGATACCGGCGCGCCGGCAGGCCTCCTCGGCGATCGGGGCGAGGGTGGTGGTGGCCCAGCGGAAGACCGCCTGACCGTCCTGGGCGAAGCGGGGCTGCCAGGCGCCTGCCAGCCGTACGGCGTCGGCCCGGGTGGGGTCGGAGCCCCACACGACCGGGCCGATGCCGGGGCTCGTCCCCGGAGCGGCATCGGCGGCGCTGACGACGGCCGCACCGGCCCCGTCGCCCAGCAGGACGCAGGTGCTGCGGTCGCTCCAGTCGGTGAGGTCGGACATCTTCTCGGCGCCGATGACCAGGGCGTGCCGGGCGGCGCCGGCCCGCACGGAGTGGTCGGCGGCGGCGAGCGCCGTGGTGAAGCCCGCGCAGGCGTTGTTGAGGTCGTAGGAGGCGGGCGCCGTCATGCCGAGCCGGGCCGCGACCTGGGCGGCGGTGCTGGGGCTGCGGTCGATGGCGCTGGAGGTGGCCACGACGACCAGGTCGATCTCGGCGGGGTCCAGGCCGGCCGTGGCGAGTGCCTTGCCGGCGGCGGCTACGGCCATGTCGGCGACCGTCTCGTCCTCGTCGGCGATGTGCCGGGTCGCGATGCCGGTGCGCTGCCTGATCCAGGCGTCACTGGTGTCGACCATGGCTGCCAGCTCGTCGTTGGTGAGGACGCGCTGCGGCTGGTGGTGGCCCAGGGCGGCGATACGGGATGCAGTCATGGCGGCACTATAGCGACCGATCGGTCGGACTCTAAACGGGAAGGGATGGCTACGATGGCCGCATGAGCCCACGCAAGTCCGCCGCCGAGGCACGTCACACCCGCGAGCGGATCATCGAGCGCAGCGTCGCGGTCGCCTCCGTGGAGGGCCTGGAGGGCCTCACGATCGGCCGGCTCGCGGCCGACCTCGGGATCAGCAAGTCGGGGCTGCTGGGGCACTTCGGTACCAAGGAGGCCCTGCAGATCGCCGCCTTGCGGCGGGCCTCGGAGATCTTCACCCGCGCGGTGTGGGTGCCCGCCGCGGGGGCCGCGCCCGGGCTCGCCCGGCTGACCGCGATCTGCGAGGCCTGGGTCACCTACCTCGACCGCGAACGCGAGGCCTTCCCCGGCGGGTGCCTGTTCACCGCCTCCGCCGTGGAGTTCGACGGCCGCGAGGGGCCGGTACGGAACGCGGTCGCCCGGCTCTACGCCGTCTGGCGGCGACGGCTGCACCGCGACATCCGGGCCGCCGTAGAACACGGCGACCTGCCCCCGGACACCGACCCGGAACAGCTCGTCTTCGAGCTGAACGGGATCTACTTCTCCCTCAACCACGCCGTCCAGCTCTTCGGCGACCGCACCGCCCCCGACCGCGCCCGGCGTGCGCTGCGGCGCGTGCTGAGCTGACGAATCAGCCCTTCGGGGGGATTGGCCGGGTCCCCCGGATGGGCGCGCGCGGCGCCGCGCAGGATCTCGTCCATGAGCATCTGGCTGAGGGGGGCCGGCCTCACGGCGGCCGCGGCGCTGACGGTGCTGGGGCCGGGGCCGGCCGGGGGGACGGCGTACGCGCACGATCCACCGGGTCCGCCGGGCCCGCCCGTGGTCCGGTTCCTGCCCGACGGCACCGTACGGGTGGAGACCGGCGGCGGCGCCGTCCGGGCGGAGACCCGCGGCGGGGAGACACGGGCCCGGGTCACGCACGGCGGGGACACCGTGGACGCGCGCACCGGCGACGGTGGCTCGTCCGCGACCGTCCGGCGACGGCACTGCCCCGCGTACGAGTCGACGGTCGACGCCCGCACCGGCAGCGGCGGTTCACGCGGCTCCGTGTCCTGGCGGCACCCCTGCGGTCCGGCGCCACGCCCCACCCCCACCCCGGCACGCCCCGTGCGCCGCGCGCCGGCCCCCACGCCCACCCCGGCACCGACCCCGGCTCCCACGCCGGCCCCCACGCCGACCCCGAGTCCCGCACCGACGCACCGCGCGCAACTCCCGCCGGTCGCCTACCGGAAGGCGAGCGCGCCGCCACCGCCACAGGGGCCGAGCATCGTCCGGCTCATGCTGCTCGTCACCGCCCCGGCGGTCCTGTCCGCCGCCGCGCTCAAGCCACGCTCCCAAGCCCGCTCACGGAGGTGATCGATGTCGGACTGGCTCGTCCTGGGCATCGCGATGGCCGCGGCCTGCGCCGTGGTGCTGACCATCGTGCTCATCAACCACCGCCGCATCGGCGATGACGACGACCCCTCGCAGACCCCCGACGTCATCGAGTACATGACGATGATGATCGGCGTGGTGTACGCCATCGTCCTCGGCCTCGCCATCGCCGGCGTGTGGGAGGCCCGCGGCGGCGCGGAGGACACCGTCCACCGCGAGACCCAGGCCCTGCACGAGGTACGGCAGCGGGTCCAGGTCTACCCGGCCGCCGTCCGCGACCGGGTGCGCGCCGACGTGGACGCGTACGTCTCCTACGTCGCGCACACCGAACTCCCCCACATGATCGACCACGGGGAGAACACCCGGCGTGGCACGGAACTCCTCGACAAGCTGCGCCGCGACGTGACCGGCTTCGAACCGCGCACCCCGCCGGCCAACCAGGCGTACCAGCCGGTCGTCGACCAGGTCGCGGCCGCCGACGACGCGCGCACCGCACGCGGCGAGCACGCCGGGCCGACCATGCCGGGAGTAGTGTGGTTCGGCCTGGTCGCCGGCGCTCTCGTCGCGGTGGGACTGATCTTCGGCCTGCAGATCCGGCGCTCCCGGCGCGAACTCGTCCTCGCCGGGCTCTACAGCGCCCTGATCGCCTTCTTGCTCTTCCTCATCTGGGACCTGGACGCCCCCTTCGGCCGGGACGCCGCCGAGGCGGCGGCGTCCTTCACCAGCCTCTTCCCGCACATCGGTTGATCACCTCTCGAAGCTCGCGAAGTACGAGGCCGCCATGTCCTCCGCCCCGTGCCCGAGCTCGGCCGCGCGGCGGAAGCGCTCGGCGCCGGCCGCGGCCACGTCGAGCCGGACCCCCACGGACTCCCCCGCCTCCACGATCAGGCGGGCGTCCTTCTCCGCGGTGTGCACGGCGAAGCTGGGGCTGAAGTCGCCGGCCAGGATCGATGCCGCCTTCGCCTGCAGGTAGCCCATGTCGAGGGGGCCGCCGGAGAGGGCCTTGAGAAAGCCGGCCGGGTCCACGCCGAGGCCCTTCGCGAGCGCGAGGGCCTCTGCGGTGCCGTGGGTGACGGTCAGCACCCAGCTGTTGATCACCAGCTTGAGCCGGCTGGCCGCGCCCTCGGCCGCGTCCTCCCCCACCCACACGGTGCGGCTGCCGATCGCGTCGAAGACCGGCGCCACCGCCTGCCGGGCCTCCTGCGGCCCGGCGGCCAGCACCAGCAGTTGCCCGTTCTCCGCGGGCTGCCTGGTGCCCAGCACGGGCGAGTCCAGGAAGACGACGCCGTGCTCGCGCGCGAACTGCGCGAACGCCCCGAGGGCGCCCACGCCCGCGGTGGTGGCCTGCGCCCACACCGCGCCCTTCCGCAAGCCAGGCGCCGCCTGCCGCATGGTCTCGAGGGCGGAATCCCCGTCGTACAGGACGGTCAGCACCACGTCGGCGCCGTCCACCGCCTCCGCGGGGGTGCCGGCGACGCGCGCGCCGTCCTTGCCGAGCGGCTGGGCCTTCTCCTTCGTACGGTTCCACACACGGACGTCGAGGCCGGCCCTGACGAGGTTGCGGGCCATCGCGGCACCCATGATCCCGGTGCCCAGGACTGCTGCTGAGGTGGTGTCGGACATGACTGCCACGGTACGACGGACCAATCCGAATCGCTCGCGGCGCCGAATGCCGGACGCGAGACTTGTCCGCGACACACGGAATCGAACGCTGGAGGTGTGGTGAGGGAACCGCTGCGGTTCGGCAGGCCCGCGCGGCAGGGGCCGGACCTCTCGGAGCTGCTGCTCGCCGTCGCACGCGGCGACCAGGAGGCCTTCGCCCGGCTGTACGACGCCGTGAGCGGACCGGTGCTCGGGCTGGTGCGCGGAGTGCTCAGGGACCCCGCCCAGTCGGAGGAGGTGACGCAGGAGGTGCTGGTGGAGGTGTGGCGCACCGCCGCCCGCTTCCGGCCGGAGAGGGGCGGCGCGATGACCTGGGTGATGACCCTGGCCCACCGCAGGGCCGTGGACCGGGTGCGGTCCGCCAGCGCGGCGGCGGACCGCGAGCACAAGGCGGCGCTGCTGGAGCGCACCCGCGCCTACGACGACGTCACCGAGCAGGTCGAGGCCCGGCTGGAGGCCGAACATGTGCGGCGCTGCATGCGCACCCTCACCGAGGCGCAGCACCAGTCGGTGACCCTCGCCTACTACCGGGGGCTGACGTACCGGGAGGTCGCCGAATTGCTGTCGCTGCCGCTGGGCACCGTCAAGACCCGGCTGCGCGACGGGCTGATCCGGCTGCGCGACTGCCTGGGGGTGACCGCGTGAGCACCGAGGCCGAGCTGCACACCCTCACCGGCGCCTACGCCGTCGACGCGCTGACGCGGCACGAGCGCGCGGAGTTCGAACGCCACCTCGCGGAGTGCGAGGCCTGCGCGCTGGAGGTGCGCGAACTGACCGCGACCGCCGCCCGCCTCGGGCTCGCCGCGACCGAACCCGTCCCGCCCCGCATGAAGGACGACGTCATGCGGCTCATCGTCAACGTGCGGCAGGAGCCGCCTTCGGTGCCCGAGCCACCGCGCGCCGCGGCCCGCGCCCTGCGCCGCCGTGCCTCGCAGCCCGCGCGACGCCGCGTCCGCTTCGCCCTGGCGGCCTGCCTCGCCGCGGCCGCGGCACTGGGCGGGGTCGCGGTCTGGCAGCAGCAACAGCTCGGCGACCTGCGCCAGGAGAACCGGCGGACCCAGGCCCAGGCGGAGCAGATCTCCCGGGTCCTGGCCGCGCCCGACGCCGTCACAACCTCCGCGAAGCTCGCCGGCGGCGCCAGCGGCACGGTCGTGGTCTCCCGCAGTCAGGACCGCGCGGTCTTCTTCGCCCACGGCATGCCGGTGCTCAGCGGCGACCGGGTCTACCAGCTCTGGTACGCCGACGGCGGCCGGATGCGTTCCGCGGGCCTCATGCCGAAGCCGTCCGGCGCCGGCACGACCCAGGCCGTCCTCCTCCAGGGCGCCGTCGACGGCGCCTCCGGCATGGGCATCACCGTCGAACCCCCCGGCGGCTCCCCCCAGCCCACCTCCGACCCCCTGGCCCTGGTGCACTTCGCGGCGTAGGCCGGTACGCGC